>NZ_JBBOWN010000002.1:0-236109 GCF_038007085.1 Streptococcus sp. FSL E2-3494
CAGCCGCCTTAGTAGCTGAGGCTGCTCCTAATTTTAAGGAAATTGGAAAAATATAGTGAGAAATAACAGCTGTCAAAGCAGCCGCAAAGGTACCAAAGAGATAAAGCACAATAACTGTCTTCATGTTACTCTGCTGACCTTCACGTGTTTGAGAGAGGGCATTCGCAACCAAAGCGGAAACCAAGAGTGGTGCAATCGCCTTTAATCCACCAACAAACATGTCTCCCAAAAGACCAATAACCGTAATCTTTGGAATCAGTAAACCAAGTATAGCGCCAATTACCACACCAATGGCAATACGCTTAATCAGACTGGTCCTATTCCAAGCTGAAATAAAACGTTTCATAACTAATTAACTCCTTTTTGTGATTAGGGCAACCACAAAGCATTCTACAGTTTCCATGTTATGATAAATTACTGAAATCGTCAAGATATGAAAAAAGCCTTTGATAAATAGGCTTTCAAATTCTATTTATGACTCAACTTACGGGTCAAGAAATCACCGAGAAACTGAATAAGGAAAATCAAAATCAAAATCAAGAAGGTTGCCAAGATGGTAACTGATGTACTTGAACGATTGTATCCGTAGTAGATGGCGATGTAACCGAGACCACCTGAACCGATAGCTCCAGCCATGGCAGTTTCACCCACAAGGGAAATCAAAGTCACTGTTGATACACGAATCAATTCTGGGAGTCCTTCGCCAAGATAAACCTTAATCGTGTCCCAAAGACTTGCACCACTAGCTTGTGCTGCTTCAATCACTCCACGGTCTAAGTCTGCCAGTACAACCTGTACTTGACGTGCAAAGAATGGGAAGGTTGCAGCTGATAATGGGACCAAAGCCGCTGTCTTACCAAGGTTAGTCCCTACGATAAAGTATGTGAAGTCTTTCAAAATGGCCAAGAGGATAATGAAAGGAATGGCACGAAAGATTGAAGTAATTTTATCCAATATTTGGAAAATAAATTTATTTTCAATGACACCGCGAGGACCTGTCAATACTAAGAAGAGACCCATAATGAGACCGAGAAGCCCACCAATGATGAAGGAAATCACAGTCATATAAAGTGTCGCGTAGATGGCATCTGGCCAAGAGTTAGCCCCCTGCATACCGATACGATAAATATCTGGAAAGTTTTGTTGAATCCAATCTGACATTATTGGTCTCCTTTCTTAAGTACTCGCAAGCTAACACCTGCATTTTCAATCGCTTTTTGCGCAGCAATAACCTTATCAGAATCACCATCTAAAACAACGACCAATTCACCAACAGGGGTATCACCGAGAATCTCAACATTTCCATAAAGAATATTACTTGAAACGCCGAAGTCTTTGAAGATTTCAGTCAAAAGGGGTTTATCTGTTGAAGAACCTACATATTTAAGCTGAACAAGAAGTGCAGATACAGGTAAGTTTTTCACCAAAGGTTGTGCATTAATCTTAGCCAAGGCATCCTCAATCCCTGTTGCAGTTTCAATAAATTCTTGTGTCAAATCCTCTTGTGGGTTTGAGAAGATATCAAGAACACTTCCTTCTTCCAAAAGTTGACCATTTTGCATAACAGCCACACGGTTACAAATGTCTTTGACGATTTGCATTTCGTGAGTAATCATAACAACTGTCAACCCAAGTTTTGTATTCAAATCTCGTAAAAGTGAAAGGATTTGTTTAGTTGTCTTAGGGTCTAGAGCTGATGTAGACTCATCTGAAATCAAGATTTCTGGATCGTTAGCCAAGGCACGCGCAATCGCTACACGTTGTTTTTGACCACCTGACAATTGTGCAGGATAGTTTTCGGCACGATCTGCCAAATCAACCAACTCTAGAAGATCACGAATTTTTTTATCCTTCTCTTCATTACTTAGTTTAGAATGACGAAGAGCAAAGGCTATATTTTCATAAGCTGTCTTTTGAGCCATAAGATTAAAGTGTTGGAAAATCATCCCAATCTTTTGACGTTTCTGACGCAATTCTCTTGTCGTTAATTGAACCTGACCATCCTCAAAAATCACATCTTCACCGATAGTGATTTTACCAGCTGTAGGTACTTGTAAAAGATTGATAGCACGAACAAGAGTAGATTTACCAGCCCCTGAATAGCCAACGATTCCGTAAATATCACCTTTTTCAATCTGTATGGACACATCCTTAACCGCTTGAATAGTGCGACGTTTCTGCGTAAAGGTGATATCAATATTTTTCAAATCAATAATGACATTACTCATAACTTGCGATTAACTCCTTAATTAGTTCAATATGGGTGTAGTAATCTGCTAGGCTAACATTTTCATCCCCACCATGATCTCGACTATTAGCATTTCCTATACCGAAAGCTGCCATAGGAACACCCAAAGCCTCGTAAATCATATGCATAGGACCTGTGCCTGCAGCTGTCGGAAGTACAGCGACACCTTCCTCATAAAAGCCTTTTGCCAACTCAATAACGTTGACAATAGCAGGAGCTGACATATCACTCCGATAACTTTCTTCACCAAGAGTGAAGGTTACCTTGATATGATCAAAACCCTCTTTTTTGAGGTGAGCCTTGATACAATCCAAAACATACTCAGGTGTCAAACCAGGGACCAAGCGCATCTCCATCTTAGCTTTGGCTTGAGCTGGCAGAATGGTCTTAACACCTTGCCCCTGATAACCTGTCGAAATCCCTTCAATAGAAAGAGCTGGCTCAAAATAATACGTTTTTAAGAAAGCACGACGGTCGCTTTCCAAAATTGGTAGTTTTAAGCCATAAATCTTACGGAGGCTATCTGCATTTTCAATGGCGTAAGTCTCGATAAGATCCATCTCACGTTCATTTGGCTGGATAATTTTCCCATAGATACCATCGATAAGAATACGTCCCTGATCATCACGCATGCTTGAAATAGCATTGAGTAAGTACCAGGAAGCAGATTCAATAACCGCACCAAATTTAGAGTGGATATCAACATCCGCACTCTCGACAGACAAGTCAAAGGTAATAATCCCCTTGTTGCCACCCGTAATTTCTAATTGTCCTTTACTATTTCGATTTCCTTGTTCCCAAACCAATAAGTCTGCTGGGAGAAGGTCATCACGGTATTTTTCTAAATATTTTCCAAGGTCAGTCGAAGCAGACTCCTCAGCCCCTTCCATCATAAAGGTAATATTAACAGGAAGGTCTCCGACCTCGCGAATATACTTACGAAGAGCTGTCAACCGGGCTGTAATATGCCCCTTATCATCATCGACACCGCGACCATACATGTAACCCTTACGAACTGTCAAACAGAAAGGATCATCCGTCCACGGTTGATCATTGTCTGCTGGAACAGTGTCGTAATGTTGGTAAAAGATAATCGTCTTAGCATCTGGGTTTGGACTCTTGAATTTAGCCAAGACAAAAGGTGCCGCATAGGTCTCGTCAACAGTTACCTCTGCTCCTACACGAGAAAAAATTTCACCGAGGTAAGCAGCAACGTCATAGAGACCAATATTTTGAGCAAAAATAGATTTTTTAGAAATCAAAGTTCTCAAAACTTCAAAATAGTGCTGAGCAACTTCATCATTACGAAACTTTCGTAGCTGCTCTTCTTCACTAGGAAATGCCATCAAATAGACTCCTTCATATACGACAAAACGGCGTGCTCTCACACGCCCTTTCGCCCTTAGCTTATTTCTTTGAATTAGCTTCCAATTGATCTCGTGTTGGTGCACCTTTCCATGCTGGAAGGTCAACTTTGTTAGAAGCATCATAAATGATTTGGGCAACTTCATCATTTTGGTAAGCCTTAATCAAAGTCTTGATAGCATCGGCTTTGTTTGATTTTTCCCAATCTTTATTAGCTGCAATGATATTAACCCATTCTTTCAAATCTTGACGACTTGGATCTTCTTGGAAGAGGGTTGTTTTATAGTCAACATTTTGTTGTTGTGCATATGAGTTGTTAACAACTGCAGCGTCTACTGATGAAAGAGTTTGGGCAGCTTGTTCAGCAGAGATTTCTTTGATCTCCAATTTCTTTGGATTTTCAGAAATATTCTTGATAGTTGCCAATTCGCCATCTTTAACATCCAACTTAAGCAAACCAGCTGTTTGAAGGAGAGTCAAAGCGCGACTTTCGTTTGTACTATCGTTAGGTACTGAGATAGTAGCTCCCTCTGGAAGCTCTTTAACATCCTTATACTTAGCTTTACCGTTTTCAGTTCCTGAGAAAAGGTGGAGTGGGCTAATGAGTGTATCAGCTACTGGAACGAGATCACCTTTATTTTCTTTGTTCCAGTTGTTCAAGAAATAGATGTGTTGGAAAGCATTAACGTCGATTTCACCATTTTTAAGAGCCTCATTTGGTTGATTATAGTCTGTGAACTCTTTCAAGTCAATTGTAACACCCTTGTCTTTAGCCAATTCTTTGACTTTATCCCACACTGGCTCAGTTGTATCATCCAAAGTCATGATACCAACTGTCAATGTTTTATCATCTTTAGCAGATTTGTTACCACCGGCACCACAAGCAGCCAAGGCTACTATTGAAGCGACTGCCAATCCTGTAATTCCAAGAATTTTTTTAAGTTTCATAACGAACTCCCTTTAATTGTTTTAAGTGTTAAATTATTATCCCATAAGATGAGAATTGTAGCAAATTGTTTATAATTGTATATCTCTATAGCTATTAACTATACCTTGCCCTAGATTTTAATTATATGAAAAAACTGAGAATCAATCCCAGCCTTCTTTATTATTTTTTACTAGGAACTTTCAACGCATCTTCAGCTGGAATATAGTTTTTATTTCCAAGGAATTTTTCAGCCAATTTAGCCAAAGTACCATCTTTTCGGAGTTCTTTCAAACGCTTGTTTACAAATTTTTGAAGGTCTTTTTGATTATCAGCAAACAAGAAGTAAATGTATGGTTGTTGATCAGACTTAAGTTCAATGGTCTTCAAATTACTCAACTTATTATTTTTGATGATTGTATTAACAGTTGGTGCATCAAAAATCTTGAAATCATATTTACCTTCATTCAAGTTTGTCAACATTTGTGTAATGTTTTCATTAGTATAGTGGAGTTCAACTGGCTTATCTGGATGTTTCTCATTGAATTCAGTCAATTGAGTAGCTGTTGTTGTTCCTTGAACAACCTGTGTTGAGTGTCCAGCAATGTCATCGTATTTCTTGATCTCACTATTTTTTGGAACAACCAAAACAGCTGGTGTGGTAGCAATTGGATATGAGAAGAGGTATTTTTGGTCACGTTCTTCTGAGTAAGAGATGTTATTCCCGGCCATTTGGTATTTACCTGCGTCAAGACCTGTAAATACTGAAGACCATTCTGTTTTTTGGAATTTCACTTCATATTTATCAGAGTCTTTAAAGACTGCTTTAGCCACTTCTACATCGTAACCGGTCAATTCACCATTTTCTTCATATGAGAATGGTGCCGTTGTCCCAACAGTAGCAAAGTTAATTGTTTCTTTGCCACCTGAAGATTTAGATGCTTCTTTTGGTGATTTAGATGAACATGCAGCAAGCAAAGCCACTGAAGCAATGGCTACACCCGTAATTCCAAGAATTTTTTTAAGTTTCATAATACTCTCCTTTGAGATTGATTGTTTTTATTGTAACAGAATTCACTAAGCTTAACTAATACTTAAACATAATCAAAGTGATAAGAAAATACTATCACCTAAAAATATCAATTGTTTGACAAAGAGCCGAATTGCTTCGTCTTTCTGAACGCAGACGGGTTGTCTTAAACGACATGGTAGCTCTAGCTCAGCCTTTACCAGAGTATGACATCTTACGGTCAATTCCTGGCATCGCAGAAACCACAGCGACATCTATCATTGGCGAATTGGGAGATATTCGTCGCAGTATACCAATCAAATCAACGATTTTATTGGCATTGACCTGAGACACTATGAATCTGGGAACTTTCTCGCTAAGGAACACATCACTAAACGAGGGAATCCCTATGCCAGTAAAATCTTGTTCAAGTACATTCACAACATCGCTTCAGCTAGTCATACCAATCCCTGCAATATCGCTGACTTTTATGAGAAACGAACAAGACATTTAGAGCTATTTCTAAACTAATCGGCGACCCATCTACTGTCTCTAAAAAAGTATGTAAACACCTTACCATCAAGGAATCAATCAACACTCAAAATGTGAGGCCCGCCCACTTCTAAAACGATTACCTTATGTGTGTAATGGTTGCCCTAACAAGTATATAAATTGTGACTTTACTAAGCAATTTTACTACGCCATCGGAGCTAAAATTACTCTGAAAATTTACCTCAATCTTTTGCTAAAAATCCTATAAAAGAGAAGCGAAATACCTCCTATAGATAAACCAACGATAACAAAATTAAAGATATTTTTAGGGCTTAAAAGAAAAGTAAATGTCATTGTCCCAATGGGCATAAATAAAATTGCAACAGTAAAAATAATCCCAAAAACTCTACCAAGAAAGACATTATCCACATTCTTTTGGATATATGAAAAAAACTGTAAGTTGAACATAGTCAAAAACAAGTTGAATAAAGCAGGATATAACGCAAGCATATAAGCACTTGGAAAAACACAGTATACCATAGGTGTCAAAGATAGAAAAACACCTGATACTCCAAGATATAAAATCATTGTTTTTATTTTCAAAACTTTATTGAGAATACTGCTTAAAGACGCTCCAATAAGACCACCTACTGCTTCTGCTCCTAGGAAAACACCGTATAAGCCAACGGTAACTCTTGGGAACATCTGATTGCTATATGGTAACAACAGATTATAAGCTGCTAAAAAGAAATTAACAATCGCAGATAAAATAACCAAGTACAAAATTTCCTTTTGACTAGCTAGATACCTTCCTCCTTCAAAAAGATCTGAAAAGATTTTCGATAATGAAAACACCTGTTTCCCAGTACTTTCTTCAAGTATGGGACGAATAAAGAGAATAAGCAACCCAGATGCAATAAATGTTATCCCATCTAGACGTAAAATACCATATAATCCTAGTAAACCGTATAGAGATACCGATACCAGGGGAACAACGACTTTAACTACCGTTATAAACGATTCTAGTAATGAGTTTAGTTTTGAAATATTATCTGCTTCCACCACTTCTTTAGTAAAAGCCTTATAAGCAGGGCCTGAAAATGATGAGAAAAAAGCTAATATAATGTTTGTGATAACCACAGCATAAATCAACCACTGCTGATTAGAAATAAAAGATAAGGCAAGACACAATACTCCGCTTAAAATATCTGTTAAAATGATAATCCGTTTTCTTTGAAAGTTATCAGACAGAACACCACCAAAAAGATTAAAAATCACACTGATGATGTTTTCTAATGTCTGATAAATACCAACTAACATAAGTGACTTAACATTTACACTCGATAAAAAAGTGTTATTCGCAAAGTCAAACATAATATCTCCAACACGAGAAATAATACGGCTCCCTACAAGTAAATATGTATTTTGTTGTTCTTTTTTATTCAAAATAAACTCCTCAGATATTTGTTCATTAGCAGAACTCTTCTAACCATTGCTTCGCAATATTATAGTTATCCTCATCCGAAAGAGTGTTTACTTGCTTAGCTATAGCCATTTCTCTATCTTCAATAAACTTCTTAGCTGTATATAGAATGGCTGCCTGGACTAATAAAATATAATTTCCCAAAGCGGAGTTTACTACAAAATTAGTTGGTGTTCCTTGATTTAACAGATAGAAATAGTTGTCTTCACTTTCATATCTAGTGATTAATGAAGTTTCGACTATTTCTTCATATTCATCCAATAAATAGCTATAATTAAATTCATCATCACTAGATGTTGCAGAGACTAGGAAGGTTCCATCTTTGATAGAGCGAAAATCTAAAATATCTAGACTTTTTGAACCGGTCGCACAAAAAATCAAATCAATATTCTTGAAATCTTTTTCTAGCAAAATGTCGCAACCATCACGTACCGCTTGAATAGTTCTCATGCTATCTTTTTCCAGCACCTTCGGTCTAATACCAAGTTCTCTTAATTTGGTACAGATGCCGTAACCGATTTTCCCATATCCAATACAAACCACTTGCATATATTGCATTAATAAATTTTTTTGATGTAATATATAATCTGTCCCAAAAACAATATCCGCACCAACTAAGTAATCCTCATTCTTCTTCAGGGGATTTCTAGCGACAGAAAATAACGGATATTCTATTTGATCAATAACATTCTCATATTTTTGAATCCCATTTTCTGTATCTTCAATGATACACTCGATAGGTAAGTTTGGAATCTGAGCAATTGAGGCAAAATACCCACCAATGTCTAATAAAATTGTTTTACTCTTTATCCCCAGATAATCTACATTAAAATATTCATCCCTTGAAGCTAATGTTAATCTTACCCCCATATTTTCTAGCTTGTGCCATACCATCTTATCAACAGAGTTTGGTTTAGCACACACTAACAAACGATGCCCAAATATTTTTTGCAATGTCATGATAATCGGTATTGTACTTGGAATAATATGTTGTACAGTAATACATGATATGTCTTCAAACGATGCACCTTTCAGCATATTAGATAAAAAACGTTCTTGAGAAGCTGCTTCAAGTTTTTCAATCTTCTTAATGATTTCCTTATAGCCGTCCATGTCCTTTACATTATCTAGCTGAATCCACTCATAGGAACTCGATTCGTTGCTGTCAATTTTCACATCAACCTCATTTTCAATATAAAATAAATATTGCAAGTCATAATGGTAGTGGGAACGCTCATTCTTCAATTTATTTTCTGGTATCTTATGCACAGAAACATTAAAAGGTATCAAGCTATTCAATGGTTCTGCACATTGATACGTCAATATTTCAGAATCTATCCCAGTCTCCTCAAACAGCTCACGTTTCGCTGCATCTAGCGGGTTTCTATCATTTTTATCAATATGCCCCCCAGGCTGTAGGTATCTTTTTAAAATATTATGGTGAACCATCAATAAACGCCTGTTATCTTTTGAAATAACAAATGCTGATGCTGTAAAATGCCCAATGAAATTCTTTCTATTTATCATCTCTTGATCATCTTTTTCATTAAGCTGTACCAAAACGTTATTCAATTTATCCTTTTCCTGAATATTATTCAGTTGGTACCCCTCTACTATATCTTTATAAATACTCATCGGTTTGTCTCCTCATTTTCCAGTCGTTTTTTATCAATTACTTTTAGCTCGAATTTGCTATCTTTATGCATTAAGTCATAAACACTATTACTCAATAACTCAGATTTTATAACTGCGTATGCAAATCGCTCATGTACAAATACATTAATAAAATTTTTATCAAAATCAACATCAATTATATTATTAATAGTATCTTTTAACCTAAATGCTTCGCCAATGAAATTTATTGATAGAGACAGATTATTTAATCGTTCTTGCACTTCTTTAGCACTCATATCATTTCCTAACATTGCAATTTCATAGTAATCAATACCTGTACGATAGATCTCCAAAATTTTGAAATGAGAGTTTTTAAACTCCTCAAAAGTTTCAGTTCGATTTACTTGGAATGGAATTTTCTTGTGAATGTCTCCTATTAAGTCATACGCATCAAACTGTTCATAATCTCTAAAATCCAAAGATAGACCCCCAGATATAGCAGACAGATTATAGTCGCTTAAAATACACTGTGAGATAGCATAAATTGTAAAAAGATATACATCGTCTCCTTTAATATCTTCTGGTAAAGAAACTTGAAAACATTGAACTTCATCATTTAATTTCTCAAACTCAATAGCAGGCTTTATCTTTGGCAATCTAGCAAGAACATCCCCAGAGACATCATTCTGTAACACCTCCCTTTTAAACTGCGAAAAAGCAACCAGTGAACTACTAGGTACTTCATCAATAACTATCTTTTTTTCGTACAGTTGATATACTGTATCTCCAAGTTTATTTAATGATGATGCATCAATAGAATGATATGGAAAATAAAATCTTACTTTTTTATCTCTTGTTCCCACCACAATAATTGGAATAGGAATCACTTCTATATTATCTAATATTCCTTGTAATTCTAACTCTGTTGGTAAATTATTTAGTACAATAATATTAGGTGAGTAATCTCCTTCATTCACAATACCTATGCTAAATCGAGTTTGCTCCTTTTCGACAACAAGTCTAAATATATCAATTTTATAGCTTAAATATTTAATAATATGGTGCAGCTTATTCAATTCTAAATAAGTCACTTCTTCCAGTGCTAAATTAAAACCAATAACACGATTTTGATTGTTTTTATAAAGTCTCTTTTGTGTCGGGCTAGGAGTAATAATATTTTTCAAATAACGATAATTCATTTTTGTGAGATTATACTCTAAATTAACCAAGTCATGTTCTTTAGTAAAACTATCGTTTGGCTCAGTTGAACGTTCTTGAAAAAATGATTTATTTCTAATATAGTCCACAATCGAATCTACACTCTTTAGCCTATAAAAATCATTTTCTTTAATTTCAATATCAAAGATATCCTCAATCTCTAAATAAAATCTAACTAATTCTAACGAATCCAAATCTGTGATATCAACTCTTTCAAATTTAGATAGTACATCTAAAATATTTTTTCTAACATCATCTCCTTGTTGACTTTGTTTTTTATAATAATATATCTCAAGCATTTTTGGAACATCCAACTTTCTATTCTGATTGAGATAATAACTCTCAACTTTAACTACCGTCGGATTTAAGTAACTAGGTAAACTTCTAATAATATCTTCTTTAATATTCAAATCGGCTTCATAAAATACGACAAGTTTCTTCTTATAAAAAACAACTCGTGATGATTTAACTGATTTAAGTTTATCTACAATAGATTTTACCTCATCTAATTCAATACGAATACCATTTACTTGGACTTGGCTATCTATTCTTGAACTAAATACCAAGTTATCTCCTTGGTAATAAACGTAGTCCCCCGTTACATAGTACCTATTTGAACCTATCAACTTAAACTTAGCTTTATTTAATTCGGGTTGTAGTCTATACCCTTCCGTTACTCCATTACCACCAATTAGAAGTTCTGCCATCTTAGAATTCTCTTTTTGAGAAGCTATCTTTAGTTGAACCCCAGGCAAAGGCTTACCAATTGGAACAGTATTATATTTTCTATCTTTCAACTCATAGTAGGTTGCATAAATTGTTGTTTCTGAAGGCCCATATAAATTAAATACTCGACACCCTTGCTGAATAAGCCCTCTCAACCTATTCGCTAATGAACTAGGAAATGTCTCACCTGCTAGACACAACGCTCTTAAATTCTGGAATACTTCTGGCCCACTAATATCAATAATAGTTTCAGCAAAAGACGGAGATAATGATAAATGAGTTATCTTCTTTTTCTCAATTGTTTCTCCTAGTCGAATAATATTCTGAATCCCACCATCGTAACAAACCAAAGTACCACCCGTATATACAGGTGCCAAAATCTCTGTTAATGAAACATCAAAAGTATAGGGAGTTGTAAATAAAAATTTTGATTCGGAAGTAAACTTCACAATTTTATAAAATTCTTTTACAAGCCAATCTATGTTATCATCAGTTAAAAATACTTTTTTAGGAACCCCAGTAGTTCCAGAAGTACAGATAATATGTGCAATTTCATTCTCTTTAGTTGTAGCTACTTCTTGATACTCACTGTAACTTTCTAATTTTTTGGGTAAGAGCAAAAGAGTTACTGAATGATTTTCAAGTTTAACATCCCTATCACTTATCAACACGTCAAAGACAACTTCGCTAATACGTTCTAATGATATTTTGACCTCAAGACTATTTGTTATAGGTAACGGAATTTTACCCGATTTCATTATCCCCAAAACAACTGGTAAAACATACTTATTTTTTTCTATATAAAAAGGTACAGTCTCTTCATCGCTATTGAGTAGTAGCTGCTTAGCAATAAAATTAGACATCACATCTACTTCTTGAAAAGTAAACTCTCCTCCGCTATACATAACAGCAACTTTAGAAGGATATTGTTTCACCGTATCACTAAAAGTTTTTAATATGGTCATTTCTCTTCTCCTTAATTTGATTGATTATGCACTGTCATTCATAATTTATCCACACACAACAATAAGAATTTCAAAAGCAATTTTCAAAGTTGGCAAAAATTTTACCTTTTTCATCATTTCCCTCTTTTATTTATCATATAATAAACAAAGGCTTTTCGTCACCCACTACAGTTGACAAAGAGCCGATTTTAATTATATGGAAAAGCTGAGAATCATTCCCAACTCCTTTCTTATTTTTTGCTTGGAACTTTCAAAGCGTCTTTAGTTGGAATATAATCTTTGTTTCCAAAGAATTTTTCAGCCAACTTAGCCAAAGTACCATCTTTTTGGAGTTCTTCCAAACGTTTGTTTACAAATTTTTGAAGATCTTTTTGATTATCTGCGAACAAGAAGTAGATGTATGGTTGTTCATCAGATTTAAGCTCAATAGTCTTCAAGTTGCTCAATTTATTGTTTTTGATGATTGCATTAACAGTTTGTGCTTCAAAGATCTTGAAGTCATATTTGCCTTCATTCAAATTTGTCAACATTTGTTCAATATTTTCATTTGTGTAGTTAAGTTCAACTGGCTTGTCTGAATGTTTATCATTAAACTCTGTCAATTGAGTAACTGTCGATGTTCCTTGAACAACCTGCGTTGAGTGTCCAGCAATATCATCATATTTCTTAATATTACTATCTTTTGGAACAGTCAAAACAGCTGGTGTGGTAGCAATTGGATATGAGAAGAGATATTTTTGGGCACGTTCTTCTGAATAAGAGATATTGTTCCCAGCCATTTGGTATTTAGCTGAGTCAAGACCTGTAAATACTGAAGACCATTCTGTTTTTTGGAATTTCACTTCATATTTGTCAGAGTTTTTGAAGACTGCTTTAGCCACTTCCACATCGTAACCAGTCAATTCACCGTTTTCTTCATATGAGAACGGTGCTGTTATCCCAACAGTGGCAAAGTTAATTGTTTCTTTAGCACCTGAAGATTTAGATGCTTCTTTTGGTGATTTAGATGAACATGCAGCAAGCAAAGCCACTGAAGCAATGGCTACACCCGTAATTCCAAGAATTTTTTTAAGTTTCATAATACTCTCCTTTGAGATTGATTTTTTTATTGTAACAGAATTCACTAAGCTTAACTAATACTTAAACATAATCAAAGTGATAAGAAAATACTATCACCTAAAAATATCAATTGTTTGACAAAGAAAAAAGTAGGAAACCTAGAACGATTTCCTACTTATCCTTATTAATAATGTGACAAACGCTCAATTACTTGCTGGTTACTGAGCACTTCCTGGGCAGGAAAGAAATCAGCTTTGCCGTCTTCAAAAAGAAGAACATCAGCCTTTTCGTGATGAAGATGCTTAAAGTGATGAGCAGACATGATAATGGTTTTCCCAGCTGAATGAAGCTCATGTAGAAGTTCCCTAAAAAATTCTTCATATTCTTTAGAAAGATTATTGAAGGGTTCATCAAGAATATACACATCTGGATTAGTTACCATGATACTGGCAAAAGCCACTTTCTTCTTTTCTCCACCAGACAGTTGATAGGGAACGCGATCTCTTAAATCTTCAATTTTAAGCAGGGATAGCGTGTCTTGAACGCGCTGTGACACTTCTTCGGTAAGACCTAGCTGACGTGGACCAAAAGCAATCTCATCATAGACAGTACAATTAAATAACTGACTATCCACATCCTGAAAGAGGATTCCGAGGCGACTATAAAAATCTCGTTTTTGACGTTTGTCCTTCAGCCATTCTTTGAGGTCCTTCCCTAAGAAAAGAATGCGACCAGATTCTTCCTGCTTGAAGCCAGTTAATAAACTGATAAGACTTGATTTTCCAGTCCCATTTTCCCCCATCAACATCACATATTGTCCTTGTCTAATCTCCAAATCAAGACCAGTAAAGACCTTTTTTTGTTCATAGGCACAGGCCACTTGTTTCAATTGAAACATCTCATCCTCCTAACATAATCTGTCCTAAAATCACTGCTACTAGACCTATCAAGGCCAGCCAGTCCTTCCATGTGAATGACTGTGATGACTTGACATACTCACCAACAAAGCAACGTGCTTCCATGGCTTGAGTCAGTTCCTCACCATAGCGTATAGCTTTAAGGTATAAAATTCCCCAGATATTACTTCCAATCCGGAAACGATGGTTGCCGCCAAAGCTTCGTGCTTCAATCCCTTTGAGCAAATCCATTAATTGTTTTCCAAAGACATCGATATATTTTATGGTGATATCTAACTGGAGCAGAACAAGATCAGGAAAATGCAACCCTTTTAATGCCACTAGCATATCACTTATTGTACTTGTCTCTGAATAATAAGCAATGGCTACGGCAATCAAAGGAAGTCTAAAAAGAAAGAGCGATTGACCTCCGCTAAGTAAGAGATGCGGTAGATAAAGAACTAAAGGGAAGATCAACAACACTACAGTTTTTTTCAAAGTTCTTACTAAAACAGAATGCGGTAAAAAAGCCACGCCAGCTCCTAAAAACAAGGCTACAATCCACAAAACTATGAGATTTCGGCTAATTCCCACTAAAACAAGTAAGAAAAAGAGAAGTAAAACCTTAGCTGTTGGATGAAAGACTGATGCTACTTTTAAAGGATGCGTTTCAAACTTTTGAAGAAGAGCTTCCAGATGGTGACGATTCCGGATAAGAAAGTTATTTCTACCGACTTTAGTAACTACTGGGCGCTCTTCCGACATCCAATCTGGCAGAATCATTTTTCAATCTTTCTACCGAAAATCAAGCGATAGAGGATGAAGAAAATCAAAACAGCAGAGGCAGCACTCAGGATATAACCCAAAATTTCTGGAATGCCTGCGATACTATAATCTGGAAAAAGGGCATTGAATGAAAAACCATTCAACATTCCTTTTGGCGCTTGGGCTTCCACATGGTAATGAGACAATTTTTCTACTAACTCTTTGACATCCCATTCTGCAAAAGCTGTTCCCGTCGCCAATAAACCAAGTGGCGTTAGGATAATTAAGGCTAGGATAAAGAGCAATAAAGGACGTAGTTTTTTAGTCGTTATTTCCTGAGTATTATCAATATTCAAACGTTCAATGAATTCTTGAACACCGGCTGTGAAAAATCCTTCTACCAAGCCGATAAGCAGGTGAGTCAAGCCCATTACTGGAAGCGTCACTCTCAAAGGATATGGATTGTAAAGCGGATTACCACTGCTATCTTTAAAGAGAATCGGTTGAATTCCTAGTAAAACCGCAACAGTCAGGGCCGCAACTACAATTCCAATATAACCTCCAAAAAAGCTAGCAATTATCCTATTCTTTGTCCACTTATTCAAGAGTTTATAAACAGCATAACCCACAAATGGCATGACAACAGCCATACAAAAGGCATTCGCACCAAAGGCCAAAATCCCACCATCACCAAATAGCAAAGCCTGCATAGCTAGAGCCACACTAACTGCTAAACAGGAGGCCCAAGGTCCTAACAATATAGCAATTAGCACTGCCCCAACAGCATGGGCACTCGTTCCACCTGGGGCTGGAAGATTAAACATCATGATAAGGAAGGACAAGGAAGTCCCGATTCCCAACATAGGAATCGTTTTTTTATCAGTGTTAACCTTTACCTTCACTTCCTTGACAGCCTTATACCAAATAGGCAACATAACTGCCCCCATTGCCGCACAAGTCATAGGGCTTAGGTAATTTTCAGGAATATGCATTTTTTATCTCCTCATATCATTTTTTCTCAAATTCAAAGTGGTTAATCCATGTATTTCTTTTCTAAAATAGTCTGCACAAGAATAAATGATGCGACGATTATCCTCAGCAGTTTTTCCTAAGATACGTAACACCAAACCTGAGATATCTAAGGATGAAATGGCAAAATCAGACTCAAGATTTAGCCCTTCTAAGTGCTTCTGCAAAGCCTTAACAAAAGCCTCGTCAATATTTGGGGACACCATTACCAAGCTATTGTAATTACGCCATCCTTCAAAATAACCAAGTTTAAACATATCTTGTTTCTCAGGCTCTAAGAGAGTCTGATCGCTATAAACAAGCTCATTATCTTGGTAAATTTGTGTCAAATTACGAAAATAATGGTATTGAAACGGTAAATCCTCATGAGACCAACCTGCCGTTACACCATCTGAATAAATCAAGTGGGCAGACTTATCCATATCAATACGACTTGTTTGGAAATAGCGTGATTTTAAATATGGAATAACTTCATCAGCCATGTACTCCAAATAACTATTTTCTTCAAGTGTGATAGACGTATTCTGTTGTGTCAACTGTCCTTTCTCACACTTGTAAACATAGGTAGGTGTTTGAGTTGTCACCAAGGCATGAGCATCTTTATTAACATCAATGGTCACTTGATACTGCTCACCCTCGACAAAACCCCCACCCATATTAATGAGGAAATAGTAAGGAACGCCATTGGCATCTGAATTATCTGCCGATACTCGAGAGTTACCTTCTTGATATTTCTTGTGGGAAATTGTACGACCATTTCGATTTGAAAATCCAAGATGGACAAAGCCATCGTAAACTTGTGTCATCTTACAAGTCCTCTAGTAGGAAATTCTTACGAATCCATTCTTCTACTTCCTTAACATTGTCATCATTATTCAAATTTGTGAAAATGAAAGAATCTTCGTTACGGAAATGAAGGGTATCTTCACGCATACGATCTAGGTTGGCTCCAACATAAGGTGCAAGGTCAGTCTTATTGATCAAGAACAAATCACTCTTAATCATCCCTTGACCAGCCTTACGTGGGATTTTTTCACCCTGAGCAACGTCAATAATATAAATGGTAAAATCAACCAAATCAGGGCTGAAGGTCGCAGCCAAGTTGTCTCCACCACTTTCAAGGAAAATAACATCCAAATCATGATTAAAGCGCTCTTGAAGAGTTTCAATCGCTTCAAAGTTCATAGAGGCATCCTCACGAATCGCAGTATGAGGACATCCACCAGTTTCTACACCAATGATACGGTCTTCGTCTAAGCTTGAATTTTTAGCCAAGAAAAGGGCATCTTCTTTTGTATAGATATCGTTAGTAATAACTGCTAAATTTAAGTCAGACATACGTCGTGTAAGACGCTCAAGCAAAAGGGTTTTACCTGAACCAACAGGTCCACCAACTCCAATAATTACAGTACGTTTTGTCATTGTTTTTTCCTCTCAACCTTGTTGATATTTTAGGACATGAATAGGCGGAATACCTGTGTTTCATGTTTCATCTGAGCTAATTCAAGACCAGGCGTATTGGCCCCAAGGTAGGACGCATCCAATTCTTGAATTTCTTGTGTCATTTTTTCTAATTGCGAAAAGCTACGTAAAACAATCTCCTGTCCAGCAAACTGTCCAAGGGGAATGGCACGCACAGCATTTTGAACCATCGTCGAAATCACGCTATAACCATAAAGTGCTATGGCTTCATTACATCCCAAGCCCTTGTTAAACACATAGAGCGCAAAGACAATAGCTGGATTGCCGAAGGCCACACCCTTACGTATTTTAGACTGATAGTCATCCAATACCGGAATAGCATGAAGCCTTTGAATGAGTCGAAGCATTTGTTTAGCAATCATTTTAGTCCCCTGTCTTGTTTCACGCGCTTGCGTTGAAACTGTCAAGACCTTATCATAATACCAAACCTGGTCTATGTTATCTGTAACCATAGCATCATAAACCAGTTTGATTACAAGACCTTCACCATATTTAAACTGACTGGCTAAATAGGCTTCTTGCCACTCTTCGTAACCTTTATCATCTGTTACAGTGTCTTCACGCAGATAATTTTCCATCCCAAATGAGTGGTTAAATGATCCAATTGGAAAGGTTGAATCGACAATTTGCACAATTTCAAGATAATCTTGCAAAGATACATTAGCAAAGGGATTAATGTTCATGGGCAGTTAAATTCACATGGCGTAGGGGTTTATCAAGGACCACTTCTTCAATCGTGTAGGCAATCTCTTTTTGAGTCAAGACTTGCTCTACAACTGGGTCAACCTCTAAATAAATCTTGGCATCTTTCACCTCAATCGGTTTATGAGTATTCCCAAGAATGTGAGCTGTGATTCCCATTTCATCCATATCTTTAGGTGAGATGACAATCAAATCCTGTGACTCAACACCAATAGCTAGGACATGGTGATCATCGATAAAAAAGGCAGATCCATTTTGCAATTTTTGTCCCTTATCAAGACGAATACCAAATTCATTCCCATGATCACTCTTCACACGAATAATTTTTTTGTTAAGATCGTCACTCGAAAGAATGACTGTTTCAATATGGTATTTGTCCACATCGATATCCTTAACAAGAGCATCTACTTTTGTAAAAATCATACTTTTTCCTTTTCTATTACATTTTAAAAGTCTAGCATCAGACTCATATAGCAACCTAATAAGTGCTAAAAACGTTATGGCTGTAAAATACAAAAGAGGTTGGAGGAAAAAATCCAGCCTCATGTATATAGCGTTTTCCTTAGAACAAGAAATAACGTTGAGACAATGATGTCGTATGGATTGGCTCACAAGTAACCAACTCATCATCAATAAAGACATCAAAGGTCTGTGGATCGATACGGATTGTTTTTGGAGCGTAGTCATTAAGCTTCATATCACGCTTAGTCAAGTTACGCGTATTCTTAACAGGAAGAACAATCTTATTCAAACCAATTTCTTCTTTGATACCGTGATCATAAGCATATTGAGAGACAAATGTAAGATTTGTTTTATGAACCGCTTGACCATAAGCACCATATAATTTACGCATGATACGTGGTTGAGGTGTTGGAAGACTTGAACCAGCGTCACCCATAACACCATAAGTTAACATACCACCCTTAAGCACCAACTTAGGTTTTGCACCAAATTGTGCTGGTTCCCAGATAACCAAATCTGCAAATTTACCAACTTCTACAGAACCGATATAGTCTGCAATACCATTGGTGATGGCAGGGTTAATTGTATATTTAGCCACGTAACGTTTAATACGGTTATTATCGTTAAACTCTGAATCTCCCTCAAGTGGACCACGCTGAGCCTTCATCTTATCAGCTAGTTGCCAACAACGCATTGCTACTTCACCGACACGTCCCATTGCCATGGCGTCTGAAGTCATGATACTAAGGGCTCCCATATCGTGAAGAACATCTTCTGCAGCCACAGTTTGTTTACGAACACGTGATTCGGCAAAAGATACGTCTTCTGGGATTTTTGGATCCAAGTGGTGACAAACCATAACCATATCTAACAACTCACCAATAGCATTTGTAGTATATGGGTTAGTTGGGTTAGTTGATGATGGCAAAATATTTTCCTTACCTACAAAAACCATAATATCTGGAGCGTGCCCACCACCAGAACCTTCGGTATGGAAGGTATGAACGGTACGACCTTGGAAAGATTCCAAAGTATTTTCCATAAATCCACCCTCATTCAAAGAGTCGGTGTGGACCGCAAAAGAAACATCGTATTTATCCGCAACTTTAAGGGAATTATCAATTCCTGCGTAAGTCGCACCCCAGTCCTCGTGTGTCTTAATTCCTGCTGCACCAGCTTTAATTTGCTCTTCAACCACTTCAGTCTCAGAACCAACACCTTTGGCAAGGAAACCAAAGTTAGCAGGCATATCATCAACAGCTTGCAACATACGAGTAATATGGAATTTACCAGGTGTACATGTTGTTGCATTACTACCGTCAGCGGGACCAGTACCACCACCAAAGAGGGTCGTAATTCCATTATCCAAACCAAATTCAGGAAGGTCAGCAGAAATATAATGTACGTGGAGGTCAATACCACCAGCAGTCACAATCAAACCTTCTGCAGCAATGGCTTCTGTACTAGCACCCACAACAAAGTCCACATTGTCCATTGTATCTGGGTTACCACCGCGACCAATAGCAACAATCTTACCATCACGAATACCGATATCTGCTTTAATAATACCTGTATAGTCAATGATGGTTGCACCTGTAATAATGGTATCAACAACTGATGGATTGTCACGTGTTTCCGTAGCACTAACACCCATACCATCACGCAAAACTTTACCGCCACCGAACTTAGATTCCTGTCCATAAACAGTAAAGTCTTTTTCAATGGCTGCAAAAAGATTGGTGTCTCCAAGACGTACACTATCCCCTACAGTTGGTCCATAGTGTTGAGCATACTCTTCACGATCCATTTTAAAACTCATCGATTTGTCCTCTTTCTAGTCTAAGAAACCATTGACCTTGTTATTGAAACCAAAAATACGACGTTTCCCTCCAAAGTCAATAAGTTGTACTGTTTTCGTTTCACCTGGCTCAAAACGAATGGCTGTACCTGCTGGAATATCTAGACGTTTGCCTCGCGCCTTTTCACGATCAAATTGAAGACCAGCTTCGTTTGCTTCATAAAAATGGTAGTGAGAACCCACTTGAGCAGCACGGTCACCCACATTTTTCACTTCAAGACTAATGGCTTCATAACCACCGTTATAATCAATTGGCTCACTCGCCACATGGTATTCACCTGGAATCATTACATTTCTCCTTACTGAATAGGATCATGAACAGTAACCAGTTTTGTACTGTCCGTAAAAGTAGCTTCAACTTGAATCATTGGAATCATTTCTGCAATACCTTCCATAACATCTTCACGTGTTAAGAGATTGCGAGCTTCATCCATCAATTGGGCAACAGTTTTACCTTCTCTTGCACCTTCAAGCACATAGTCAGTGATTAAAGCAACTGCTTCTGGATGATTCAATTTGATTCCTTTGTCTTTACGTCGTTGAGCAATCATAGCCGCAAGGCTAATCATCATTTTTTCCTGCTCGCGCATTGTCAATTGCATCGTTTTTCCTCCTTAAATCAATGCTTACCACTTGCCCCAAAGCATCAAAAGCCCTGGAATCCAAGCTGTTACAATTCCTTCAAAAATAGCTAGGTAAGGGACAAATTTTCCTAGATTCTTCTTAAGATTAATTTCAATAAAGGCAGTTAGCCATAGGACACCCCACAAGAACCAAATAATACCATACCAAGCATTACCACCGTATCCAGATGTTAAGCAAAGAATCCCTGCTGGTATCGTATTAATTGCCACAAATAAACTAAACCACCCATACAAACGTTGATCAAAATCGAAAATCGTATTGATTGCTGAGTAAAGATAGGTGAAAGCAAATAAAAGACCAGTAGCGCTACCATAAAACCATTCAGCACCTTGCCCTGTACAAGCTCCGTAAGCAATGACAATAATGTTGAGAATCAAACCCAGACCACCCGTAAAGATATTCATGACAACATTTGATTTATCAGGAATACCCTCTAAACGATGGAGTCCATTACTCATCAAAACCATACCAACATAGAGTAGGATGACACCTAACATAAGAACCTCCTAAGTTTTTTTATGTTAATATCATACTACTTTGAAAAAACATGTCAACGAATTTTCAGAAATTTTGCAACATTTAGATAGCAGTCAATCTAACATATAGTGTCAAAAAATGACATCACCTTTGGTGATCCTCGATAGAAGTCCTTTGCTCAATCCCAGATAAACAAACAGTTAATCTCTAAAAAACTATCTTTAGCATTTGACAGTTTCTGACAATATAGCCCGTACAATCTATCATTCAATGTGAGAATAATATTTTTTACTCACCTATTTTTCCAACTCATTCTCCAGACCTAAGTCCATAGACCTATTTTTAGTAATTTTACAGTTGGGTGACAAAATTGAACATTTTTTATAATAAAGTCTTTTTTGGACTAACATCCAAAAGGAGAATTATGATTAAAACAAATAACTATACTACTAATTTACAGCTAGTCTCCCAGGAATATCCCGACGAAAAGACTAGTCTTCAAACCAAAACCAAGAAACTCTTGGAATATTTTTCACCAAAAGACATTTGGAAAATTAAGGGACTGATTGTCGCCTGTCTCGTGGCCTGCTTCCTATATGTCACTTACTTGACCCATTTTTCCTTTGCCTTTCCAGCAATCGTTGTCTTGATAAGTACGATTGAACTGGGCTGTCGTCTATTAGGTGGAAAAGCAAAGGGAATGCGACTTGAATCGGCAATACTTATGGTCACTAGTCTACTACAAGGTTTACAAATTAGTCTTTGGGGTCTGCACGACAACTGGGGGAGCGCTTAGATTCTTTGCCTTCATGCGAGTATCCTCCTTTACTTAATGGCACGTACTGGACAAAGTAGTCAAGACCGTTTGGGAATTATGGTTTGGCTAGACCTCATTATACACTAGCTGCATCTTCCCACTGAAATATTTCTTTATCGGAGCCTGGACACTACTCTATAAAACAGCACCTAAACAAGAGCTCTCTGAAGAAGAAAAACACGCAGTTCAGAACCACAAATGGATGATTCTCATTAGTATCATGATTGCCTTGATACTGATGGTATTCGCTGCTAGTCAGGTCTTGCCTGCTTTCGGACAACTTTGGCAACAGTTCTTCCATACACTTGCTACTCTACTTGATTTCACTATCACCTTCAAGGATAACGGATTATTATTCTCTCGTTTAATAACCAGTATCCCTCTGGCTCAGGACTTTTTGCTCAACTTATTGCAACCTATTTGGCAAAAGAAAAGCCACTTAGTCAAAAACGATTTGAAGGCCGTCTTAAAACAACCCGTCAGTTTCCAAAAGTAGCAGCTTATATCGTACTCGGAAGCCTCTGCCTTACTTATGCCCTATTCATATTAACTGCCACTAGTCAAATGGGAGAACTCCTTTCTCTCAACCAAGTCAAAATTCCAGCCCATCAAGCCTCACATATTGCTGTTCAGGGCTTCTGGCAATTAGTTCGAGTCTCTACCCTTAACTTGGGAATCCTAGCTGGACTTTACATTTTTTCTAAAGAAAACTTCTTCACCCACAAGGGGCTTCGTTTGTTGAGTACCCTACTCTTTACTTTTGCTAGCCTCTTTGCCCCTTATCGCCGGCTGGAAACTCTTTGGCGTTTATATAGCACTTTATGGTGTAACGCCACGTCGCTTACTATCAGGTTGGTTTGTCACAGTACTATTTATTTGGTATGTCCTAACACTTATTAGACTTTATAAACCTATCCAGGCGACCCGTCTCGCTGTATTTTATGCAACTATCAGCTTCACCCTCGTTAGCCTCTTAGGTAGCTTTATTTTATAAGAAAAAAAGAGTGGAACTAGATTAACTAGTTTCATCCTTTTTATATTGGAGTTATTTTGAATCTCTTATAGGAAAGGCATACATCACCCAAAGTACTACTAGTAGTGGTGTCGCTTTTAATACAATCCAAGCAACATTGAAATTGGCATCACGTAGACGACGAATCTGCATAGAAATGGTAGGAAGCGCCGTTGCTGCTATAAATAGAATGAAATCCGTCAATGTAAATCCAGCACCTTTTGTTTGCCCAAGCAAGTACATCAGTAGGAAAACCAAGCTACCGATAACGCCATTAATCAGGACAACCCGCCAATAATCTAATCGTTTTGTACGACCATAAAAATCGAGATAATCTAACCAAAAATTTTTATATGCCTCTAACATGTTTACACCTCTTAATAGTATGCCCCAGTATACTACATAAAGAAGACGGCTGCAAGATTTGAAATTTTAGATTCCTTAATTTTTCTATATAAATAGGAAGATGATTTTAAATGAACTGGAATGGATTGAAGTTGGGACTAGCTGCTTCAAGCTTCCCATTTGCCATAGTCACTACACGACTGACATGTTGGTAGACACTGCTACGGTGAGCAATGAAAATCATTGTTCGTGTCAGTTTAGAAAGATTGGCCATTACTCTACTTTCAGTTTCCCTGTCCAGACCACTTGTAGCTTCATCAAAAATCAAGATTGGTTGATTGGACAAGAGAGCCCTTGCTATAGCTAATCTTTGTTTTTGACCGCCAGACAGACCTCCATCTTCAGATACTTGGGTCTGAAAACCTAGGGGCATCTTTTGAATATCAGCCAAAATATCGGCTTGTTCACAGACTTTCAGAATAAGATGCTCATCAACTTCTCCTTCAAGGCCTAACAATAAATTTTCTAATATTGTTCCCATAAAGACATAGGTCTGTTGTGGAACATAGGCCACCAACTGGCGCAACTCCGCTTGGCTAATAGAAGCTTTGTCTAGGCTTACATGACCACTAGATTTTGTGTAATAACCTGACGAAATCTTCGCTAAAGTCGTTTTCCCAGAACTACTCTGACCCATGATGGCAATTTTCTCTCCCTTATTAATCGTCAAATCAATCTTACTAAGAGTCTCTTACTGATAACTAAAACGGTGACTGACTCCTTTAAAAGCAAGTTGTTTAAAAGATAACTCTTTAAGTTTTCCTTTTTCTTCCTTGTCCACAACATAAACTTCTTGAAGACAATTAGATACTGTCAATAATTATGTGTAAACACTCAAGTAGAGTTGAAGAATGTTAATCAAATAAGCTTTCAAGTGTGTCAGCACATTGGCCAAACCCTTTATGGATGCGTTGATTTTGCTTGAAATTATAATCTTCAAACAGGGTAACTAAATAACGTTCCAGAGCCTCCTCGTTAGGAAAAAGAACCTTCTTTTTCGTTTGACGTTTGATTTCTTTGTTAAGAGACTCAATGAGGTTTGTCGAATAAATGCTATGCCAAATCTGGTAGGGAAACTGATAAAAAGTTAAAAGATTATCCGTATTCTCCAGACTTTCCATGACTTTCCTATACTTTGGTTTCCATTCAGCGATAAAGTTCTCTAAAGCTTGCACTGCCATTTCTAAATTTTCAGCACGATAAATCGTTTTAAATTGCTCCAGAATAACCGCTCTATCTGCTCGTTTCACTTTACTAGCTAGATTTCGACTAATATGAATTAAGCAACGTTGTTGTTTAGCTAATGGGTAAGCCTGATTGATAATCTCTTCAAGCCCCTTGAAGCCATCGGTCACTACAAGAGAAACCTGTTGGATTCCTTGGTTTTGAAGCTTGTCTAACAGGGTGGACCAAGAAGCATTGTTTTCATTTGGAGCGATTTCATATCCAAGAACAGCCTTCTGTCCTTCTGGTGTAATGCCAAGTGCGATATGAATACATTCTTTACTAACGGTTCCACGTCTTAAGGGAAGATAGGTTCCGTCAAGAAATAAAACAGAGTAATTGGCTTCTAAGCTTCGCTCATGAAAAGTAGCGACATTCTCCTGAGTTGCTTTTGAGATATTAGAAATTGTGGCAGGACTATAGTGATGACCATACATTCGCTCGATGATATCACTAATTTCTCGAGTCGTTACACCGGTTTGATAGAGTTTGATAACCATCTCTTCCAAGTGGTCATCTCGACGTCCATAAGCGGGAAGCAAAGCTGGACTAAAGTTCCCATTACGATCTCTAGGAATACTCAACTGAACAGTCCCATATTTGGTTTCGAATTTCCGTGCATAGCTTCCGTTACGACTATTCCCAGAATTATAGCCTAATTTATCGTAAGGTTCATACCCTAAAAAGGCTGATAACTCTGCTTGAAGCAGATCATTCATAGCTGTTTCAAGAGAAGTACGGAAAAATTCATCAATATCTTGCTTTTGGGCTAGGAAGTTAAGTAGTTCTGTGGTAAACTGAGTCATAGGAATAAATCTCTTTCTAGTAATGTTTTGCAACTCTACTATAACGGATTTATTCCTTTTTGTGTTTACACAACTTATTTTACACTACCGACAATTATTGGTGACTTTGGCTTTCTGAATTTTAGATTGGAGATTGATGATATTAATTAAAGAAGTTGTAAAATAATTCAACAACATATTATAGGTAATCAACTGACCTGCAGATAGTTGCCCTTCCATGACCAATTGTGCCCCATACCAGAGGATAAAGACATTAGAAACTAACTGAACCACTGTCTTTAACCCATCCTGCGTTAATTGCCACTTGGCCTTAGACAAAGACTTCTTCAAATAGTCATGGAATTTCACCTCAATTTCTCGATAGCGTCTTTCCTCAACCCTCAAGGATTTTAAGGTTTCAATACCTCGCAAATCATCAATAACAGCGGTATTGACCTGACTATTTGCCTCCATCAATTGATAATTTTCCTTCTCAAAAAGCTTATAAAAAGGCCAGAATAATCAAAACATAAAGAGGAACTACAAAGTTAAGGTCATCAAAAAAAGAGAACGGTTTGTAAAATAAGGGCGACAGCTAAAGTTATCACAATGGTGACATCTAGGAAAATCGATAAGATTGTTGAAGCTAGAGCATCGATAATGGTGTTGGCATCTCTAAAACGTGACGTGATTTCACCAGTACGACGTGAACCGAAGAAACTAATGGGCAAAGAAAGGACATGTTTAATATAAGGAAGGATAACAGAAATGGACAAGTAATTACCCAATCGATGTAGAAGATAATCTTTGAAAAAAGTGAAGACTTGTTGGGCTAGATAGGCGATGCACAAACCGAGAGAAATCACAATCAGAAGAGAATAGTCTTCTTGAGGAATCAAGCGGTCTATAATAGACTGCAAATAATAAGAACCAATAATATTAACAAGGGTCACCAGAAAGCTCAGCAAGACGATGACTGCTATCAAACTTTTACGACGAAATAAAATTGGTAAAAACGAAAGAAGACCAGGTACCTCTTCCTTATATTTAATGTAGTTTTCTCCCGGTTCAAAAAATAGAGCAACCCTTGTCCATTCCTTGTCAAAATCCTCTAGGGACAATTTAATGACCTTCTTGCTAGGATCTGGATCACCAATTACAACCTGCCCCTTGTCCTTACCAAATAATGTATAATAATGTTGAATACCACCATCCTTAACCACATGTACAATAAAAGGGGAAGATAGGTTTTCTTATTTAAACAAGTCTAAATCTGCACGAATGGCCTGAGTTTCAAACCCCAACTGCTTGCCCGCTTCAACCAAAACAAGCGCAGAAGTTCCTTCACGAGAAGTCTGAGCTAACTCCCGCAAATAAGCCAAACTATAGGATGAACCATAGTGCTTGAGAATCATAGCTAAGGCAGCTACCCCACAATCACGCTGAACAACCTGTGAAATATATGGACATTTTGGCATGATGGCTCCTTATTAAAGACATCCTGCAAAATAAGGCAAGATAGCAATAAGTAGTGAAAATAGTACAAATATTTTCAGGGTTTTCAAAATATAACTCCTTTTAACTATTATTTATATTTCTATAGTACACATTTAACCCTAAAAAAGTAGTGACATTTATGTCACCACCATTTCTATAAACCATCTGCCAATTTTCCTGCCTTTATACTTTCCTCTAAAACCGAGTCTTCCAAAACGGAAGCAAACATTATGGCCTTATCATAATTCTCTGCAGCCTCTTTCTTGTTTTCTTTATGCAGAAGTTCATATTTAGCCTTAAGTACAAAAACACTAGGCTTGTAGCTATATAATTGTGATTTTTCTATGACAATTAAGGCTTTATCCACAACTGTTAAGAAGTCTGAGAAGGAATTGTGAAAAATCTTTAAAGCAGCAATAGCCATCAAATCATTAAATAAAACAATATTGTAAACATCATCTGTCCAAATTTCCTGATTTAATACTCTCTTTATAATTCTTTCAAATAGTTTTTTGTCATACTGTTTTCTGCCATAAAGATGAAAGAAATAATAGTCAATGACTAATAAATCGTTAGTTGAGAATTTCCTCTTCCTTTTGACTTGTTCAAACAAGTCTTCATATATCTCCTCAACTTTTGGACTCTCCTCCCAGCTAGTAAAACTCAATATATTTTCGAGAATGTCTAGAGTTAATAATTCTTCTTCTGGAAGAATATCAAAAAATTTCTCATAGACTTCCTCAATCAAAGTAAGTTTAGACTTTATTCTGTCAGGGTTTCTGTACGTTGGAAACTTAATCAAACGATTCTTCATTTCATAATATTCGTCAGGAATGGTAATATTGTCTTGATCCAATAACTCTGTCATACTTTTTCCTAAACGTTTAGCAATATACGATAATCTATCTAAAGACGGGAGAGACTCCCCCTTTTCAATACGAATTAACTGGCGAACAGTCAATTCCGCACCATCTAAACATAGCACTTCACGTGACATCTGTTGGCGTTCACGCTCAGTTTTGATTCTTAGTCCAATGCTGTCTTTTATGTTCAAGAGAATCTCCTTTATATCAAAACTTTAAAAATATTATATCACAATTGTAATATATTTAATATACAGTTAATGCTTTTTTAACAGAATATTAGTCTTAAATACGATATTTTTATACATTAATAACAAAATAATGTTTTTTTATAAGATAAATCTTGATTATCCAACAAAAAAATGCAGTTCAGAACTGCATATTGTTTTATTTCTGTTTGCTTTGAAATCGCCATTCAAAGCGAATACGGTCATAAGTTGGATAGACAGCATTAAGCAAGCCAAACGCTAGGGTAAAGCCAGCTAAAACATCAGTTGGATAATGAACACCCACATAAATACGAGACAGTCCAACAAGAGCAATCAGAAGGCCAGTAATACCATAAACTGCTACTTGGGATTCTTTTTTCTCCATACGCTGAGCAAGGACAATAGCAATAGCACCAAGAATCATAAATGTCCCTAAAGAATGGCCACTAGGAAAAGAGTAGCCTCCCGCATGTAACAAATGCGTAATTGATGGGCGCTGACGCTGATAAATGTACTTCAGACTTACAATCATAACACTAGCGATAACCCCACTGGTACCTACAAAGATAGCTTCTGATTTATATTGACGTAAATAAAGCCAGATTACTGCTACAATTGCAATAATAGCCTGGACCGGCGTGTTTCCAAGAATGGTAATTGTTTTAAAGAAGCGTGTCAGTCCTGATGGTAAGTCTCCTCGAACCCTAGTTTGTATGCTGCTATCAAATTCTGTCAAGGCTTCAGGGTAGAACTTAACCATGTAACCGAGAGTAACAAATAACAAAAAGGCAAAGGAAGCGTAAATATAATGTGTGTATTTGTGTTTCATATTTATAATTTTACTAATATAGACTTAAGCGGGGCATAAATAAGAGCAAAAGCTACTGAAAAAATCAAGCCTTCCAGTAAGTTAAAAGGTACTATCATAGCGAAAAGGTATTTATAGAGACCTATGAATTGCGCAATATCAAAGTTAGCAAATTTAGCATAGAGTGGTACTGCATAAATGTAGTTAAGAACAACCATGGCAACTGTAAGCAAAATCGTTCCTAAAACAGAACCAAGAATATAATTCTTGCTTGTTTGATTTTTCTTCCAAAAATAGCTTAGGCCCCAAACAAAGACTCCTAGAGCAACAAAATTCATAGGAAGCCCAATCATTGATTCTGGGCCACCATTGTTTAGTAAGAGCTTTAACAATGAACGAAGCAAGAGAACACCAACAGCACTCTTAAAATCAAAGATAACCAAGGCGATAAGAACAGGAAGGATTGAAAAATCAACCTTCAAAAAGTCTGCTGCTGGAATCAATGGAAATGAAAAATAAAGCAACAAGAATGAAACTGCAGATAAAATGGCAATGTAAGCCAATTTATGTGTGTTTGTCATAAAAAAATTCCTCCAAATTTTAACAATTTGAAAGAAGTTCCCAATGGATTTGCCTATGCCAAAAAAAGCCTACGCAAAAAGACTGGTCTTCTTCCATCCAGACTATACTGTCGGTTGAGGAATTACACCTCATCAGCTTGCGCTCGCGGACTTATCCAAAGAATCACCGCCGGTCGGGAGTTTCACCCTGCCCCGAAGACCCTTTAAGGATAACACAAAAAAACCTTGGTGACAAGGTTCTTAATTTATGGATTTCTAATTTGTTGATAGTCAATAACTATACTTATTCTTTTAAGACAACATGAAGTATCTATTTTAATTTATCATGATGGTAGCGGTGACTCAGCTCCAACCCCTCAAACTGCTGCTGACGAAGAGCTTCATAGACAATCATACAAACCGTATTTGAGACATTAAGACTACGGACATGTTCATCATTCATAGGAATACGAATAGCTTTTTCAGGATGCTCACGCATAAAGTCCTCAGGTAGGCCTGTATCCTCACGACCAAACATAAAATAGTGATCCTCACCATCAGCATAGACCTCTTCTGAATACGTCTTATCCGCAAACTTCGTTACTAGATGCAAACGACCAGCATGATTTTTAGACATAAAATCAGCCAAATTGTCATAATAAGTGATATCAAGCTTATCCCAATAGTCCAGGCCTGCGCGCTTCATCTTCTTGTCATCAATTGGAAACCCCATAGGTCGAATGATGTGGAGGGGGCTATTGGTTGCTGCGCAGGTACGTGCAATATTTCCAGTGTTTTGTGGAATACGGGGCTCAAACAAGACAATATGATTACGTGACATCTGACTTCTCCTAGACATAAAAAATGCCATGTCGCCCGGAGTCAAGCTCAGCAGACGACATGGTTATGGACATTCATTAGCTTAAATCATGACAGGTTAGATTTAAAATAGTGAATGGTTGAGTATATTTTAGCACTTTAGCTGTAAAAGTCAACACTATTAGTAGAAAAAAAATTAATATTTTTAACTTCATCACCTTTTTTACAGGAATAACCTATAAAGCTGGCTGAAAAGGATGATTTTTCGGCCAAAATAAAGTATCATAGTAATGATTATTTGGAGGTAACTCATGCGTATTATTGTCGTAGGTGCTGGTAAAGTCGGTACGGCACTCTGTCGTTCTCTTGTTGATGAGAAGCACGACGTTATTTTAATTGAAGAAAAGGAAGAGGTCCTCAAACGCATCAGTAAACGCTACGATGTTATGGGCTTTGCTGGAAATGGGGCAAATTTCAAGATTTTGGAACAAGCCGAGGTTAATAACTGCGATGTCTTTATCGCCATGACTGATAAAGATGAAGTAAACATGATATCAGCAGTTCTGGCAAAACAAATGGGTGCAAAAGAAACTATCGTTCGTGTACGTAACCCAGAATATTCTAATACTTATTTCAAAGACAAAAACTTCCTCGGATTCTCATTAGTAGTTAACCCTGAACTTTTAACTGCTCGCTATATTGCCAATACCGTTGAATTTCCAAACGCTCTATCAGTTGAAACCTTTGCTAATGGACGGGTTATCCTTATGGCATTTAGGGTCACTGAAACAAGCCGATTGTCCGGTATGACAATGGAACAATTTCGTAAGAAATTCGGTAACATCTTGGTTTGTATGATTGATCGTCAAGGCGACCTCACCATTCCATACGGGAATGCTACCATGCAAGCTGGGGATAAGATCTATGTAACTGGGAAACGTGTTGACATGGCACTTTTCCACAGTTATATTAAACCAAAAAGCATCAAAAAACTTTTGTTGATTGGTGCTGGACGTATCTCCTACTACTTACTAAATATCTTGAAAAACAACCGTATTAAGGTCAAATTGATTGAACAGAAAATGGACCGTGCGCAAACCTTTAGTCAAATATTCCCTGAAGTTTCCGTTATCTTAGGGGATGGTACTGCTAAAGACCTTCTTCTTGAAGAGAGCGCAGCTAGTTATGATGCTGTTGCTACTCTAACTGGAGTAGATGAGGAAAATATCATCACCTCTATGTTCCTTGAAAGTCTTGGTGTCCATAAAAATATTACCAAGGTCAACCGTACCAGTCTTTTAGAGATTGTCGATACACGTGAGACAACAACAATTGTCACTCCTAAGAGTATTGCTGTTGATACCGTTATGCACTTTGTTCGTGGTCACTATAACGCCAAAGATTCTAGTCTTGACGCGCTTCACCACGTAGCTAATGGCCGTATCGAGACCCTACAATTCCAAATTAAGGAAAATAATAAAATCGCTGGGAAGAAACTTTCTGAACTTAAATTCGCTCATGGTGTCCTTATTGCTGCTATCATCCGTAATGGAAAAGCCATCTTCCCAACTGGAGAAGATAAATTGGCAATTGGCGATAAAATCGTGGTCGTTACTCTCTTGCAAAACGTAACCCACATTTACGACTTATTGAAGAGGTAAGCTGCCATGAATCGATCTATTGTCCGTTTTCTTATTTCTAAACTGCTCCTCATTGAAGCTGGACTCTTAGTTGTACCTCTTATCGTGGCTCTTATTTATCAAGAAGACGCCAAGGTATTTGCCAGCATTTTGGGGACTATGGCGATCCTCCTTTTTATCGGAGTGCTTGGTACTCTCTTTAAACCTAAGAACTACCGCATTTACACCAAAGAAGGAATGCTCATTGTAGCCCTCTGTTGGGTACTTTGGTCATTCTTTGGGGGATTACCGTTTGTTTTTTCTGGGCAAATCCCAAGTGTCATCGATGCCTTCTTCGAAATGAGCTCAGGTTTCACAACTACAGGGGCTACTATTCTCACAGATACTGGGGTCTTGACCCATTCTCTCCTCTTCTGGCGAAGCTTCGCTCACCTAATTGGAGGGATGGGGGTGCTGGTCTTTGCTCTAGCCATCATGAACAACAGTAAAAATGGTCATCATGAGGTTATGCGTGCAGAGGTGCCTGGTCCAGTCTTTGGTAAGGTCGTTGCCAAGCTCAAAAATACAGCTCAGATTTTGTACATCATCTATCTGGGCATGTTTGTGATCTTTGCTATGATTCTATGGATTTGTGGCATGCCACTCTTCGATAGTATTGTCATTGCGATGGGAGGTGCTGGTACCGGTGGATTTGCAGTCTATAATGACTCTATTGCCTACTATAACAGCGATTTAATTACTTATGTGGTTACAGTTGGTACCCTACTATTTGGCGTTAACTTCAACTTGTACTTCTATATCCTGCTTCGCAAAATCAGATTCTTCTTCCAAGATGAAGAGCTACGTACCTATCTTACGATTGTTGCGGTATCAACAAGTTTAATTATCCTCAATATTTTTGGGATTTACCACAGTTTAGCTGACTCGTTTAAATACTCATTCTTTGAAGTGTCAACGATTATCACAACGACGGGATTTGGTCTAACAGATATTACCAAATGGCCACTATTTTCTCAGTACATCCTACTTCTCCTGATGTTTATCGGGGGATCAGCGGGTTCTACAGCTGGTGGCTTCAAGGTTATCCGTGCTATGATTATTGCTAAAATTGCACGTAATCAGACCTTAGCTAGCCTCTATCCTAACCGTATCCTATCTCTACACATTAATGGAAGTGTTCTTGATAAAGAAACACAGCATAGCGTTCTTAATTATTTGGCTGTATATGTGTTGATCATACTAAGTCTAGTTACAATCCTGTCCTTGGATAATCAAAATTTCTTGATTGTGACAAGTGCTGCTGCTTCAACATTTAACAATATTGGACCTTTACTTGGAACAACTGATAGCTTCGCTATTTTTAGTCCTTTGTCTAAGCTAATCATGGGATTTGCTATGATTGCTGGACGTTTGGAAATCTATCCTTTATTGCTCCTATTCCTACCAAAAACATGGTCAAAAATTTAAGCATAAAAAAGCTCCCTTGGATTCAATTGTCCAAGGGAGTTTTATTACGTTTTAGGCTAAAATAATCTGGTACTGGGTCGTCACCAGTCTCTGATAGGGGATGGCATCTTAAGATACGGGCGATTCCCATAAGAACTCCCTTTAAACCATGTTTTTCTATTGCTTGAATCATATAGACTGAGCAAGTTGGACGAAAACGACAAGACGGTGGAAACAGGGGAGAAATCCATCTCTGATAAGCCTTTACTAACGCAATCAGAAACTTCTTCATCATTTAACCTTGTTAACAGCAATGTTATGAAGCTGACTAATTTCTTTTTTGTTTAGACGGCGTGACTCTCCTGGACGTAGTCCTGTCAAATCTAGGGTACCAAAACGGGTACGTGACAACTTATCAACAATCAAACCTACTGATTCAAACATTTTCTTAACCTGATGGTTTCGCCCTTCATGAATCGTCAACTCGACGACTGATCGGTTCTTTTCATGATCCACCTTGATAATATTGTAATGGGCCGGCTGAGTTTTTTTACCATCAATCACCACACCACGAGTCAAAGGACGAAGATTTTCCTTGGTCGCAATACCTTTAACACGCGCCAAATAAACCTTATCAATCTCATTACGTGGGTGAATCATTTTATCGGTAAAGTCACCATCATTTGTTAAAATAAGAAGGCCAGTCGTATCCCAATCAAGACGACCAACAGGATAGATACGTTCCTTAACGTGGGGCATTAGATCAATAACCGTCTTACGGTTTTTCTCATCAGATACTGAAGAAATAACCCCACGTGGTTTATTAAGAAGGTAGTATACCTTTTCTTCATTATAAATTGGGCTTCCATTTACCTCGACAATGTCTCCATTTTTGACAATTGTTGCCAATTCCATAACGGTCTTACCGTTTAAAGTCACACGGCCTTCTTTAATCAATTCCTCAGCTTTACGACGACTAGCCACACCAGCGTGGGCGATATATTTATTAATTCGCATTCTTTTTTCTACAGCTTCAGCTGTATCCTTTCTACCTAGCATCTCTGCTATGTTTCTTAATTTTTAATGATTAGTTTCAACAAGGTTTAATCTTAATTGTCCAAATCCTCAAGATCTTCTGGAGCATCTTCCCTAAATAGGCTCGTTTCTTGCTCTTCAAGTTCTAGTTGATCAATGGCCACAAGTTCGTCTAAACTGTTAATTCCTATATAATCCAAGAAATAATCAGTTGTCGCATATAGGTTGGGACGACCCACAGCATCCTTTTTACCAGCCTCTCGAATGAGACCAAAAGCCTGAAGCTTGGCAATAGCGCCACTGGAATTGACACCTCGAATGTCATCAACTTCAGCGCGAGTAATGGGCTGTTTATAAGCAACTATAGAAAGTACCTCGAGACTCGCTCGGGATAGACTTTGGTTGATTGGCGTTTTGGAATAGTCACGCAGAAGACATGCAAAATCAGGCTTAGTCACGATCTTATAGGTATTTGACGATTCCAATAAACAAAGTGCTGTGTCCTCATCTGCCTCATACTTGGCTTGCAATTTTTCTAAGGACTGAGTCAGTCCCGTCACTGGTATTTCCAAGAGCTGTGCCATAGTCCTTAGATTAAGACCATCTTCACCAGCTACAAAAAGTAGGGCTTCTAATCGTGCTAAGTGACTACTCATTCGTCCATTCCTTTCTTAGAGTAATTGTTCCAAAAATTGTTTCCTGCTGTACCGAGATTCGATGTATCTTAATTAATTCAAGAGTTGCCAAAAAGAGTGTAATCACTTGATTCATATCCTTAGCATCTGAAAAAAGCTCATCTAAAAACAATTTATTTTTCGCACTAAAGGCCTCCTCAATGATTAACATCATGTCTTCAATCTTATAATCATCACGTGCAATAGTCGTGTGGCTTCGACGAATTTCTTCTTGCTTTTCAGCCATGATTTTTGAAAAAGCCAAGAAAATATCTTGAATCGTCTTATCCTGATTCAGCGTCACATCTTCATAAACTAATTCTACTTTTGGTTTTGAAAAATACTGAGCTCGCACTTCATGCTTCTTAGCCAACACTTGACTAGCTGCTTTGAAGTGTGCATATTCTTCTAGCTGACTCAAGAGCTCTAGTTCTGGATCATCCGCTTCAGGCTCATCCTCTACAACTGTCGGCAATAGTTTTCGACTCTTAATCAACATGAGCTGGCTAGCCATAAGCATATATTCCCCAGCAACCTCTAGCTTCATAGCTTGCAAGGTCGCCAAATAAGCCAAGTATTGCTCGATGACCTCAACAATGGGAACATCGTAAATGTCTACTTCATACTTAGAAATCAGATGGAGCAACAAATCCAGTGGCCCCTCAAAATCTTTTAACTTAATATCCATTAGGTTTTATAGTATTTCTCCAAGGTCACTGGACTTTTTAGCCCAAGTAAACGAGCAAGTTCAAAGGCGCCCGTTCCCTTTTCAATCTGTCTAAGGATATATTGCTGGCGCAAGACTTGGGCAGTTACCCCCGATAAGCCGCATCCACCAACATAAGATTGAATCTGCTTATACAGCCACTGACGGGTAAAAGCCTTACTCAAAATCAATCCCTGACTATTGTCATTTTTAATCCCAAATAAGAGCTCTTTCAAAGCTCCATCCAGTCTGAGAACACGCTTAGTACTTCCCTTAGCCACTGTTACAACACCAAAATCCAAGTCGATATCTTCCCATTTCAGCTCCAAGATTTCCGAAGGTAAGAGTCCTAACTCTAGAATAAACAGACAAGCCAGTTTACCGGGCCCTTCTTGTCCCTCATAGAGCGACGACAAATCAAAGATTTCTAACTCTTCTTGCTGAGAAGGGAGTGGTGCAGTCTCTGACAGTTTAAAAAACTCCTCTAGCTCACCCTTTTGATAAAGGTAAAGCAAAAACTGATTAACAGCCGAGCGCTTACGTTTTTGCACAGAAGGCTTCCACTCCTTGAGTTGATTTTCATAAAGCTTGAGACTGGTTTGATCTACTCGTCCTGGAAGACAGTTTACAAACTGCTTAAGATCATAAGCATAAGCTTGTTTTGAGCTATCAGAAATGGTCTTCCTAGCTAGAAAATCAGTTATCTGAGTTGTCAGTTGTTTTTGGAATGATGATATAGTCATGTGTAAAGTCATGTAAGAGGCTATTAACTGCCTTGAGAATTGATTTTCGTGTAATAATTCCTTTAAAAATACCTTGGCTGTCAACTACTGCAAGGAAAGGATTATCAACCAGCTTATGCATTACCTCACTTAGATTAGCATCATCTTTCACTGTTGCCACAACATCTGAAGTCATCGGTCCGATATCGCGATTAACCATCTCCCACTCTTGCAAGTTATGTTCATCTTGGTAACGCTTGATATCCGCCAAAGATATTGTCCCAAGATAATGCTTGTCCTTAGTCAAAACGGGCACACGTGAATAACCATTGCTTGTCAAAAGCAAAACCACATGATCAGCGTTATGGCTATCAATAAAAATAGTAACTTGATCTGATGGGATCAAATAGTTGTCTAAATGAGCCAACAAAAAATCTTCAAATTCTTTAGCAATCATCGTTCAAATTCCTGTGTAAGTTCTGAATAAAGTTCATGGTCACGTGTGTAATATTCCACACGAATCTTTGCATCGTTTATAATCACCTTAGCATAGAGTTTCTCATGGATTGGGCCACGTGGCTGTGAAATAGAACCTGGATTGATATACACAGTCTTACCATTTCGCCAAGCTGCTGCCACATGTAAATGCCCATATAGACAGATATCAGCATCCTCTTGTTGTGCCCAAAGATCCAACTTGTCCCAGGTAAAATTAATCCCAAAGAGATGACCATGCGTTTGCGCAGTAATCACATCACCAAGTTTCACGACCAAACGTTCTGGATAACCTGAATCATAGTCACAGTTACCACGAACCACATGGATACCTTCCCAAACAGAATCACTTGATTCTAACTCAGAATCTCCATTATGGAAAATGGCATCTACCTTCCCTTGATAACGTTTTTTTATGTCTACTACAATATCACGTTCTCCATGAGAGTCGCTCATTACGATTATTGTTTGTTCTGCCATGCTGGGAATACCTCCATAAGTTTCTTAACAGCTTGTCCACGGTGAGATTGTTCATTTTTTTCCTCTGTAGAAAGCTCTGCTGCTGTCCTACCCGTATTACCAACTAAGAAAAGGGGATCATAACCAAAACCATTGTCACCTTTAGGTTCTCGACCAATATAACCTTTCCAGTCTGCATCAACAACCAAACTATCACGTCCAGGTGCTGCAACAACTAAGGTTGTATGGAACTGGGCAGAGCGTTTGCTATCATCAAGTACCATGGCAAGTTCATGCAGTAACTTAGCATTATTTTCAGCATCGGTAGCTTCTGGACCCGCAAAACGAGCAGACCACACACCTGGCAAACCTCCAAGAACATCTACCTGCAAACCTGAATCATCTGAAAGAACCATCTTCCCAGTTAATTTCGAAATAGTTTCCGCCTTCAAGCGTGCATTTTCTTCAAAGGTCATACCAGTTTCAGCAACCTCAGGAAGATCTGGATAATCATTAAGATTTTCTACCTTAATACCAAGCTTTCCAAAGAGTTTCCGAAACTCCTTGGTTTTTCCTTCGTTGCGTGTCGCAATCAACAAAACATCACCAAAGTCTGATTTATTATCAGAACCAAAGAAATCATCCAAGGAGACACCTTCTCTAGGTACGTGGACATAGAGAAGCTTATCCCCTTCACTTACAAGCAAAGTTCCTTGATGTTGCGTAACGACCAAGTCTCGACCAAGCTCCTCTTTCAAACAATCCAAAATAAAAGACACTAAGCGAAGATCCGAAGAGTGTTTAACAACATGTAACTGAAAACCACTAACATCTAAGGTGTTAGTCAAGCCCTGAAAAAAGTCAACATATTGTTCATAGGCCTCATCATCACCAAAACATGTCAAGTGATTATAGCTTCCAAAACTAGCCAAGTACCAGTCTTGATCATCCTTATATTCAAAAATTGATTTAGTCATTTTCTAACTCCTTATCCAAATCTACATGTTGGACAGTAACTTCCTCACCCAGCCACTGCTCAGCAATTTCTTTAAAACCAAGCACACTAGCTGTGGTGTAGTATTCTTCCGTCTTGTCTTTGACCTCACGACTACGGTTAATTTCAAAGTAATTGAGCAAGACAGAAACATCACGAACAGTTTCAGCTCCGCTATCAATTAATTTGACACTTAGCCCCATAACATTCTGAATAATCGGGCGTAAAAGTGGGTAGTGGGTGCAACCCAAAACCAAGGTATCTACCCTATCAACTAAAGGAGCCATGCTTTCATAGACAATCTTTTTAGCCACACTTGAATTAATTTCATTTGATTCAACAATTGGGGCAAAACGGGGACAGGACAAACTCAGGACATTCATTTGTGGGGCCAGACGCTTAATTTTTTGCTCATAGATATTAGACGAAATTGTCATAGGAGTACCAATGACACCAATTTGACCAGACCGGCTAGACTTAATGGCAGCACTAGAACCAGGCAAAACCACACCTAGTACTGGAATGTCCAAAGCCTCTTTAATTTCCTCCCAAACCACTGCTGTCGCCGTATTGCAAGCAATAACAATCATCTTTACGTCTTTAGTCAGGAGAAATTTAACCAACTGCCAGGTATACTCTCTGATTTGTCCTGCTGGTCTAGGGCCATATGGAGCCCTAGCAGAATCACCAATATAAACAATGGACTCGTGAGGCAACTGACGTTTAAGTTCACGTACTACCGTCAGGCCTCCGACACCAGAATCCAAAAATCCTATAGGTCGATTATCCATCTTGCCTCCTTATCCCCTTACATTACATGTAAAAAGCTGAGATTCACGTCCCAGCTCCCCACCATTATTTTTTCTTGCTATTTGCAAGTGCTTGTTTTTGTTGTTTAATAATCTGATTATATGTTTGACGCACTTTAGCTTCATTAGGCTTTTGGCCTGCTGCCGACATCATTGTACGAACAGCGTCCACATTCAAACGAGGATTTTCAGCTAATTCTTTCTCAATTTGTTTGCGGGAAAAATATGCGCCTCCGTAGAAGCCACCCAAAAGGGCTACAAAAACAAGAATAATCCAAAGGACGGTGTTCATAAATTTAATTCTCCTATAACGTTGATTTACCTTATATTATAGCAAAAATAGGCCTTACTGACAAATAAGACGTTAGTTTCTTAACGAGTCCGCAAAAAAATTACTTATCTAAAATACTGATAAAATGAGAGTTTCAGCCTCTTTTGCTTACAACTGCGAAATACTTGTAAGATTTCAGGGAAAAAATTAGGTTTTTATATAAGTCTTGAAATTATTATGTTTATATAAAGGGGCTTACTTATGCTAAAGGAAGTAACTATTTCCAAACAAAAAATTGTCAATGCATTTACTGAACTCTCAGAAGAGAGTTCACTCGAACAAATCAACACCACAGACATCATCAAAAAAGTAAGTCTCAGCAGACCAACCTTCTACTACTATTCAAATCAAGATAACTTGGTTGAAACTACCTTGTCTAAGATTTTAGATAAAGTTTCAAGTATTCTGCAAAAGTATATGACCTATCAAAAAGGTGTTCTAACCGAGATGCTACGATATCTTAAGGAAAATCATAAGCTCTGTCGCACATTAATGACACATATTCCAAACATCAATGAATTGATTTGTGAGTTCATTATCGAGACCATCCTTAACTCTGATATTGAAAATGTCACAGAACTTATGGAAAGAAGCTATCATATTCCAGTCAAGTATTCTTCGGAAGTTTACGTCATTACCATTGTTACCATTTTGGCACTCTGGCTAAAGGAAGGCTGCATTGAATCTCCAGAAGGGACGGCCATTACACTTCTTGAAGCGGTTATTATTAAAGCAAAATAAGCTAGACCTCCTAGGTCTAGCTTATTTTGTTAAATTTCAAAATCAAATCCGTCAAGTGTCGCAAAATAATCATTCATAGTCTCTGCACGACGAATCATTCGCGCTGTTCCATCTTCTTGATAGAGGATTTCTGCCGAACGAAGACGGCCATTATAGTTATAACCCATTGAAAAACCATGGGCACCAGTATCATGGATAACCAAGGTATCCCCAATACGAGCCTCAGGCAATTCACGGTTCTTAGCAAACTTGTCATTGTTTTCACAAAGCGAACCTGTGACATCAACCACTTGAATATCACCATTTGGATTAGTCATATTAGTAATGTGGTGGTAGGCATCGTACATTGCTGGGCGAAGCAAGTTAACTGCAGAAGCATCAACACCAACATAACGTCGATAAGTATCCTTAATATGGAGAACCTTAGTAACAAGGAGTCCGTGTGGCGCTGTCATGAAACGACCAAGTTCGGTGTAAATACTAATGTCCCCAAGATCATTTGGAACAAGGATTTCATCAAATTTAGTATGAACACCTTCACCGATAGCAGCAATATCGTTTTGCTTGTTCGCTGGCGTGTAGTCTACCCCAACACCACCTGATAAGTTGATAAAGTCAAGGCTGATACCAAGCTCATTCTTGATTTCTACAGCCAATTCAAAGAGTTGAGCAGCCAAGGTTGGATAGTACTCATTCGTTACTGTATTTGACGCCAAGAAGGCATGCAAACCGAATGATTTCACCCCTTTTTCTTTAAGGTAGGCATAACCTTTGAAAAGTTGCTCCTTAGTCATCCCAAATTTAGATTCTTCAGGATGATCCATAATATCTGTACCAAGTAAGAAGACACCACCTGGGTTAAAGCGTAAAGAAAGCGTTTCAGGAATCCCTGCAGACTCTTCCAAGAAGAAAATATCTTCGTAAGCATCAAGGTTAATTATCGCATTGATATCACGCGCGTAAACAAATTCTTCTGCTCGTGTATCATTAGACGTAAAACTAATAGCAGTACTATCAAAACCAACTTTGTTACTCATGACAAGCTCTGTATCAGTCGCACAATCTACACCGCACCCTTCTTCCTTCAAGATTCTGAGAATTGCTGGATTAGGTGTTGCCTTTACAGCAAAGAATTCTTTAAAACCAGGATTCCATGAAAAGGCTGCATTAACTGCACGCGCTGTTTCACGAATACCTTTTTCATCGTAAAGGTGGAAAGGTGTTGGAAATTCTGCAGTGATTTGATCGAGTTTATCCGCCGTAATAAAGGGTGTTTTTGTCATTTTATTCTCCATTTTTTACAATAGTAACCTTATTATAGCATAAGAAAAGGCTTGAAATCCAAATTTCTAATAATCTCAAGGGATATTTCATAATACAATAGACGTGTCAACTTAATGAAATAATGGGAATTATGTATAAAAAAATATCTTTATTCTGGGGCGATTTCTCTAATAGCCGTTTTTACATTGTCAGCATGTGCCAAACCAAAACTCGATGTTAAGCTTTCTGTTAACGACATTATCTATATGTCTAGAAGAGCCCTCAAACTTAAAGATGATCAGACCTTGGTTGAAGCCTCATTCAAACGTGAGCAAATTTCTGAAGATATGAAAAATGAGCTAAAAACATCTACTAAACAATTTTACCTCAAAGATGAGGATGGTAAAAAAGTCACAGCAAGTAAGATTGACAAAGATGACCTACCTACTCTCCTCACCAAAAATAATAACGTAGAAAATGCTACAGATGACTTTGGAAAAGTTGAAGCTAATGACTACAAGACCAGTCTCTCTTTTTCGAAGTGAACAACGATTAAAAATATAAACTCTATTTTAAATCAAAAGATGGAAAGACAGAGGGGCAGACGGTTTCAACTAGTCCAAAAAATTTCGATGGTCAAACAACTACCAATGTTAAAAAAGATATTGATGCTTATTTTAACGCAGTTCTTCTAGGTGGAGAAAGTAAAAATTACAATAAATTTGTTTCTACTGACCTAGGCAAGGCTAAGAGTGAACTTAGTCAATATTTCTCAGATAGTCTTCAATATAGCTATGATTAAACTGATCATATCAAACCAACTGGAGATGAAATTCCAAAAGTTTTCGGATGGACTCAAACTTCTAACCGTGAACGGGGTAGTTACTCTGTTGACAACATTTTCGTTACTAAAGATAAGACGGAGTTTAACATTGACATGTCAACTATCAGTATGAGAGCTGCAGACGATGCATATGTGGCTAACCATCCAAGGCTTATTGACGATCTTAAAAACTACCTACAAAGCAATGGTGCTAACGCTGGAAATCGCGACCAATTGACTAGACAATACTGCATGGAAACTTATTTACCTAATTCAATCAAAAAAAGTAAGTCCATCAGTAGCATAGACAGACGAAATAAATATCTTTAAGGATTGCTCAGTTGAACTCACTAAGAAAGACGATAAGTAGGCCTTTTCCGATAAAGATGGCTAGGTCGAAAAATGAGATTACTATCTATTCTCCTACACCTATACAGGTCAACAAGAAACAATTACAAAAAACGTTAAACACAAAAAAATCAGCCGAATGGCTGATTTTTTTTAACTAGTCACGCCTCGCAAAGATTCGCAAGATATTCAAGAACAAGTTAATAAAATCCAAGTAAAGACTAAGCGCCATAGAAATCGCCCATCCATCTGTGACTTGACCATTAGTACTATAATAAACCTTTTTAATTAACTGATTGTCATAAGCAATTAAACCAGAGAAAATGAGAACTGATACAATACTAATCACAAAACTCATCGTGCTACTTGCAAAGAAAATATTAACTAAGCTAGCCACAATGATTCCAATCAAAGCTGCCATAAGAAATTTGACCATTCCTGACAAGTCACGCTTAATAGAAACTCCGATAAGTGCCATGACAAAGAAGACAATGGCAGTACTTAGGAAAGCTTGGAAAACAATAGCTTGCGTATATTGAACGATGATAAAACTAAGTGTAAAGCCATTCAGAGCGGAATAAACTAAGAATAAAGGCAGAGCCGCAGGCGTATTTCTTCTTGCAGCACCACTAGCCAAAAAAACCAAGGCTAACTCAACAAAAATAGCTACCATATAGATCCAAGAATAATTCATGAGAATGTTGACAAAAAGATGAGAGAGAGGGAATAACATCAGATAAGAAATGACTGCTGAAAGCCCTACCCCAATACCAACAAGGCCATAAATCTTCCCGAAAAAGCGATTTAATCCTGCATCACTAGTTGTATAAATTGCATTTGATTTCATAAATATCTCCTGAGTTTAATAAATTAATTGTGGCTACTTTGTAGAGTATTGCGACGGAAAAAACTTACTATTTTTAATGCGATTTCGTAAAGGTGTCACTGCTTCTTTAACAGCCCAGTACTTATCCACCATGGTAACGATATAAGATTCCTTATACTTCGGCGGTGCAATAGTTGCTCCCCACATATGTTTGAGGATGATATCCTCTTCTTTTTTGTTTAAATTAACAAGCTTTCTAGCATTACGAACAGCAATCCGTGGGTGCACCCAAGCATGACTCTTATTAAATTTGGTTACTCGCCAATCATAATAGAAAAAATCATGCAAGAGACCACCTCGGGCAGTGCTCTCAGCATCCCAACCTAATTTTTTAGCAATCTTGTAGCTGGTGTAACTAACATTAACCGAGTGTTCCAAACGTGTCGAATGATAATGTTGGACAATCCCATCCAATTTTTGAAAACGTGGGTGTGAAATCAAATGTCCAACAACTTCCATGAATTCTTTATCATCTTCTGGTCGATTCATAATAATACCTCATGAATGTTTCTAATACTTCTTCATTATATCACTAGAGCTTAAATTTATCTTAAAAGGCGAATGTTTCTCAATAAAATCATCCTTAGGACCTAGAGACTAAACATGAGAATCCCTGCAGCAACAGCAACATTAAGACTCTCTGCCTGGCCTGGCATGTTAATATGTACCAGTTGATTAGCGGACTCAGCCATTTCCTTACTGATTCCCTGACCTTCATTTCCCATCACTAGGGCAAAATTACCGTCTGTCTTAACTGCTTTATAGTCAACGGAAACCTCTGAGAGAGTCGTTGCCAAGACTGGTAAATCTTGTTTTTTACAAGTTTCAACCATCTCAAGAATTGGTCCACGGTAGATTGGCAGATGAAAATGACTTCCCTGCATAGAACGTAAGGTCTTCTGATTATAAATATCAGCGGATTTATCTGATAAAAAGACCCCATCATAATCTGCAGCATCTGCTGTTCGAATCATTGTCCCAACATTACCAGGATCCTGAACATCCTCCAATAGCAGATACTTCCCTGAAAGAGGGTCTGGCAAAGCTTGAGTTTGTTTAGCAACTTCTGCAACAATCCCTTGAGGCGTCTGAGTTTCACAGAGCTCCTTAAGAACCTCCGGACTAACCAACTTAACCTTAGACATATTAGCTACACGGTCAGCCATCTCCTCAAGCACAAAAATTTGAAGAATATGCGCACCACTTGCCTTTGCTTCCTCGAAGAGATGCCATCCTTCTATAAGATAACTGGTTTTACGGTGCTTGCGTTGCAACAATTTTCTAGCAGTCTTGATACTAGCATTTTGCTTTGATTGAATGACTTCCATACACTCATTGTAGCAGAAATTCCTTGATAAATCTAGGACTTGACCGACTTTATAGTAAGGATTATACTGAAAGAAAGAATTTTCAAAAGGAGGTCATGGCCCATGCAAAAAGTAAGATTATTAGTCTCAGGAAGAGTCCAAGGTGTTGGTTTTCGTTATTCAACCTATGCATTAGCACTCGAAATTGGAGATATTTACGGTCGAGTCTGGAACAACGATAATGGAACTGTTGAAATTCTAGCGCAATCAGATAAACCTGCTAAGTTAGCTAAGTTTATCCAAGAAGTTCGAAAAGGACCTTCAAAATGGTCTAATGTAACCTATGTTGATGTAACCATGGCTAACTTCTCAAATTACAGTGATTTTCGCATGGCGAATTAAGATGATGCCTCCGTTTTTAGCTTGTTCTCTTCCTTAAAAAAGGGTAAAATAGACAAGTATAACTAAAAAACAAAAGGAATGATATTGTGAATAAAATTCAAAAACGTCTAGCCCTTATGGGGCTTGCTGCCAGCATGCTTCTCTTCCTATCAGGATGTGTGAGCCTTGATAAGTCTGGTAATCCCACTGGCTGGGTCTGGAACCTACTTGGTCGTCCTATGAGCCACGTCATCACCTACTTCGCAAACAATCTTGGTCTGGGATTTGGTCTTGGTATTATCTTCGTAACTATCATTGTTCGTTCGATTATATTACCACTTGGTCTTCACCAATCTCGTAGTGCAGCCTACCAATCAGCAAAACGTGAGTACCTAGCCCCTATCTTGGAACCAATAAACGAACGTTTGCGTAACGCTAAAACTCAAGAAGAAAAAATGGCTGCTCAATCTGAACTCATGCAAGCTCAACGTGAAAACGGTCTTAGCTTGATGGGCGGTATTGGCTGTCTTCCTCTATTGATTCAGTTTCCATTCTTCTCAGCGCTTTACTATGCAGCACGTTACACTCCTGGTGTACTCAAGGATGACTTCCTCTGGTTTAACCTCGGTCATCGTGACTTCCCATTGATTATCATCATTGCCGCTCTTTACTATTTCCAATCTTGGTTGTCTATTCAACAAGTTCCTGAGGAGCAACGTAAGCAAATGGCGGCAACTATGTACAGCATGCCAATCATGATGATTTTCTTTGGTATTAGCTCACCTGCAGCCGTAATCCTTTACTGGTTAGTTGGTGGTATCTTCTCTATTATCCAGCAGTTGATTACTAACTATATCATCAAACCTCGCTTAAAAGAGAAAGTTGCTGAAGAGTTCAAAAAGAATCCTCCAAAAGCCCCTCGTACAACACCAAACAAGCGTAAAGATGTTACTCCAAAAAATACCCAAGCAATTGCAAATAAAGCCAAAAAAAACCGTAACGCTGGTAAGCAAAATCGTAAATAAGCTACAAAAACACTCTTGGAAGAGTATACTGATTCCAAAAAGTTAGACAATTAATTTACACAAAGGACTTAGTTCTGTATTGCACAGAAATAAGTCCTTTTAGTTTTACCTTGATTAGTTTGTTATTGTAATAATCAATATAGTCTACAATAGCTTGTTCCAATTGCTCAAGTGAGTGAAACGTCTTCTCGTAACCATAAAACATCTCAGGCTTAAGAATGCCAAAGAAGGACTCCATCATACCATTGTCTAGACTATTTCCCTTACGTGACATGGACGGTTGGATTCCTTTACCCTCTAAAAAATGATGATAGAAATCATGTTGACATTGCCATCCCTGGTCACTATGGAGAATTGTATTTTCGTAATGCTCCTCTGTAAAAGCTTGTTCTAGCATAGCTTTTACTTGTACTAAATTCGGCGACCTAGAAAGATTATAAGCGACGATTTCACTATTGAAGCCATCTAATACTGGTGATAAATAGAGCTTTTGGCTGCTTGCTGGAATTGCAAACTCTGTCACATCCGTATAACACTTTTCCATTGGTTTAGAGCTTTCAAATTGACGTTGAATAGGTTATCTGCTTTCTTGCCAACTTCTCCTTGGTATGAAGAATACTTGCGTTTACGCCCCATTTTAGGTACTCTTCCTCTTGTCTTCTCAATTCATATATTTGAACTTTATCTTCATAAGCTAATTTCATAATAAAACACCCCAAAAGGTAGATTGTTTCTGTCTAACTTTTGGGGTTTAGTTCAAAAAACTTCAAGAGTGTGTTCTTATAGATAAACTAAGACTAACCTAGCTCCTAATATCTCTGGTAACTAAAAAAGGAGTGAGACAGAACAAATGTTCTGCCTCACTCCCACAAGGATCAAAAAGCTACTACACCATGTAGGTATTTCGATGTTTATTCAAATGCTAGACAATTTTGTCCTAACATTTGCTTAGGATGTTTTTTCTACACTAAGGATTTCAACAGAGTAGCTACCTGCTGGTGATTCGATAGCTACTTTATCTCCAACTTTCTTACCAATCAAGGCTTGAGCAATTGGGCTTTCATTTGAAATTTTACCTGAGAAAATATCAGCACCGGCTGCACCAACGATATGGTAAGTATCTTTGTCGCTTGTACCAACTTCTTGCACAACAACTGTTTTACCAATCGCAACTTCGTCATTAGCAACAGCATCACTATCAACGATTTCTGCGTAACGAATCTTTGTTTCAAGAATTTGAATTTGACCTTCAACAAAGGCTTGCTCATCTTTAGCCGCCTCATACTCAGAGTTTTCTGAAAGGTCACCATAAGAACGGGCAATCTTGATGCGTTCTACAACTTCCGGACGACGTACGAGTTTGTACTCCTCCAATTCTGCTTCAAGTTGTTTTTTTTCTGCTAGGGTCATTACATATGTTTTTTCTGCCATTTTCTTCTCTTTCCTATTTTTTTAGCCAGTTGGTTTGAAATCAAACTCAGTAGTCAGTTACTGAATTTTAATTAACCAATCAGACTATTTATCTTTTAGTTTGCTATTAATATAAGTTTCAACATTATGCTGGTGCTCTTCATAGCTCTCAGCAAAATAGACATTACCAGTTGATACATCCGCAACAAAGTACATGTACTTGGTAGAAGATGGATTGATAACCGCTTCTATTGCCGACAGACTAGGACTATCTACAGGACCAGGCATCAACCCTTTATGAACATAATCATTATAAGGGGAGTCAATATTCGTATCAATCGTTGCATCTTCTTTCAAGGTCGTTTCTTGACCAAGTTTTCCAAGAGCATAAAGAACCGCGATATTACTTTGCAGGGCCATGTCTGAATTAAGACGATTATAGAAAACGCTAGCAATGTTTTTACGGTCATCATCAGTTGCTCCCTCTTTTTCAACAAGAGAAGCTAGAGTCAAGATTTCATTAACGTTGTGGTTACTTGATGAAATTGTTGCATAGTATGGTGATAGGTGGGTGTCCATCGTAGATAGCATTTCCTCTGCCAAAGATTCCACCGTCGTATCGTCATGAATATTATAAGTCGCTGGAAACAGATACCCCTCTAGGACATACTTAGCATCTGTAGAATTCGGAAGGTTTGCCAACAAGGTTGGGTACTTCGCTTTCATCTTAGTAATGAAAGCATCATCCTTCATAAGTTTCAAGAAGTCTTTTTCCTTAAGTCCAGTAGATGAATGTTTACCTTTTTTAGCTGATGAATTAACTTCAACCGCCTTGGCGATTTTCTCAATGGTGTATCCTTCTTTAACCAAGACTGTACCCAGAGATGGTTCCTGAGGCTTATCACTTCCTTTTTTCTGAAGTGCCTCAATAATTTCATCCATAGTCATACTAGGCTGAAGGTTATAGTAACCACTTTTTAGATTTGAAATGTTCTTAAACTTGGTATAGTAATTAAAGACTTTACCAGATTTAATGACACCAGCTGATTCCAACAACTGACCGATGTAACTGCTACCTGAATTTTCAGGAATTTCAACACTAATAAACTTAGTCGACTTGACATCTTTTGCACCAACTGCATCACTAACATATCGATAACCAAAGAATCCAGCTAATGATAAGATAAGAATCAAGAAGACAATGATGTTTCTTGCAACTCGTCCTGCACGACGATTATTTTTATTGAGTTTTTGATTTCGGTTGGAGCGTGAAATCGGTTCTTCGTTGATGATTCCGTCCTGTTTAACATCTTTTGGCGAAGACTTTTTCTTCTTCACTTTCTTACGTTTCTTTTTGTTAGATTTTTCAGAGGCTGCTGCTAAAGCAATACTCTCATCACCCTCATTGCCATCAGTTACTAGATCTGACTGAACTCTTACTGGTTCAGAGTGATTACTTACTGTATGATGTTCCCGCAAAAATGCTTCTTTTTGACGTTCTGATGTCATCTTGGACACCAATTCTTTAGGATTCGTGTAGATAGCTTCTTTAGCCTTAGCTTCAATAAGCTCCTTAGCAACATCTGCAGGAATATATTTTTCCTCTGATTCCGCGTTAAGACTAGTTTCCCAAACTGGACGTTTAAAACGACGTTTCAATATTTCAGTCTCCTGAGGAATACTTAAATTTTTCTCCTTATCAACTTGCTCTTTAGGACTTGATATTACGTTTGAATGGACATCAGGGGCTGAAGAATCAGCTTGAGAATTAGAAGACAAGTCAACACTATATTGAAAATCTCGAACCGTCTCAGAAGTCATAGTTTTAGCTATAGCACTATGAGCAACAGAATGAGAACTCAAATTTTGGTTACTTACTTTATTTGACGCTGATCCAGAATCTATTGCATGGCTATCAGCTGACATTGAAAGTGGTGTCTCGGGAACAGCTGCACTTTTTTTATGCTCCTCCTCACGAAGAGAACGGAGCCGTGTCGCTTCTTGTAAATCTCGAAGAATCTGATTTTTAAAGCTTAGGCTATCTTCAGCAGATTCCGAGTATTCATTATGCTTGTCCGTCAAGGCATACCTCCTCTATAGTAACAAACGCCATTATATCTTAAAAAACCAGTTAATGCAAATCAATTGGTTCTTTGTCACAGTAACGTAACACTGGTATTACTAGCCTTCTGGGTTCTCCCAGACCATATTATACCAAATACTATCGCCATGGTTTGATTTGGACTCACCTTCGTCAATGAAACCATTCATCTCATAGTAGGTAATCAGGTAATCATGACAAGTCAAGCTAATCCCTTGACGTTTTTGAGCAATAGCCAGGTCTTTAAAAGCTGCAATCAAGGATGTTCCAACACCTTGCCTTTTAAAGTCTTTGGAGATAGATAAACTAGTAACCGCGATATAGCCTCCTTGACTAGCATTAGGAGTTACCTTGTAGAACAAGTCATCTGTAAGATATCGTTACGAAATCACAGGTCCTTCGATATAATCAGCTACAGTGCCATCAATTTCAGCAATTAGGAAAGTATCGCAAATTGTCTCTAAACGCTCTGCAAGAGCCTCTGGTGTAGCAGCCTCTTCAGGCGAAAAATTTATCTTGTTCGATACGAACAACATCAGTCCAATCATTCGTTCTAGCGTGTCGAATAATCATCTAAGATTCCTTTCTATCCAAGAGAAAGAGCCGAGCGAAATCGCTACAGCCCTTAATATATTACGGCTCTATAATTTCTGTAGTGGGTAAAACTACTGTAGAGATTATAGAGCTTTTTGAGTGTACACTAAAAGTCCCATAAGAACTATAATGAAAAGTGACAAAACTACCATTAGGAAGAACTTATGAGACCTATTAAGAATACCACAGAATTAATCGGAATTAAAGACCAAAATATCAAGATTTCACTTGTTTTTGAAACTGATACTCATATCGAGATTCAAGCAAAACTCGATTACCCTGCACCATCATGTCCTCACTGCCATGGAAAGATGATCAAGTACGACTTTCAAAAGCCTTCTAAAATCCCTCTTCTCGAGCAAGCGGGAACGCCAACTCTACTACGTCTGAAAAAACGTCGTTTCCAGTGTAAAAGTTGTAGAAGAGTCACGGTAGCTGAGACATCTATCGTTGAGAAAAACTGCCAAATCTCCAATCTAGTCCGACAAAAAGTTACACAGCTTCTAACTGAGAAGGTGTCACTAACTGATATTGCAAGAAGACTTCGCGTGTCGACGTCCACTGTCTATCGTAAGCTTGATCAGTTCACTTTCAAGGAACATTATGACAAACTCCCTGCTGTTATGTCCTGGGATGAGTTTGGGTTCAAGAAAGGGGAATTGGCTTTTGTGGCGCAGAATTATGAGACAAACCAACTCATAACCATCCTTGATAATCGCCGCCAAACTACTATACGAAACTACTTTTTGAAGTATCCATTGAAAGTCCGGCAACAGGTACAGTTTATCACGATGGATATGTCTGGAGCTTATATTCCACTGGCTCGCAAGCTCTTTCCAAACGCAAAAATCGTTCTTGATCGTTTCCACATCATCCAGCACCTTGGACGTGCCTTTTTAAAGACTAGAATTGCAATTATGAACCAGTTCGATAAGAAGTCACTACCCTATCGAGCCTTGAAAAATCACTGGCGACTCTTCCAAAAGGACAGCTGTAAGTTATCTCTCAACTCTTTCTATTCAAAGACTTTCCGCCAAACTTTAGCACCACATGAAGTTGTTAAGAAGACACTAGTCTTTTCAAAAGAGCTTACTGACTACTATACACTTTATCAGCTTTTGCTTTTTCACTTTCAGGAGAAGAGAGTAGGTGAGTTCTTTGACCTGATAGAGGAAAATAGAAGCAAGGTCAATCACTATTTTCAAACGGTCTTTAGGACTTTTCTTAGACACAAGCAATACATCCAAAATGCACTAGAAACAGACTATTCAAACGCAAAACTTGAAGCGACTAATAAGTTAATTAAAGACATTAAACGCTTGGGCTTCGGTTTTAGAAACTTCATCAACTTTAAGAAACGTGTCTTCATCACACTGAACATACATAAAAAGAGGACCTATCCGGTCCTCTCTAGATGTTAGCTTTTCGTCACCCACTACAGTTGACAAAGAGCCTATATTACATGTGGGTTTGCAAGCTTGCTAGGAGCTCTTCAAATGAACGTTCATAAAGTTGGATGTCCCCAGCTCCCATAAAGACATAGACAGCATTGTCATGGTCAAGGAGAGGTGAAACATTCTCAACTGTAACCACTTTGGCAGGTTTATTGATCTTAGCGGCAAGATCTTCAACCTTTACATCACCGTGGTCAACTTCACGCGCAGAACCATAAATTTGTGCCAGATAGACAGCATCCGCTTCATTTAAAGCCTCAGCAAAGTCATCAAGAAGAGCAATGGTACGGGTAAAAGTATGTGGTTGGAAAATAGCAACGATCTCTTTAGATGGGTACTTTTGACGTGCTGCATCTAGTGTTGCAATAATTTCAGTTGGGTGGTGAGCAAAGTCATCGATGATAACGGTATCACTAATAATTTTCTCTGTGAAACGACGTTTAACCCCTGAGAAAGTTTTTAGATGTTCAGCAACTAAGGCCATGTCAAAACCAGCTACATACAAGTTAGCAATAACCGCAGTTGCATTCAAGATATTGTGACGACCATAAGCTGGTACATGGAATTCCCCTATGATTTGTCCATCATGCTTCACCTTGAAGTTAGACCCCGTGGTTGTACGAATAATATCTGTTGCCATGAAGTCATCATTTTCTTCAAATCCATAATAATAGATTGGTGCATTGGATGTAATTTTACGGAGGTTAGAATCCTCACCGTAAACAAAGAGCCCTTTTTGTACTTGCTTTGCATAATCATCGAATGCTGAGAAAACATCATCAATACTTGTAAAGTAATCTGGATGGTCAAAGTCAATGTTAGTGATAATTGAGTAAGCAGGATGGTACGGCATGAAATGACGTTCATATTCATCTGCTTCAAAGACAAAGTATTGCGCATTGGCAGAACCACGTCCTGTTCCATCACCGATAAGGTATGACGTATCTGTGATGTTTTTCATAGAGTGTGACAAGAGTCCTGTCGTAGAGGTCTTACCATGTGCACCAGCCACACCAAAGCTAGTGAACTGATTCATGAAATGACCCAAAAATTCATGGTAACGCTTGAACTTATAACCATTTTTAATGGCATAAGCAATTTCAACGTTGTTATCTTCACGAAAAGCATTCCCAGCAATCAATTCAACATCTTCAGTGATGTTTTTTTCATCGAAAGGAAGGATTGGAATGCCCGCTTGCTCAAGACCACGTTGAGTGAAGTAGTATTTTTCCACATCGGAACCTTGAACCTTGTGTCCCATTTGATGGAGCATCAAAGCCAAAGCCGACATACCAGATCCTTTAATTCCAATAAAATGATAAGTTTTTGACATAGTTTCTCCTTGCAATCAAACTGCGATTAATTTGCATCTTCTAAATGCGTCAAATTTAGTTCTTGAGCAATTCGGTGTTCACGGTGAATTTGACGTTCTGTGTAATTATAAACCTGGCTACGTTTCAAGAAGTCATAGCTATTTTTCTTGACGTTCTTACGAGATGGATTACTAGGTTGTTGATAAGTTGGAGCCACTTCTGCCAAGATATAAGTATCTTGTTTCAGACGATTTGCCAAGTGATGGATTTTTGAGTGTTTACCATTTGGTGCTAATGTTCTCTTAATAGCACTTACAGGAGCTCCCAAGATAGACGTCATCACTGGCTCCTTATCTGTCGTTACAGCAACTGCCTCAACAGTAGCCTCAAAGCTTGGCTTATTTTCTACCTTAGGCTTAGCAGCTAGTGAACGGATATTCGTAGATTTAGTTGATTGAGCTTCTTGGCGTAGGTATTTTTGGCGTTTATCACGTACGTCACGCTTCGCCTTTTCACGGGCTTCTTCAGCATAAGTCATTCCATCCTCTTGTGTTTCAGCTCGGTCTGGAGCCTGCTTACGTTTATGAGGCTTAGCTGACAAGAAATCATGGTTCAGAAAGAAATCGTTATAGTCCTTATCCTGATAAGGACCACGGATATTAGTGATTAAATCTTCATTTTCGTATAAACGCATAGAGATAGGTTCTTGCAAGCAAGATTCTCCGTCCGGAATCAACGGAAATTGTCGTCTTTGGCGATGCATAAAAGACTTCCTTTCGTTTTCGAGATGATGCGTATCTTAATATAAACAATCGGGAATGGGGAGATACGTCTTGCAATATTCTATTATATCCTAATTCAAAAGATTTGCCTAGTGTCATTTTTATATCTTAGTATTCCAATATTAAATATAACAGATTAAGATATTGCAATACCAAGAATTTCTTTAATATCCTCAACTGTCATGCTAGCACAGCTTTCATTGCCATCTAATACTGTTGTAACGAGATTTTTCTTACCTTCTTGAAGCTCAAGAATCTTCTCTTCGATAGTACCTCTTGTAATCAAACGGAAAACTTCGACATTTTGTTTCTGACCTATACGATGAGCACGACTAATAGCCTGCATTTCCACCGCTGGATTCCACCAAAGGTCAATCAGAATAACTGTATCAGCACCAGTCAAGTTGAGTCCTACCCCCCCTGCTTTTAAAGAAATCAAAAAGGCATCTCGACTCCCCTGATTGAAGGCTCTGGTCATCTCATGACGACTATCAGATGGGGTCGACCCTGTTAGCTTATAAGAGGAAATACCTAACTCTTGTAAAAGTTCCTCTGTAATATCTAACATCCCACGAAATTGTGAAAAAATAAGGACACGATGGTCTGATTCCTTAATTTGACTAAGTAGGTCTCTAAGACTATCTAATTTCCCACTATCACCAGCGTAATCCATAAAGAGGGCTGGCGTGTCACAGATTTGGCGTAAGCGGGTAATTCCTGACAAGATTTCCACCTTACGACGATTGATTTCCTGATCACTTGCTGAAATTAAACCTTGTTGCATCTGTTGCAATTGTGCTAAATAAATAGCCTTTTGACTATCCGACAATTCACTTTGGTGTGTAATTTCAATCAGGTCCGGTAAATCAGGAAGAACCTCATCTTTTTTACGTCTAAGAATAAATGGAGTAATGTACCGGGCCACTTCCATAGGTGTTAGCTTAAGAAAAGTTTTCTTAGCTGGTAAAAGCCCTGGTAAAACAATCTGGAAAATAGACCAAATCTCCAACAAATGATTTTCAATAGGCGTTCCAGATAGAGCTAGGCAATGCGGAACAGAAAAATCACGTAAATATTGAGAAATCTTCGTCTGAGTATTCTTCATGACCTGTGCCTCATCTAGAATGAGATAATCATACTGACCAGCCTTATAAATATCAAAATCCTGACGGAATGAAGCATAGCTAGTAATAATAATCTGATGGTCTTCTGCAATGATCTCATCACGTTTTGGCTTAAGTCCATAAGAAACTGCTACATCTAACTGAGGAGCAAATTTTTTAAACTCATCCTGCCAATTGTAAATTAAACTCGATGGCGATAGAATCAAGACTCGTTGTCCATCCTCTAAATGTGCAGAAAGATAAGCAATGGTCTGTAAAGTTTTCCCCAACCCCATATCGTCGGCTAAAATACCACCAAAACCATAGTGATGCAACATTGATAGCCATTGAACTCCTCTTTCTTGGTAAGGACGAAGGTCAACTTCTACATGATAGGATGGCAAGTCGAATGTTTCCGGTTTTCTCAAATGTTGCGCTAGCTGTTGAAAATCTTCTGAAAAACGAACAGAATCATTTTCTGAAAGAGAGTCCATCAATTGATAGGCGGCTAATTGATGGAGTTCTAGATGCCCTTCCCCCGAATAACGGGCCCTCAAAGTTCTTAGACTCTCACTGATACGTTGTGTCCCCTCATCAAAGACAATCAACTGACCACTACGATTAACAAAGTAGGGCGCTCTGTCCATCAAAGCTTCTAAAGCATGATCCACATCCTCATCATCGAGACTTGAAAAATCAAACGAAATCTCTAATAGATTTCCTTGACGCTCTACCTGAATTTGTGGACTCTGTTCAACACGTAAGTCACGCAACTCCTGTCCAATAAGAACTGGCCCTGCATTTTCAAAAGCTGGTAGAGTATTTATAAAGAAATCATAGAGCTCTTGATTACTATTTAAGCGTTTAGATGACTGAAAATCAGGGGTAAATCCATGTTTAACCATCAAACGAAAAATAGCCTGTTCATTACGATAGTTACTAGTAAAGCCTAAATGACTTAACTCATAACGATTATCCACAACATATCCATCAAAATCAAAAGCCAATGTGAGCACAACCTCGCGTTCACCTTTCAAATCAAAGCGAAATCTCGGGGTGAAATCTTTGATATTAAACGCTTTTGGGGCTTTAACCGGTCCCATAGTCTTAAAATCAGAAAGACTAGCAGCTAAGATAGCTTGTTCTTCTAGATTAAAACTGACATGTTTATTCAAATCGCTTCCGATAGGGAGAGAACGTAAGCCAAGCAAAATTTTTTGCTGTTTTCTATTAAGACGATAGAAAACACCCTGATAAAAGATAATACGATTATTAAAAAATGTTTGGCTATTTTTCTCAGCAACAGTCAATTCAATCATTTTGGGCTCGACACAAATATCAAACGAGAAAAGATTGGCTTCAGCAGTCAAGTCCTCTACCAAAAAGCTGCGATATTCAATACCTTCCCATTCAAACCTGAAGCCATCCAAATCTTGCATCAACCTCAATCCCTCCTCAAAAAAACCATAGGGGAGACTAAGGTGTCGTGCATTATTCGGTAAAATAAAGGTTAAATTTGTTTTGGCTTCATCTGGAATCATCCGTCCTAAAAAGTCTAAAAATGCTTGTGAAGCCTGGTCAAACTGAATGAGTGATAGAGGTTCATAGTAATTCTTACCTATCTGATAATAGCCTTCAGTCTCTATAAGCTTGAGGAAGGCTGGGATATCTCGAACAACGTAAGAACGTTCGTCCGGTAAGCGACGTAAACGTAAACTCCACCAAATCTCTGAACCAAAGGTAGATTCCTCTCCCTCTACCGTGAGGCTATATCTAACTGTATCATTCTCATTCAGAGAAAGGCTCTCTAAAAATAAACCACCAAAAGAACGCCCCCGCTCTTGGTCCTGGGCGGACTCTTGTTTCTCCTCTAATTTTGCTAAGAGACGCTGGCCCTCCTTAGCATTTTTTAGATAGTACTCAACCGCTGCCAAATGGGAGCAATAGCCTTTTTGAGCGAAAAAATCACAGTCACACATGATTTCAGGATCATCGAGTGCATAAATTAAATGATGTTGACCAACCGTCGTGTCCAACTGAGTTTCTGAGACCTGACTAATGGCAATTAAACCCTTTTCAAAAAGTTTAATTCCCTCATTACGGACTCTACCCGGAATCAATTTCGCCATAGTATTCACCCCTATCTTATCCCCCTATTATAGCACAAAACTCTTATAAATTCGGACTTCACAAAGATAAAACAAAAAAAAACACTCCCTAGGGAGTGTCGTCGATTTTTATTAATAATCAAGTTTATCTGAGTGACCTGAACCATTGCCTACATAGTAACCTGTCTTACAGTTGATACTAAAGAGATAAGTTCCATCTGGAAGGTACATGTTGTAATAACCATTTCCGTTGATGATGTTGACTGGCTCAAGGATAAAGTTATCTCCTGAGAAGTACCCACGTGAGTGAGATGTTGCAATGATCTTATCAAGAACACCATCAGCCCAAGTCCAAGCTGGATTACTTGTATCCGCTACTACGTTTGCATTATAAGGCACACGAGAGCGATCACGTTGAAGGATAGATGGATTGTAATTCATGATGCCACGTGTCACAACTGTTGAAGTTGCAGCTGTACCACTAGAAACTCCACCAGCCGCACCTGTTACACCTGAATTAGCTGCTCCAGATGTGTTGTCTCCCGAAGGAGTAGCGGTATTAACACTTTCAGAAGCTGTCACTGCAGACGTTGCACTTGCAGCCTTACCCTTTTCTTCAAGCTGTGTTTTACCGCCCTTAATGACTTCTTGGATAATGCTATCAAGACTAGCATTGCCAGTATTTGTTACACGTTCTGAAAGATCATTAAAGTTTGCATCAGATTTAACTGAGATAGAGGCATTATAGCTACCGTCTACAAGAGCATCTGATTCATACTTACTATTGACTTTTTCAATTGCTTCGATTTGTTTCTTCAAGTTATCGTATTTGGTCTTAGCTGCATCATAATACTTGGTTTTTTCCAATTTTTTAAGTAGTTTTTCCAAGTCTGATAGCTTACCAAATTGATCATTAGCTAGTTTTGTTTGCTCATCATCTGTGAAGAAATTCTTATACATGTCTTCGAAGGCTTTATTATCAGAAGCTGATGCGCCCTTGCTTGATGATGATATCACTGCTGAAGAAGCAGTGCTTGTAGTTTTCGCAGATTGGCTATGTGTTACTTTATAAAGAGCATAGCTCCCACCAATTATAGCTAGAGCAAGAACCGTGAGAGCACCGATAACAACACCCTTACGGCGATAAACTGGAATATCACCATCAAAGACACCTTTATGAGATGGAGAAATAGACCCTGAAGAGATTTTATCTTCTGCTGATGGACGACTAACTGTCATAGACACTTTTGGTGTCGCTTTTGCTTCATCAGCTTTAACTCCTGTTACACCAGCAACTGTTGTGGCAATAGCGTCTGAGTCGATTGTTTCTGAGACTCCAACATCTTCCAACAGAGGTTTAGAGGCTTGTGGTTCAGAAGACTTGTCATCAGCAGGTAAAGTACTTTCTGGTTCCGGATCATCAACATTGTCTACCATAGCAGTGTTATCAACTTGTTGATTAGTTGAGGTAGTCGTCGCAGTAAGGGCTTCACCAAGATCAAATTTTTCTGCTTCTGACGTGATAAAACGATCAGCATTAGTTGATGTTATGATGGTTTCAGAGCTTTCACTTTCTGGTTTCACAGTGATTTCAGAGTCAACAGGAGCTTGAGTATCATCTGCCTTAGTTTCAGTTGTGCCAAAACCAGATGTAATAGGTGTTACTGTTTCGTCAGCAGTCGTTGAGTTAGTTGACTCATTAGCCAATGTTTGACCAATCAAACCTGAATCAGCAAATTCCTGACGTTGCTTTTGAATGAAGGCATCCAAGGGTGATGTATCGCCATCTGCTTCAATTTTCTTTGAAAATTTTTGTGAGGTAACTTCTTCACGATGTTGCTTAATATACTTATCCAAAATACTATCTGTTTCGGTTACACCAGCATTAATCTCAGCTTCTTTGCGGACAGCCTCACCGACTGTCATTTCCTTGGCATCTTGGAAATCTAACTCTTGGCTTTCTTCATAGCCATTTTGTGTTTTATCTTCTGACACGTTTAATTTACCTTTCTAGCCTCAGAACGGCGAACACGCTCTCCAAAATATTGATACAAATCAACGCGAAGTGTTCCGTTATAAAGCTTACGTTTTTTATCAGCTTTCATGCCGTATTTACTTTCAAATTGTTCATCACTGGTCAAGATAAACTTGCTCCACGTTTTAAGCGGCGCAAAAGTTTGACCCATTTCATTATACAAGATATCCACGGCCTTGTCATCCAACAAGCGCTCCCCATAAGGAGGATTTGAAATAATGACACCGTTTATTTTATCTGTTTTCAAGTCCTGTAAACGCATTTGTTTGAATTTAACAACATCTTCAAGACCAGCTTCGCGAGCATTAGCCTTAGCAATCTCAACCATACGGCTATCAATATCACACCCCATAATGTCTAATGCAACATCGTAATTTGCCTTGCTATCAGCTTCATCTCGTACTGACTGTACTAAATCTTTACCCACCCAATTCCATGCCTCAAAAGCAAAATCACGATTAAAACCTGGTGCAATATTCATTCCAATCATAGCAGCTTCAATACAGAAGGTCCCCGAACCACAAGTTGGGTCAATCAAAGGTTTGTCAGGATACCAGTTGGTAAGTTCAAGAATAGCAGCTGCCATATTTTCTTTAATAGGTGCCCCACCTTTATCAGTACGATAACCACGCTTAAAAAGACTAGCGCCTGTAGTATCAATTAAAACAGTAGCCTTATCCTTTAAGATGGAAACTTCAATCTTAAATTCCGCACCTGTTTCTTGAAGAGGCACTCCTTCCGGACGGTGGAAATACTTCTGTAGTTTTTTAACGACAGCTTTTTTAGAAATCGCCTGAACAGACGGCTCATTATGAAGCTTTGATTTAACACACTTAGCTTTTGAAATTGGGAACTTTGCACCTAAGGGAAGATAATTTTCCCAGTCCAAAGCAAAAACTCCCTGAAAAAGCTCCTCAAAAGTACGTGCTGGAAACTCACCCACCACAATCTTGATACGGTCTGCAGCTCTCAACCAAAGGTTAGTTTCAGCAATTGCACGAACATCACCTTGAAAACGCACCTTACCATTTTCAACCTGGGTCTCATACCCCAACTCACGTAGTTCACGTCCAACCACAGCTTCAAGTCCGGCTGCAGCAGTTGCTACTAATGTAAATGTTTCTTTCATTGTCATCCTTTTACCTAATTATTACGAGTACAAATTTCCCTAAGCTATAGCTTATTATTCACTCTTGCCCTTAGATGGTAGACGCAAAAGAGACGATTCTTGCTAAAAGAAGGCTGAGACATGTGTCCCAGCCTCACCTATATGCAATTTTCTATAAGCCATGTTCTGTTCCAGAAGTGACTAGGTACCACTTCCTTCGATAATCATCTGTCTACTGCATAGCAGTCAGAATGGTCCGTTCGTTTCCGGCCATCCCATGCCCCTACCAAAGTTTGGGTTGCTAGCTTGAGGGGTTTACCGCGTTCCACTTTTTAGGTTTCCCTAAAAACTCCGTCACTGTGGCACTTTCAGAGCTACTAAAACCTATCCGAAGACTTAGCCAGTTCGCTCGCCGTAACTTGAAAATCAAGTCCCTAGGCTTATTGATTCGCCTAGCACAAACACTACTGGCATCACAGCCAGTGCTAGCATGGACTTTCCTCATGGAAGACTTACTTGCAACCATGCGATTATCCGAAAATTGCACAAAACCAGTTTTATTCGACGATTTGTTTTCCAAAGACCTCTTTTTCCAAACGACTGATACGTTTTAAGATATCATAGTTTGAAGCCGAAGCAATATTGGCAGTGGCATGTGATGGTTCACTTGTCGCACTTGCATATGCGGGACGGCTTGCAGGAGCCGATGTTGCCTTAGCCTTCAGTTTTGCATTTTCTTCTTGCAATTCCTTAACTAGAGCAATGTAGACAGTGTAATCTTTGATCACATCATCTAGAAACTCATCAACTTCTGTTTTATCGTATCCACGTATGCTTGTTTTAAATTCTTGTTCGTAGATTTTCTTGGGCGTTAAATTAATCTTAGCCATTATTCTTCTCCAATACTTGTCTTATCCAACTTACTAATACTTTACAGTCTATTGTTTTCATGATACAGAAAAAAATATAAAAATGCAAGTTTAAAACGCAATTATATCCTATTCCGACATGACTTCATTGAGGTCATCAAAAGTCAATCGAAATAAGGGATAATCACTTGCTGCTATTATCATATTGTAAAAATATTTTAAATTTGTTTCATTTTCAGGCTCATAAAATAAATAAGCTTGGTCTGTATTATCGATGAGAAACTGATTAAATTGTTTGAACTGAGCTGGCGATTGATAAGCTGGAAAACTATACTTTACGAAATCAACTTGTTTAAAGGCTGCCAATTTTTCTTGGTTAGCTTCACTCCAATTCTGACCGTGTGTTTCAAATGGAAATAACGTCGCTAACCTCAAAGGGTAGTCTTTCTGAAGTTCCTTAGCCACTTCTAGCGCCCAAAATTCAAAACCAAGGTTCCCAGTAAAAATCATCCAATCCACACCTTCATCTAAAAAACGTTTAAGATCACGTTTGATTGCTTTCTTAATGATATTTACCTTAGGATCCTTGTCTTTAAAAACACCAAGTTCAAAGCTCTTATAGCCCGTTATGAGTAGTGATGTCATTTATTGTTTTCCTCGCTCATTTTATGGTATAATGAAATAGTCTTTATGCATATCTTATAAATAAGAAGGGAAAGAAATGGTAAACTATCCCCATCAGATATCTCGTAAGATAGCACAAGTACGTACTAAAAAATCTAATAGAGTTGACTTTGCCAATCGGGGGATGAACTTTGAATCTGCTATTAATGCGACTAATGATTACTATTTGTCGCGTGGCTTAGCCGTTATTCATAAGAAACCTACACCGGTTCAGATCGTCAAAGTCGATTATCCAAAACGCTCACGAGCAAAGATTGTAGAAGCTTACTTTAGGCAAGCCTCAACTACTGACTACTCTGGCGTTTACAAAGGATACTATATTGATTTTGAAGCCAAAGAGACACGGCAAAAGACATCTATGCCTATGAAAAACTTTCATGCGCATCAAATTAAGCACATGTCTCAGGTCATCAATCAAGATGGAATCTGCTTCGTGCTACTCCACTTTTCAACGCTTAAGGAAACCTACCTTCTGCCTGCCAAAGACTTAATCGCTTTTTATCAAATTGATAAGGGGACAAAATCAATGCCTCTTGATTATATCAAAAAAAGAGGTTATGCAATCGCAGAATCAGCTTATCCTCAAGTTCCTTATTTAGAGATCATTGAAAAATTATTAGGTGGTAACACATAATGGCTAAATTTAATTTCAGCAACTTTAAAGAATCACTTAACGGTTCAACTAAACGTGCTAAAAACACACAGGTTAAACGTTCAGATTCTTCTCGCTATAGCAAAGGAAAACGCTCAACTGCTTCAGATCAAAATTTAGGATGGCGTATTGCAAAATACGCTTTTATTGGACTACTCACTTTCTTTGTAATCTGTGTCATCGCTGGTGGTGGACTCTTTGCTTACTATGTTAGCAGTGTTCCTAAACTTACCGAGAACAAGTTGCAATCAACAAACTCAAGTAGGATTTACGATGGTAATGGTAGTCTTATTGCTGACTTGGGATCCGAAAAACGTGAAAGTGCATCAACAGATGAGATTCCTATAATCCTAGTCAATGCAATTACCTCTATCGAGGATAAGCGTTTCTTTACCCATCGCGGCATTGACGTTTATCGTATTATGGGAGCCGCTATTAACAACCTTCGCCATAACAGCACTCAAGGGGGATCTACACTTGACCAACAGTTGATTAAGTTAGCCTACTTCTCAACTAATACATCAGACCAAACCCTTAAACGTAAGTCACAAGAAATATGGTTATCTCTCCAAATGGAGCGTCAGTATACTAAACAAGAAATCTTGACCTTCTACGTTAATAAGGTTTATATGGGTAATGGTTACTACGGTATGAAGACCGCAGCTAAATCTTATTTTGGTAAAGAATTAGGTGACCTCTCAGTTGCCCAAGCAGCTCTTCTTGCTGGTATCCCACAAGCACCAACACAATATGATCCTTATACTAATCCGGATGCTGCTAAAGAACGTCGCAACACTGTTCTTAATGAAATGTATGAAGACAAAAATATTTCTAAAGAGGAGTACGTGCAAGCTAAAGCAACGGATATATCAGATGGTCTTCTTCCACTTACGAATAAAGCTAGCTACGAACCATACCTAGATAACTACATCAAACAAGTTATTGAACAAGTCTCTACCGAAGCCAATGCTGATATCTACTCAGCTGGACTCGACGTCTACACTAACCTTAATCCAGATATTCAAAAATATATCTGGAACGTCTATAATACTAACGACTACGTATACTATCCAAACGATAGTCTCCAAGTTGCTTCTACTATTATTGATGTTACTAATGGTCGTGTCGTTGCCCAATTGGGTTCACGTCACCAAGACGAAAACATTGCACTTGGTACCAACCAAGCTGTTCAAACAGACCGTGACTGGGGTTCTGCAATGAAACCAATCACTGACTATGCTCCTGCTATTGAAAAAGGTGTTTATACAAACACTGGTACGACTGTTTACGATAATCCTTACAATTTCCCAGGTTCCTCAACGCCAGTTTACAACTGGGACCGTAAGTATTACGGAAGCATTTCATTGACTTATGCGCTTCAACAATCACGTAACGTAACAGCTGTTAAAGCTCTTCAGGCGGTTGGTTTGGAATATGCACAGTCCTTCTTGAAAGATTTGGGTATTGAGTATCCAGAAATGTATTACTCAAATGCCATCTCATCTTCAACAACATCGTCAGATCCTAAGTACGGTGCATCAAGCGAGAAAATGGCTGCGGCCTATGCTGCCTTTGCAAATGGCGGTACTTACTATAAACCATCTTACATTAAATCAATCAAATTTGAAGACGGTTCAACAAAATCATTTGATTCTAAAGGTGTCGAGGCCATGTCGCCACAAACAGCTTACATGATGTCAAGCATGTTGAAACAAGTAATGACAGGTGGTTCAGCGACTGAAGCTTATGTCCCTGGTACATTCAATGCTGGTAAGACTGGTACATCTAACTATGATGACGATGAATACTACAAGGTACAAAAAGAAAGTGGCGTCTATGCTTATCTTATGGTTCCAGATGAATCTTTCGTTGGTTACAATACTAAGTATGCAATGGCGATTTGGACAGGTTACAAAAACCGTAAAACACCACTTCATGATTCAGACCTTGACATTGCTAAACAAATCTACGGTGTAACAAGTAGATACCTCAACCAGATGTATGGTGCAGGTTCGAAAGATTTCGATATGCCTAGTGGTGTTTACAACAATGGTAGTTACGTCTTCCTAACTGGTTCGTCAACGTCAAATGTTTATACCGGATCACTAGGAACATCTAGCTCATCATCAAGTTCGGATTATGGTAAAAGTAGTGACTCATCAAGTTCGGATTATGGTAAAAGTAGTGACTCATCAAGTTCACAAGATAGTCAACAGTATGGCCCAGATGCATCAACAAATCCTTCAACATCGGGTTCTAACGGTGCTGAGAATTCAAATTCAAACACTTCTACTTCTACAGTAGATGAGTAAAAAGGAATTGAAAAGAGTTATCCATTAGATAGCTCTTTTTACAACCATAAATTTTAATGAAGTCAACTAAAAACACTGGTCTATGGCTCTATAATTTCTGTAGTGGGTAAAACTACTGTAGAGATTATAGAGCTTTTTGAGTGTACACTAAAAGTCCCATAAGAACTATAATGAAAAGTGACAAAACTACCATTAGGAAGAACTTATGAGACCTATTAAGAATACCACAGAATTAATCGGAATTAAAGACCAAAATATCAAGATTTCACTTGTTTTTGAAACTGATACTCATATCGAGATTCAAGCAAAACTCGATTACCCTGCACCATCATGTCCTCACTGCCATGGAAAGATGATCAAGTACGACTTTCAAAAGCCTTCTAAAATCCCTCTTCTCGAGCAAGCGGGAACGCCAACTCTACTACGTCTGAAAAAACGTCGTTTCCAGTGTAAAAGTTGTAGAAGAGTCACGGTAGCTGAGACATCTATCGTTGAGAAAAACTGCCAAATCTCCAATCTAGTCCGACAAAAAGTTACACAGCTTCTAACTGAGAAGGTGTCACTAACTGATATTGCAAGAAGACTTCGCGTGTCGACGTCCACTGTCTATCGTAAGCTTGATCAGTTCACTTTCAAGGAACATTATGACAAACTCCCTGCTGTTATGTCCTGGGATGAGTTTGGGTTCAAGAAAGGGGAATTGGCTTTTGTGGCGCAGAATTATGAGACAAACCAACTCATAACCATCCTTGATAATCGCCGCCAAACTACTATACGAAACTACTTTTTGAAGTATCCATTGAAAGTCCGGCAACAGGTACAGTTTATCACGATGGATATGTCTGGAGCTTATATTCCACTGGCTCGCAAGCTCTTTCCAAACGCAAAAATCGTTCTTGATCGTTTCCACATCATCCAGCACCTTGGACGTGCCTTTTTAAAGACTAGAATTGCAATTATGAACCAGTTCGATAAGAAGTCACTACCCTATCGAGCCTTGAAAAATCACTGGCGACTCTTCCAAAAGGACAGCTGTAAGTTATCTCTCAACTCTTTCTATTCAAAGACTTTCCGCCAAACTTTAGCACCACATGAAGTTGTTAAGAAGACACTAGTCTTTTCAAAAGAGCTTACTGACTACTATACACTTTATCAGCTTTTGCTTTTTCACTTTCAGGAGAAGAGAGTAGGTGAGTTCTTTGACCTGATAGAGGAAAATAGAAGCAAGGTCAATCACTATTTTCAAACGGTCTTTAGGACTTTTCTTAGACACAAGCAATACATCCAAAATGCACTAGAAACAGACTATTCAAACGCAAAACTTGAAGCGACTAATAAGTTAATTAAAGACATTAAACGCTTGGGCTTCGGTTTTAGAAACTTCATCAACTTTAAGAAACGTGTCTTCATCACACTGAACATACATAAAAAGAGGACCTATCCGGTCCTCTCTAGATGTTAGCTTTTCGTCACCCACTACAGTTGACAAAGAGCCAATTCTATCCAGTGTTTTTGAAATATCCTCTTATTTTGAAGCAAGAGATCCCATTGGGTCCCAAGGCGCAAGCACTTGTGGATCTGCTTCATAGGCAGCCAACTCTTCAGCTGTAAGGAAATCTTTGCGAACAACGATTTGATATGTATATTCATCCATCCAAGCATCAGAAGCAACAAAGTACCCCTTTTGTCCAACCTTATCTCCCCAAGAGTTTTCAATCTTCCATTTAATTGGTTTACCATCAGCATCCAGATCAACACCTGTCAATACCATGGCATGGGTCATGAGAGATTCACTGTAGTCTAAACGTCCAGCCTTGTCTTGAGTCCAGTTAATATCCATGCTAGCTGTAAAGTCGTAAACATTAGTTGCAAGAATACCTTTTTGACGGTCCGAAACCTGACCAACATCTGAACCAAACCATACACTCTCTCCTGCCTTCATCTGTGCAATAGCAAGCTCTTTGAATCGGTCCATTGGCAGGTTAATATAACGAACACTTGGCGCACCTACAACATTTCCCAACATCTCAACCGTGTAAGATTTTCCGTAAGGTTTATCAGCTGTTGGAGCGTTGATAACTGATACATAGTCGCTGAGTTTAAGGCCAACATATTTTTCAAAGAAGGCCCGTGGCGTGATACCCTTCTCAGATCGATAGTTATCATCTTTATCTCGATAGGCAAAATCAAACTGACGTGGTGGCAAGCCAAGGGTCATGGCAAGATAATTGAAGATTTCTTGAAGGAACTCCTCCTTTTTAGCTTGAACAGCAGCCTGATCAGCACCACTGGCAATCAAATCGCGCAAGATTTGGGCATCTTGACGAAGGAGTTTATTAAGGTATTGATTAAGCTCACGACTATTGCTTGAAGCTACAGATTCTGGATATACTGATTTTGGTACAACACCATATTTTTCAAAGAGTGATACGACCATATCCCATTGTCCACCATCTTGTTGAGGGGTATCCAAAAGGAATTTAACCTTACGACTACCAATTTCTTGATCTGCTGTAGCAATAATTTGTTCCAAGAACCAGTTTGATTTTTCATATTTATCCCAGAAAAATGTGTGGGCTTGAGAAAGCTCGAAACTTTCCAATTTGAAGTCTGAAATCAATTTATGGCGGAAAGTATTAAGGGCCGCAAACATCCAGCAACGACCTGAAGCTTTTTGGTTAGACACCTCATCTTTAGTCAAATCAATTGAGAAAACAAAATCATTTTCCACTTCTGATTGACGTGTCTCGATAGATTTAAGCAAGCCGTTATGGGTTACTGCATTTTCAATAGCGCCATACTTGGCATTGGCCTCATAATCTGCAAATAGTTTTTCTGTGAAATCTGTTGATAGTGAAGTCATAAGATTCCTCCTTTTAAGACTTATTACTATCTATTTTATCACTAATTTCTGAAAATTCAATTTAAAAATACCCCTAGGTTAAACCTAGGGGTACGACAATCTTATTCAACTTTATCAAAAAGCGTTTCAGGTGCTGGTTTAGTTGGCTGACATGACATGACAATGAGTACAATACTTCCAATGAATGAGAAGAAAGTCAAGATTGGTACAAGCCCTATACAACTTAGAAGCCCCCAAGCCGGATGAATACCTGCATCTCGCAAACGACGAAATTGAAGGGACAGTTGTGGAATTAATATGATCAATCCAAAAATCATTATTGGTGACATATATTTCAAAATCATTTTTTGTATTTCAGTTGAGTCATTTAATATCGCTGGGTTATGAGACACATTACTGAAGAAAGGAATGAGAACAAAACCTACTACAAGGATAGTACTAATGATGACATTAATCAAGTAAACCCACCAGTAGTCTGGGCGTGTCGAACGTCCACTAAAATCAAAGGCACGATTCCAAAAATCAATATAAGCTTTAATCATAAATCATTTCTCTTATTATTTCCAAAAATCGTCAAAAATGGTGATTGGCAAGTGACGTTTGTGTTGACCTTTACGCCACCAAGTCTCAATCGTTTCCTGAGCTTTGGCTGATACTTCCTTGCCTTCAAGGTAATCATCAATCTCATGATAGGTCACTCCCAATGCCACTTCGTCGGCAATTCCTGGTTTATCTTCTTCCAGGTCAGCTGTTGGTACTTTTTCATAAAGGGCTTTATCAGCACCAAGCTCTGCAAGAAGGGCAGCGCCTTGACGCTTGTTTAGACGAAAGAGTGGCAGGATATCCGCACCACCATCACCAAATTTTGTGAAGAACCCTGTAAGGTTTTCAGCGGCGTGGTCTGTCCCAATAACTGCTCCACTATTTTCACCAGCAACCGCATATTGGGTTATCATACGTTGGCGGGCCTTGATATTTCCCTTATTAAAGTCAGATACGTTTACACCTGCCTTGGCCAGTTCAGCAACCTGACCATCAACAGCTTCTTTAATGTTAATCGTAAGACTTACATCTGGCTTGATAAAAGCTAGGGCACGTTGGGCATCGTCTTCATCTGCTTGAACTCCATATGGTAAACGAATGGCGATAAACTGATAGTCTTTTTCTGTCTCTGCACGAAGTTCTTCAACCGCAAGTTGCGCAAGACGACCAGCCAATGTAGAATCCTGACCTCCTGAAATCCCTAAAACATATGTTTTAAGGAATGGATGTTTGATCATGTAGGCCTTCAAAAAATCAACGGATTTTCGAATCTCTTCCTTCGGATTAATGCTAGGTTTAACTCCTAGTTGAGCAATAATAGTTTCTTGCAAAGTCATATTTTCTCCTTTTACTCTGACAAGTCATGGGCTTTCTTACGCATATTATCAATCAAGGTCATCTTGTGATCCCAGACATCTTTGGCCAAGTCAACTGGATAATCTTGGGGGTTAAGAACGCGCTTGTACTCATTCCAAAGCTCATCCAATTTCTTAGTCGCATAGTTCTTGATTTCATCAAGACTTGGCAAATCATAGATTAGTTGCCCCTTGTCGTAGATTGGGACCAAAAGTGGCACCGCATCAAAATCGCGGACAGTCTTGTTAATGTAGGTGTAAGTCGGGTGGAACATGTTAATTTCTTCTAAAGCATTAACATCCGTGTCAGCGAAGGTGATATAGTCACCTTCTGATTTCCCCTTAGCACGACTCGTAATACGCCACACTTGCTTCTTACCTGGTGTCGAAACCTTCTCAGCGTTGTTGGACAACTTGATGGTATCCTGCATGACTCCCTGATCATTCTCGATTGAGACAATTTTGTAGACCGCACCCAAGGCTGGTTGATCATAGGCTGTGATAAGATTAGTACCAACACCCCAAACATCAATCTTGGCCTTCTGCATTTTCAAGTTAAGAATGGTATTTTCATCAAGGTCATTTGAAGCGTAAATCTTGGCATCAGGGAAACCAGCCGCATCTAGTTGCTTACGGACCTGCTTAGACAGATAAGCCAAGTCACCTGAATCAAGACGAACACCCAAGAAGTTGATCTTATCACCTAGCTCTTTAGCCACACGGATAGCATTTGGAACACCAATCTTAAGGGTATCATAGGTATCCACAAGAAATATGCAGTCTTTATGAGTAGATGCATAGGCTTTAAAGGCATCATAATCGTTTCCATAAGCTTGAACAAGGGCATGGGCATGAGTACCTGAAACAGGAATACCGAAAATCTTACCTGCACGTACATTTGAAGTTGCGTCAGCACCACCAATCACGGCTGCACGCGTCCCCCATATTGCTGCATCCATCTCTTGGGCACGACGTGTCCCAAATTCCAACAGAGGAGCATCCTCAATAACAGAACGAATACGAGCTGCCTTAGTCGCAATAAGAATCTGGTAATTAAGGATATTCAGTAGGGCAGTCTCTACTAACTGACACTGAGCCAAGGGACCTTCCACTTGAAAAATCGGTTCATTAGCAAATACCAAATCACCCTCAAGGGCTGAATTGATAGTCAACTCGAGTTTTAGGTTGGCCAGATAGTCCAGAAAATCCTTCGGATAGCCTAAATCCTTCAGATAAGCAATATCAGTTTCTGAAAAAGTCAGATTTTCAAGATAGTTGACAATACGCTCCAGACCTGCGAACACAGCAAAGCCATTTTTAAACGGAAGTTGACGGAAATAAACTTCAAAAACGGCCTTTTTATTGTGAATACCTTGGTTGAAGTAGACCTGCATCATATTGATTTGATACAAGTCCGTGTGCAAGGTTAAACTATCATCTTTATACAAGGATTTCCTCCAATCGAATAGGTACTTATTTTTTGTTATTAATAGCTTGTTTATGCTGACTATTATAGCATTTTTGAGCAATTGTCTCCACATTTCAGAAAGTTAAATATTGTTTGGATTTTCCGATTTTTCTAATGGTTCCTTTGACGAAAAAGAGTAGCCTTGATGGACTACTCTTCATTTCTATTCATATCCTTAGGTTACTGATAGGCTTGCCTACGTCTGGACTACCAACCAGAACTGTGTTTTTATCTTAGTTGGGACTATTATAGCATATTTATAATCTTATGTTATTGCTTCTTCAAATGCCTATCAAAAAAATGAATTGTAGCCAACCAAGAATCCTTACTCTCTTTCATCAATAAACGCCAATCTTTTCGATAGCGATGATTTGGTTGATAAGCCACTGTCAACATGTGACCTGTTTCATGGTATTTTTTAAATGTAATGTGGGGTCCTTTATAATATGAAACAATATCATCAATTGCTGACGAGGCATCCCATATTTCATCAACAGTACTTCCGAGCAATAAGATTGGTGAGTGCATTTGACCAATATCTATCCTAGCAGAGCAATCTTTAGGGAAGGATTTTTTTAAAAGTTTGCTGAACAGATAATCTCTAAGTCGAAACTTTTGATAAGGAAGTTCTTTTTGCAAATACGTCCAAGAAGAAGTATGGGAGTTCCATTTTCCTTTTATCCCTTCATACACCACATCAGAGGGTGAATTTAGTACCAAACATTGAACGTCATTAAAAATGCTCTCCTCAGCTAAAACTAACTCTGCTCCCTTAGACCGTCCATAGATTCCAATTCTTTCACTATCTACTTGCGGATGCTGACGTAGATAATCCTTTGCTTCCACAAGGCACTCTAAAGGAATACGTTCCAAATGTTTTGGCAACCCCTCTAAATCAAAGTAGGCAACTGCTAGGCAAATATAACCTCTAGAAGATAGAAGCTGAGCTATATTCTGTGCCTTTTCAATCCTTCCTTCACTACCGCTCACAATAATCAATGCTGGTGCTTTTATTGCCTTTTTATCATAAAAGAGTCTCCCTTGAAAATGTTTCCCGTAAATATCTTGATGACTAATTTGCGAACTCATATAATGTCTTGTGAAAGTTCTCTTTGCGACGACAGTATTACCTTGTATAATTTTGATTTCCACAAAAAAGTGATCTAATAAGGGAATTTTAGAAAGAGAGTTTGGAAGTTTCTTTTTCCTATTGGTCAAGGGTTTGGCATTAAAGAATAACCCCATTGTTGCAATATCTTCATAAGAGCCAGAACAAGATGGAGTTTGTGAAATATCAATAATACCATTCTTATCTGATACAAAAGTCGCTGTTGATTTCCATAAAACATCATGAGCTAAAAGCATGGGAGCATTGATACAATAATAATCGGATAAATACATTTCGACTCGATAGGTTTCTCTTGGTTTTAAACCATTAATGACAATATTAAAAGATTCATCTGCTAACTCAGACGCTGGGATAAGTTCAATTTGCATATTCATATCTTCCTCTTTTTGTTAATATGATTAACAATATAGTTTTAAAGTTACCGTGATTTTTACCACGGTAATTCTCGCCACACCTGTTCAACATCATCCATCAGTTTCATAACCCTTTGAAGGTCCTCATCACTATAGTTTTTTAAAACTGAAAAAATGGCTGTCTCAATATGTTCTTGCTGCTCTTTATGAATGTTAAAAACGTCAACCCCTTTTTGGGATAATATCAGATATTTATTTTTTTCATTATCTGGTGCAAATTCAAAAGAAACGAGGTCTTTCTTGATTAAACGTCTAACACTCTGAGTAATGGCACTCCTAGACACTTCAAGTAACTCAGATAATGTCACTAAATTCACAGGCTGATTCCGACCTATTAGGTCAATCAAATGGACTTCATTAATAGTGATTGATTTATCAATACTGTTCCGATGTTGATCTTTTTTCAACTGTTCAAAGGCTAAAACAAAACTGTTAAAACGATTATTAAACTTATGCAGTTCTTTCTTATTCATAGTGTCCCTCTTTTTGTTAATAAGATTAACAAAAAGATATTTTCTTGTCAAGTTGAGCCTAAAAAAATCCTCCAGAGCTAAGCTCCGAAGGATTTATTTTTATTTCACAACGATATTAACGAGTTTATTTGGTACCGCAATCACTTTCACGATTTCCTTGCCATCAATCTCTGCTTTAACTTTTTCATTAGCAAGAGCAACTTCTTGCAACTCTTCACGTGAAAGGTCTTTAGCAACCATGAGTTTGGCACGGACTTTACCTTTGATTTGAACGACGATTTCGATTTCGTCTTCAACCAATTTGCTTTCGTCCCATGTTGGCCAAGCTACATAAGAGATAGACTCACCTGTTTCTGCGACTGTTTGCCAGAGTTCTTCTGCCAAGTGAGGCGCAAATGGTGCAATCAATTGGATAAATCCTTTGGCGTAGCCTACATAGAGTTTGTCTTCCTTGTTAGCTGCATTGACAAAGACCATGAGTTGGGCAATGGCTGTGTTGAATTTCATAGACTCGATTTGCTCTGTAACAGATTTAACGGTTTCGTTGTAAACCTTGTCAAGAGCGCCATTGTTTTCCGCAACGATTTCTTTACTTGTAATCAAACGGTAAACACGGTCAAGGAATTTACGGCTTCCTTCCAATCCTTCTTCAGACCAAGCGATTGAGGCATCAAGTGGTCCCATGAACATTTCATAGACACGAAGGGTATCAGCACCGTATTGTTCCACCACATCGTCCGGGTTGACTACGTTCTTGAGGGATTTAGACATCTTGGCTGGTGCTTGCTCCAACTCTTCCCCTGTTTCCACATGTAAGAAGGAACCGTCACGTTTTTCAACCTTGTCAGTCGCCACAAGTGCACCACGGTGGTCACGGTAGCTTGTTCCCAAGATCATTCCTTGGTTAAAGAGTTTTTGGAATGGTTCTTTAGTTGGAACGACACCGAGGTCATAGAGGAATTTGTGCCAGAAACGAGCGTAAAGCAAGTGAAGAACGGCGTGTTCTGCACCACCCATGTAGATATCGACTGGCAACCATTGTTTGAGGAGGTCCTCATCTGCCAATTTTTCTGTGTTATGTGGGTCGATATAGCGAAGATAGTACCAGCTTGAACCTGCCCATTGTGGCATGGTGTTGGTTTCACGACGACCTTTGACCCCATCTTCACGAGTCACTTCAAGCCAGTCTGTCAAGTTAGCCAATGGACTTTCACCAGTACCTGAAGGACGGATGTCCTTGGTTACTGGCAAGACAAGTGGCAATTCGCTTTCTGGAACGGCTGTTGAAGTGCCATCTTCCCAATGAATGATTGGGATTGGTTCACCCCAGTAACGTTGACGGCTAAAGAGCCAGTCGCGGAGACGGTAAGTGATTTTTTCTTGACCAAAGCCTTTTTCTTCCAACCAAGCTACAATTTTAGCAATAGCTTCTTCTTTGTTAAGCCCGTTCAAGAAGTCAGAGTTGACATGAGGACCGTCTTCTGTGTAAGCTGCTTCTTCAACGTTGCCACCTTCAAGTACTTCTACGATTGGAAGACCAAACTGTTTAGCAAATTCCCAGTCACGCTCATCGTGAGCAGGTACGGCCATAACTGCACCTGTTCCGTAGCTAGCGAGAACGTAGTCCGCAATCCAGATTGGGATTTCTCTACCGTTAACAGGGTTTATAGCATAAGCTCCAGTCCAAACCCCTGTTTTTTCCTTGGCAAGGTCGGTACGAGCCAAGTCTGATTTAAGGCTAGCTTGGTGTTTGTAGTTAGCTACAGCCTCAGCTTGTTCAGGACTTGTGATAGCATCTACTAAGTCATGCTCAGGCGCCAAAACAGTGAAGGTCGCACCGAAAAGAGTATCCGGACGTGTCGTAAAGACGGTGAATTCCTTGTCAGTACCTTTCACTTTGAAGGTGACATTGGCACCAGTTGATTTACCAATCCAGTTGCGTTGCATGTCCTTGATAGACTCTGGCCAATCCAACTCATCCAAGTCATTGAGCAATCGCTCTGCATAAGCAGTGATTTTAAGCATCCATTGGCGCATTGGTTTACGGACAACTGGATAGCCACCACGCTCAGAAGTTCCGTCCGGAAGGACTTCTTCATTGGCGATAGCTGTTCCTAGTTCCTCAACCCAGTTTACTGGTACTTCCGCCTCATAAGCCAAACCTTTTTCGTAAAGCTTGGTGAAAATCCACTGCGTCCACTTATAGTAGTTTGGATCTGTTGTGTTGACTTCACGATCCCAGTCGTAAGAGAAGCCAAGCGCGTTGATTTGACGTTTGAAGTTGGCAATATTTTCCGCTGTAAAGTCAGCTGGATCATTACCAGTATCCATAGCATATTGCTCTGCAGGCAAACCAAAAGCATCCCATCCCATTGGGTGAAGGACGTTATAGCCTTGGGCACGCTTGAAACGGCTAAGGATATCTGTCGCTGTGTAGCCTTCTGGGTGTCCTACGTGAAGACCCGCTCCAGATGGGTAAGGGAACATGTCAAGCGCATAAAACTTAGGTTTTGAAGCATCTGTTCCTGTCTTAAATGTGTGATGGTCAGCCCAGTATTTTTGCCACTTAGGCTCGATTTCTTTATGATTGTAAAAACTCATGGTTTCTCTCCAATATTCGTAATGCTTCTATTATAGCATTTTTGAAGGATTTTTAAAGATAGTAAGAGAAGTTTACGAGGTAACTTGAACCTGGGTTAGTTTGCGTTTTTTTTTGCATTTTTATATACAAAAAACGTAAAAAGATACTATACTAATATCAGAAAGCAGGTGACTCATGTATCAGGAACAACGATTTGAGAGAATTTTGATGCTCTTGGAAGAGCGAGGAAACCTATCTGTCAAAGAAATGGTTGATGAATTAGGAGTTTCAAAAGATACTGTCAGAAGAGATTTTGATTGTCTCAGCCAGAGGAATCTGGCTCAACGTACCCATGGCGGTATTCTTCCAGTTAAAAACACCAGTGTTCTTTGCTTCCAAGAACGTCAGAAAGGACTCACAGAAGATAAGAAAAAAATGGCAGACCTGGCGCTTAGCTTCATCAAAGAACAATCTCTACTTTTTTTCGATGTTTCTACCTTGATGCTTGAAGTTTCACAAAAATTAACTAAGAACGTTACTGTTTACTCCCACTCCTTGGATAATGCCTTGGTCCTAAGTGGTAAGGAAGGGATTGATTTTCATCTCTTGGGAGGCAAATTCTACACTAAAAACCGCTTCTACTACTCGATTCACGAAGCACAGATCTTGCAACATCTACAATTTGACTTAGCCTTCTTTGGAGCGGCTAGTCTCAGTCAAGGATTGGTTAGCTTTGAAGATGAAGAAGACGTTGCCGTCAAACAGCTAGCCTAGCAAGCTACTAGAACTAAGATACTTATTGCTGAATCTGACAAATATGAAAAGCATTCCAAATATATCTTGGGTAAACTTGAGGACTTTGACTATTGGATTACAGATAAGGAGCCTGAGTCTGATATAGATAAAGTAATAATTTTATATGATGGAAAGGATAGCGATTATTAGTAAAATTCGTTTGATTATCAGCGATATTGATGGGACTATTCTCACTAGTAACCACCAGGTAGATGATCAACTGATTGAAGTCATGCCAGAGCTTGAAAAGGCGAAGATACCTTTTGTTTTAGCTTCTGCCCATTCTCCACTAGGAATGCAACCAATTGCTCATAAACTAGGACTTCATGACAATCCTATCACCTGCTACAACGGGGCCTAGTACTTGAGGGTGATCGTACTATCATAGAACATCCTGTGGATAAATCCGAAACTCGAACATTTATTAACTACTTATCCACAGACTATCCAAGTGTTTCTGTGAATATCTACTCTGGCAAGGATTGGATTACCAACCAACTAAACAAATGGTCTCAGTTGGAAGCAAGTATCACGGGTGAATCTCCTATTATTAAGCAACTCCAAGACACTGTCTCAGATTCAAAGCCTTCTATCCACAAGCTATTGTTGATTGATGAGCCTGAAGTTTATCCAGGACCTCCACCAAAAACTCCTAAGCATGGGTTTTCCACAGACAGTCTTCTACTTATCCAAAGATAACTACTTAGAAGTCACTGCCAAGCACGTTTCTAAAGAACATGCTCTCCTTGAGGTTGCTAAGTATTATGACATTCCTCTTGAACAGATTATGACTATTGGTGATAATTTCAACGATAGTCCTATGCTCGCTCTGGCTAGCCTAGGAGTTGCTATGGTCAATGCACCTGAGGGAGTCAAGAAGTCTGAAAATCTAGTGACTGCCTCAAATGATCAACATGGAGTAACACAAGCTATCATAGAGCATGTTTTAAACTAAGCCAATATCGAATGGTGGGAACAACCTTTAATCGCCAACTCGAATTTTAGAACAAGAGAAAAGGTCCCCAAAGGGTCCTTTTCTTTTTTCAATGAAAAAAGCCCTCCTCTCTCGAAGAAGACCAAAAATTTCTAAAGGTAAAGAAGGAGGCCAACAAGAATTCCAATGACATAGCCTGCCAAAACATCACTAGGATAATGAACACCACCTAGCACGCGCAAGATAGCCAAAATTGCTGCGAGAAAAAGCATAGTCCCACCTAGCCACGGATTAAGCAATAAGGTAAACATGGCAATGGTCGTTGCTGAAAAAACATGACGGCTAGGAAATGACTTGCCAAGACTATCCTTTTTAATAAGAGGCTGAATGTCCCAGGTCTGATAAGGGCGTGGGCGATTATAAAGGCTACGACCAAGAGAAAGCAGAAAAAAGCCTTCTCCCATAATAAGCACTGTCGTAAAAAGAACAAACCAGCCATGCCTCAGCCAAACCAAAATAAGAAATATAGGAAAAAGCAGGTAAAAAGTCCTTGTTATAGCCTTGTTCAATCCTCCCAAGACCTTAGCATAAGGACGCAATGGACCGCTAATCTTATCGTAAAATTGTTTATAATTCATCATCCGTTAGAAAAAGGGAGTGACACAGAACTAAATTTAAAAATCTAGATTCTAGTCTCTCCCCCATGTTTAATGAGATAGTCTTACGAGGTTGAAGCTCCTGGTTCCAACCTTTTTGACTATTTTAAAGTTCAGCGATTTGGTAGAGTTCAAGCTCAGCAGCTGTTTCTGAACCAAACATGTTAATCATGATTTTAACCTTGTTGTTTTCAATTTCGACAACACGGCCTTCTTGCCCCATAAAGGCACCATCGATGATTTGAACCACGTCACCAACCTTGATATTCGTATCAAAGACATCAACTGTTTGACCCATTGAAATCAAGATTTGACGGATTTCTTCTTCCAAAAGTGGTGTTGGTTTAGAACGGTTTCCGTGTGAACCAACGAAACCAGTAACGTTTGGAGTATTACGAACAACAAACCATGCTTCGTCTGTCATTACCATCTCAACAAGAACGTAACCAGGGAAGCGGTTTTCTTCCACTTCTTTAACTTTACCGTTTTTCTCAACATTGACAGTTTGAGTTGGGATTTCAACACGCAAGATATTTTCAAGCATGTTATAAGTTTGAGCTCGTTGCAAAAGATTTTCTTTAACTTTATTTTCGTATCCTGAATACGTTTGAAGGACGAACCAGCCCTTGTCGAATGAATCTAGCATTTTAGGATTCCTTTCTTTGTTCTAAATGACATTTAAACATGACCATCAATATTCGAGGCGCAAGCGTTAAATGTAAATGAATGCCTATGTTTTAATTCAAAGCGTAATAAAAAAGCCTGGAGGCCCTTGTTCTCGCTTTTATCTGCATTTATTATAACAAAAAAGAGCAAGCATGCCCACTCTTTTTATGTTTTCTTTAGAAAAAGTTAATCAGTGCTGACATAGTGCGACTCAACAATTCATCAAACGCATAGATGATGACAGTGAAGAATGCAGTATACTCAAGAACTGAACTAAAATCGTGCCAGCGTTGTTTACGCTCTGGCCAAGTCGTGTCTTTCAAGACTTTGAAAATACTTCCGGTTTGTCTCACGGTGTCTCCTATCTTGTTTCTTTATGCAAGGTATATTTTTTACAATTTTTGCAAAACTTGTTCACTTCTAGTCGTGTTGGTTTGGGAGTGCTACTAACACTAATCGAGTAGTTTCGGTTCCCACAATCTGCACACGCTAGGCTTGCTTTTTTCTGTGCCATAACGCCTCCGTTCTTTTTATCTTACCACTTTTAAACTTAATTGACAAGCTATCTGAATAGACCTGAGAAGGAGTCTGAGACCCTACCCCATAGGCTGCTTGCTTGATCTTTTACATCATCGACAACGTCTGAAGCCTTGTCTGTCCATGACTTATTATTGCTATTACGTGAATCGTTTGGATTTGCTGTATAATCTAAGGTTTGACCATCAGCCGCATAGGCATTTTCAACAGTAAACTCATTACCTGGTGTATTTGGCAAAACATCTGCAGCGATATAGCTGAAAATAGTTGAAGCTGTTCCTGAGCTTGCTCCTGTTAAGTAGTGATTCTCGTCAGTCTTATCAAAACCAATCCAAGTCGTTATAACCACATCAGGAGTATAGCCAATTACCCACTGGTCACTGGTCAAATCTTTGTTAAACTCGGCCTGAACAGTACCTGTCTTACCTGCCATAGTGTAACCCGTATAGTTGGCGTTAACAGCGGAACCATTTGAGAAGGTACCGAGCATCATGCTAGTCATCTGGTTAGCTACAGACTGGCTGATAATACGTTTAGACTTCTTACTATGGGTAGCAATGATATCACCACTAGCATTTTCAATTTTAGTGATAAAATAAGCTGTATTCATCTCCCCACCATTGGCAAAGGTCGCATAAGCCTGAGCCATTTGTAGAGGACTAGCTGTCACACCACCACCGAGTGCAATCCCTAATTCTTCTGGAACATTATCAAAGTTAAGACCAAATTTCTGACCGTAACTAATCCCTTTTTGTATACCAATTTGGTTAAAGAGATAAACTGCCGGAATATTGTAAGAGTTGGCCAAAGCTTGATACATGGGCACATCCTCAGTCTCAACACCACCATAGTTGGTTGGGGTATAGCCATTGTAATCAATTGGCGTATTAGGTAGGTCCTTATTGATGCTCCACCCTGAAGCCAGAGCTGGAGCATAAACCACCAAAGGTTTGATTGTCGAACCAGGACTACGCTTCCCTTGGGTTGCATAGTTGAAATTACGGAAGGTTGCATCACCTGTACCACCTACACGACCTACCAAACCACGAACCGCTCCAGTTGATGGATCAAGTGCTACACTAGCTGACTGGGCTGTGCTACCATCACTTTCTGACGTTGGAAAGAGATAACTATTTTCATAAGTCTGCTGCATATTAGCCTGTGAGTTGACATCCATCTCTGTATAGATTTTGTAGCCATTTTTAACAATTTCATCCTCACTCAAGCCATAAGTCTTAGTAGCTTCTTCAATGACAGCATCAAAGTAAGACGGATACCTATAGTCATCACCAGTCCCTTGATAAGTATCAACCAAGCGACTAGCCATATCAACTCCAGCTGCACTATCAGCATCAGCTTGACTCAACTTCTCATCATCTACCATATTGGCAAGGACAGTGTTTCGGCGGTTGGTTGCATTTTGGATATTATCAATCGGATTGTAAATTTCAGGTCCCTTAAGCATACCTGCAAGTGTCGCTGCCTCATCCACCGTTAGATTGGCAGCGCTTGTCCCGAAGTATTTTTGGCTGGCGTCTTCAACACCCCAAACACCGTTTCCGAAGTAGGCATTATTGAGATACATGGTAAGGATTTCTTGCTTGCTGTATTTCTTGGTTAGTTCCAAAGAAAGAAAGAATTCCTTGGCCTTACGAGTTACTGTCGGTTCCTGAGTCAAAAAGGCATTTTTAGCCAACTGTTGTGTGATGGTCGAACCACCACCAAATCGGCCCATGGAAACAATGGCTAGGAGGAAACGTTTGACGTTAATCCCACTATTTTTGTAGAAGGTGCGATCCTCCGTTGCAATGACGGCATTTTCTAGGCTATCACTAATAGCATCTAGCTCCACATAGGTCCCTTTTTGCCCTGACAGTGAACCAGCTTGATTGCCTTCTTTGTCATAGATAACCGTAGTAGCCTTCAAGGCATCCTGAAGATCTGAGACATTGGTCGTCTTAGCGATATAGAAGAGATAGGAGCCTACTGTCAGAACCAACACGGCTACCAAGATAAAGAGAATTTTACCAATATGATAGCGACGCCAGAAACGGCGAATAGGATTTCTTGGCGAAAGAGTGAACTTGCTCAAGAAAGCCCGAACCTTACCTAAGGGTTTGGTCGTGTCAATAGGTTTCTTTTGCTTAGAACGTTGGTAACGTGAAGTCTCTTGGCCTTCTCGTGACATGTCAAGTTCTTCAACGGCTTGTTCAAACTCATCAGGCTTCTTGGCAAAAAGACCTTTTATCCTATCTTGTAAATCCTTCGATTTTCCAGCAGGCTGGGGTTCCTTACCCTTCCCGCTAGTTTCTTCTTTAAAAAGTTTGTTTTTTAGATTATCAAAAAGTGTCATAAACCTATTATACCAAGTTTTTACAGGTTCTGTCCTCTTTTAAACGTTCATGATATAATGAAACTATGACTTTACACGTAGAAATTATCAATCCCTACCCTGCAACAACTGTCAAAGAATTACTAGAAACCAAACTCCTCATTCCTCGTAAGATTCGTCATTTCCTACGCACGAAAAAATATGTCCTTATCAATGGAGAAACTATTAATTGGCAGAGTCCTGTTAAAGAAGGTGATAGGATTAGCCTGACCTTTGACACAGAGGACTATCCTAATAAAACTATCCCTATGGGAGATGCCAATTTGGTAAAGCCTCTCTATGAGGATTCGCATCTCATCGTGGTCAATAAGCCTGAAGGAATGAAGACGCATGGCAATGAACCCACAGAAATCGCTCTTCTTAACCATGTTTCGGCTTATTGTGGGCAAACCTGTTACGTCGTTCATCGACTAGATATGGAAACTAGTGGAGCTGTGCTTTTCGCTAAAAATCCGTTTATCCTGCCAATTCTTAACCGGCTTTTAGAAGATAAGATGATTCAGCGTCAATACTGGGCATTGACTGAAGGTAAATTTCAGACCAAGAAAACTGTTTATAAGGATAAGATTGGACGCGACCGCCACGATCGTAGAAAACGGGTGGTGGATCCTCGAAAAGGGCAGAGTGCGTATACAACCGTCACACGTCTCAAAACCTTTGAAGGAGCCAGTCTGGTCAACTGCCAACTAAAAACCGGCCGAACTCACCAAATTCGTGTGCATCTGTCCCATCACGGTCATGCTATTCTGGGGGACCCACTTTACAGTTATCAGCCAGCATCTAGACTCATGCTACACGCCCACTCCCTTAGTTTCACTCACCCCTTAACACTCGAAAAAGTCACTGTTAAGGTTAAATCAGAAAGTTTTGAACAAGTGTTGAGAAATCACAAATCATAAAAGCAAACTCACTCTCAAACATAGTGCGAAAGGATTATCCTAATGATCTTCTCGTTATAAGACAGCGGAACCTTGCAAATAAGTTGCTTTTATTGATTTCGAAAGCCTTGACTACCTTGACTCTCCTTTACATTATGTTATCCTTTACGTATAATTTAAAATTTTAGGAGTGTTTAATTATGAATCCAGTCGATCAATGGCTAGCAATTAACGCTAAGTATTTCCCAACAGAACAAGTTCAGTACATCCGACAACGTCTTGAGGCACTTCCTGAACAGCAACTTTCACAGCTTTACTCAATCAGATTCCAAGATCCTACGATGATGCTTGTCATCTCACTCTTTGGTGGTTCTCTTGGAATCGACCGCTTTATGTTGGGGCAAGTTGGTCTTGGTATCGGTAAACTTTTGACATGTGGTGGTTGTGGTATCTGGTCAATCGTTGACTGGTTTCTCATCATGGATGCTACTCGCCAATCAAATGCTCAAAAACTTTTTGCTGTTATTGGGTAATGAAAAACTATTTCACACGCTTGTGGGCCTACCACCAGCGTTTTTTTAGATTATATCTCTTTGTTTTAATGGCAATTTATGGAGTCTACCTTTTACATCTCCCAACACCACTCAACCTTATCCTAAAACCATTTGGACTCAAGGGGTGAAGCGCAGGTTTGACACGCGCTAGTGTTAGACTCTTACACCTAGATTGGCAAGGAGCCTGGGACTATAATCCACTGATATATCCTCTAGTGGTCTATATCTTAACCTATTTCTTTCTCTATAATCTTTAGTGACAAAAAGATTATAGAGAAATAAACTGTCCTATCCAACTCCCATTGCATATCCCTTACACTATTGCTATAATTGTAAGCATCAAAATTTATAATCGAAACAAATGGAGTTTAACTATATGAAACAACAAGATTGGATTGATTTTTTCCAAGCAGTCCACGGACGTAATCCAAGTATCCAAGAAATGGCTGAAGCAGCCAATCGAGGCGAGTTTGTCTGAGAAACCCCCAAACAAACTGTCGAAGCAACAAAAAAACTCTCACAAAAAGAGACTGTAGAAAAGACACAAAACTCAGAAACTGTTGAACATACAGAACCTGAACCATCAGCAGAGACTGTAGAAACTGTCAAAAATGATGTTGACAATTATGATGTCACTGAAGAATCCTTGGATGATTCTAGTATCGATGAAAGACAAACTTTCCAAACTCCTAACATAGGTCAAGAAGCTCCAACAGCCAACTTTCAAGAACAAATAAATCCAATACAAGACACTACTAATAAGCCTTTAAATTCCTTTGCCGAGCAAGCTCATGCAAGCTTCCCACAAACAAACAGCACTCTTAATGAGGCTTGGAAAAAGCCAGAAAATAAATCTCAAACAAACCTCATCATGATAGCCATCGCTACCATACCAGTTATCCTTTGGGCTCTTGGATGGTTCTTACTTGGAGTTATTGGAGATGATTCTAGCATGGGATTAGGTTTGACATTTTGGACTTTGATTGTGGGTCTACCAGCAATCATTATTGACATCCTACCAGCACTTCTAAACAAAACAGAAAAGAAATGGCTAATCTTTCTTTTCTCAATACTGTTAAGCTGGACTTTCATTGGATGGATCATCTTGCTTATTATTTCTATCAATACGAATAAGGAAGCAGAACGCACTAGACAGCAACAAATTATGATGCAGATGTCAGGTAAACAAGGATCCCATCATGCCATTGTCTGGACGATTCCCCTTACGTGACATTGACGGTTGGGGGTCCCTTTATCCTCTAAAAATTGATGATAATACTGATGTTGGTATTGCCAACCTTGGTCACTAAGGTTATCTGCTTTCTTGCCAACTTCTCCTTGGTATGAAGAATACTTGCGTTTACGACGAATTTGGGAACTTAAACCAAGGAGCTTCATCAGACGTTGGACCTTCTTCTGGTTCACTACAAAACCACGATTCCTCAATTCCAGAGTTATTCGGCGATAGCCATAATTTCCTTTATGCTCATAATAAATTTCTTGAATTTCGCCTTTAGTCTCTTTATCTTTGTCGTGCCCATCTAGTTGTTTCAACTGATAATAGTAAGTCGAGCGAGCTAAACGTGCTGTTTCAAGAAGTAAATCGAGTCGAAATCCTCCTGAAACCATTTCTCTAATTGTCTCTGCCTTTCTCGCTGTAAGGCTTCGTCCCTTTCCTCTAACTCTTTTAACTTTTTTAGGTAGGCCACCTCGGTACGTAAGCGTTCATTCTCCTCTTGGAATCGCTCTAGTTCTGTCATTTCTTCCCAAGTTTTCTTACGTTTACGCCCCATTTTAGGTACTCTGCCTCTTCTTTTCTCAAGAATTGTATACCCATTTTTTTATATTGTGCTATCTAGTTAGGCAACATTCCACCACTTGGAAGACAATAATCAAGACTTACACTTTTTTGTGAACGACCTTCAAGTAGCACTTTATCAATCATTTCTCGTTTTAATTTAGGAGAATAATAACGATTCTTTCCTTTTTTTGATGATGTTTATTCCATAACGGTCAATTAATTTCACCATATATTTTAGACAAGAAACGTTCACCCCAAATTGATTTGAAAGTCGTTTAAAGCTTTCTCCTTGCTTTCTCAATTCATATATTTGAACTTTATCTTCATAAGTTAATTTCATAATAAAAAAAAACACCCCAAAAGTTAGATTTTTCTGTCTAACTTTTGGGGTGCAGTTCACTTCTCGACTTCTCCTAGGTTTTTTTCTTTCTTAAATCTTAGTAACCCATCATTCCTGGATCCATAGCTGGCGCTGCTGGAGCCTTTTGTTCAGGTTTGTCGGCAACGACTGCTTCTGTTGTCAAGATAAGACTAGCTACTGAAGCAGCATTTTGAAGGGCTGAACGTGTTACCTTAACTGGGTCAATGATTCCTGATTCAACCATATCTACCCATTCGCCATTGGCAGCGTTAAATCCTGTACCAACTGGGCTATTCTTCAATTTATCAATGATAACTGAACCTTCATAACCGGCATTATAAGCAATTTGACGAACAGGTTCTTCCAAGGCACGGAGGACAATATTACGTCCTGTAGCATCGTCACCTTCAAGATCAAGTTCAGCAACCTTAGCAATGACGTTAACTAGGGCTGTACCACCACCAGCTACTATACCTTCTTCAACAGCGGCACGAGTAGCATTGAGAGCATCTTCGATACGAAGTTTCATTTCTTTAAGAGCTGTTTCTGTGGCTGCACCAACCTTAATAACTGCAACACCACCTGACAATTTAGCCAAACGCTCTTGAAGTTTTTCACGGTCAAATTCAGATGTTGTTGTTTCCAATTGAGATTTAATGAGCTTAACACGGTTAGCAATTGCTTCTGCGCTTCCTGCTCCTTCAACGATAACTGTACTATCCTTATCCACAGTTACTTTCGAAGCCTGACCAAGTGATTCCATAGTTGCATCCTTAAGTTCAAGACCAAGATCCTCAGTAATAACAGTTGCTCCAGTCAATACAGCAATGTCTTCCAACATCGCTTTACGACGGTCACCAAAGCCAGGCGCCTTAACAGCAACGACATTAAAGGTTCCACGAATTTTGTTAAGAACAAGTGTTGGAAGAGCTTCACCAGTCACGTCGTCAGCAATAATCAAAAGTGGACGACTGGTCTTAAGCACTTCTTCCAAGAGTGGAAGAACATCTTGGATATTTGAAATTTTCTTGTCAGTCACAAGAATAAATGGATTTTCAAGATCTGCGACCATTTTTTCATTATCAGTAACCATGTACTGAGAAAGATATCCACGGTCAAATTGCATACCTTCAACCACTTCGAGTTCTGTCTCCATACCACGAGACTCTTCAATAGTGATAACACCATCATTACCAACGCGTTCCATTGCTTCTGAAATGTATTCACCAACTTTTTCAGAGCGAGATGAAACCGCAGCAACTTGAGCAATAGCTTCCTTATTAGCAACTGGTTGAGCAATGACTTTAAGCTCTTCCACAGCTGCAGCTACAGCTGCTTCAATCCCACGACGGATACCGATTGGATTAGCACCAGCTGTTACATTTTTTAGCCCCTCACGAACAATAGCTTGTGTCAAAACAGTGGCTGTAGTTGTTCCGTCACCGGCAATATCATTAGTTTTTGAAGCCACTTCGCTGACGAGCTTGGCACCCATATTTTCAAAATGATCTTCAAGTTCAATTTCTTTAGCAATTGTCACACCATCATTAGTGATAAGTGGTGAACCAAAAGCCTTTTCCAAAACAACATTACGACCTTTAGGGCCAAGCGTTACCTTAACGGTATCAGCTAAAGTATCAACACCACGAACCATTGCTGCACGTGCATCTGATGAAAATTTAATATCTTTTGCCATAATTACTCACTCCTTCTTTATCTTAATTTATATCTGATTAGCAAGAATTTAAGCTAGGACTGCTAAAATATCTGCTTCACGGATAATTGAAACGGAATCTTCTCCGTCTTTAACACTGACACCTGTACCATTTTCAACAAGGACCTTATCGCCTACTGCAACACTAGGTGCAATCAATTCCCCAGTAAGAGTACGGGTACCTTCACCTACCGCCAAGACCTCTGCAGTCTTAGTTGTTTCATGACTAGCTCCTGCCAATACAAAGCCACTAGCTGTTTTTTCTTCTGTTTCTTCAAAACGGACGATGATACGATCGCCCAATGGTTTTAATGCCATACCAATTACCTCCAAAAATGTTATTTAGATTAGCAACGTTTAAAATGTTGTTTTAGCACTCACGATAGACAACTGCTAATCTATATTTTCATTTTAGCACTTAGTCAAAAATAGTCAAGAAAAAACTATCCAAAATCTAAACTTTGGATAGTTTTTTTCTAGTATATTAACCGAGTACCAAGGCATCGTCATTGAGAACTTGTCCACTATTTTTGTGGAAGAGGGCCATAAGCTCTGCAACAGTGAGGTTTTTCTTTTTTTCACCTTGCACATCTACGACGATCTTACCATGATAGAGCATAACTAAACGGTTTCCATATTCGATAGCATGTTCCATATTGTGGGTAATCATAAGAGTTGTCAACTTTTGTTCTTCAACAATCTTACGCGTCAAATTCATGACCATGTCACTTGTCTTAGGATCCAGTGCTGCTGTATGTTCATCTAGCAGCAAAATCTTTGGACGAACCAAGGTCGCCATAGCAAGCGTCAAGGCCTGACGTTGTCCACCTGACAAGAAATTAGCATCAGTCTTCATACGATTCTCAAGACCAAGACCAAGATCTACCAAGGCTTCCTTGAATATTTGACGTTCACTTTCAGTGATAGACTTTTTAAAGAAGCTACGTTTCTTGCCACGACGATAGGCGATTGCCATATTTTCTTCGATAGAAAGGTTTGTCGCTGTACCCATTCGAGGATCTTGGAAAACACGGCTAATGTCTTTAGAGCGCTCATCTACAGATGCTTTCTTAATAGATTGACCGTCCAACAAGATATCCCCCTCATCAATGCTGAGAACACCAGCAATTGAATTCATCAAGGTTGACTTACCAGCACCGTTTCCCCCGATGACAGAGATAAAATCTCCCTGTTCAATGTCGAGATCTAAACCACGCAGGACGTGATTTTCATTGACTGTGCCTTTTTCAAAAGTTTTATGAATCTGTTGTAAACTAAGTAAAGCCACTACTTGTCACCTCCTGGAGTCAAGGATTTGTTAGGATTGATTTTCAATTTTTGTCGTACTTCAGGCACATAAAGGATGATAGCAAGCAAGATAGCTGAAGCTAATTTCAGCATTTGAGCATCAACGTTCATGGCAAGGATCATAACCAAGACCAAACGGTAGAGAACAGCTCCGACAACAATTGACCAAAGACGTTTGCCAAGTGGTAAATACTTAACGATAACCTCAGCCAAGATGATTGCAGCCAAGCCATTTACGATTGTACCTGTACCCATATTCATATCCGCATAGCCATTATTTTGAGCTAGGAGAGCACCTGATAGGGCAATCAAACCATTGGAAATCATGTAACCAAGAATCTTCATACGATCAACCTTGATACCATTAGCTTCTCCCATGGCAAGATTATCACCTGTTGCACGAAGAGCAAGTCCAACCTGTGTATTAAGGAGAACAACCAACATAAACACTACAAGACTAACGAAGATTAGTCCTAATAGAATCACACCACTCAGCTTAGACAATCCAAGCCCCATCACCATAGTCACTAGCGTATTATGTCCTGAAAGAGAGATATTGGCACTTCCGAGAACCAAAAGGTTAACTGAATAGAGCCCTGTTAGGGTAATAATCCCTGTTAATAGTGCTGGTATCTTCATTTTCGTATGCATAAAGCCAGACACAGCACCTGCAAACATACCAGCTACAAAACCACCTAGAGTTGCAAAGATTGGGTTGATACCACGGATAATCATGATAGTTGTCGTTGCAGCACCAAGTGGAAAGGTTCCCTCAGCTGTCAAATCGGCAAGGTCCAAAATACGGAAGGTAATGAAGACCCCAATAGCCATAATCGCCCAGAGAAGTCCCTGAGAAATGGATGTTAGAACCACATTTGAAAAGCCATTCTTAGATGACTTATTCACCTTAAGCTTAATGACACCCTTATCTTTTTTGGCAATCGGTTTGTCATCTTTCGTTGATACTTTAGATTCCTCATCACTAATGCTAGAAACATCAATGCCAAGTTCTTTAGCCATATCATGATTAACCACAACATTTAGAGTTTTAGGGTACTCCGCATCAATGTCCTTAACTTTCTCACCTCGCAGAACACGACCTGCTAACTTACCTGTTTGACGACCAAGCGCTTCATAGTTGGTTCCATAAGTGAATAGGACACCTTTTTCTACACTACCAGCATCACTACCAACAACAGGAACTTTAGTCTCTTTAGAAAGGTCTACCAAGGTATTAATGGCACTAACAATGGTATTGTCAGTCGGAATAAAAATGACTTCGGTCTGACTCATCAAGCTTTTGGCTGTATCTTGAATATCGTTGGTTGATGAAATCCCCTTAATAACCGTTTCAATACCAGCTTCCTTAAAGTATCTCTTGGCTTCTTCAACCTGAACTTCTGAGTTACGCTCACTGGTCGTATACATAATCCCAACTTTTTTAGTGTTTGGAAAGACCTTTTTCAACAATTCAACCTGTTTATTGATAGGAGACATGTCACTTGTCCCCGTCACATTTCCACCAACATTGTCCATAGATTTAACCAACTTAGCTGAGACAGGATCCGTCACTGCCGTAAAGAGAATTGGCTTACCTTTTGTCAAACTGCTTAATGACTGAGCTGCTGGGGTTGCGATAGCCAACATGACATCATTATCTTCAATAAGCGACTGAGAAATCGTCTGCAAGTTAGACTGATCTCCTTGTGCATTCTGATAATCGATTTTAATGTTCCTACCATCGACATACCCTTCCTCTTTGAGTTCTTCAATGAACCCTTTACGTGTCGCTGACAAGGAAGGATGCTCTACATATTGGAGAACACCGATGTGAACTAAATCTTTGTTAGAAGCATTGGAGCATGCAACCAAGATGGCAGCTGTTATAACAGCCATCATACTGACCAAGAATTTCTTCATCTTGTACACCTCTGTTTTTTTATTTTATCTATTTCCAATTTCCTTTTATGTTCTTCTGAAGCATTGGAGGCACAGGGAAAACAACAGTTTCATTGCCCATGAAAAATCCTCAAGTCTTCAAGAGCATCCCCAAGTGATACAATCACTTTATTTATCACGTCAAAAGTAAGCTAAATCTTGCTGTTTAAAGAACAATTCTAGCTTAGAATGAGAAATTAAAAATAGACCACGGCATGGAAAAACCAGCTAGGACAGACCCAACTGGTTCTCTGCATCTTGACTAGCACAAGCTAGCTTATGTCACCGGTTAGACCTCTTCATCTAATCGGCTAATCCATCACAAAATGCTTTAGCTTCATAGATACAAACTTATTGACGCTTGTATCTTGAAACACAAACGCCCTATCTAAAGAAACTAAAGTAATAACAAGCTTTAAGATTTCCCCAGTGGGTAGATTTGTCAAGCATGTAATGCCTCCGTAGTTAAGATAGATTTAAGTTTACACTATTTAGACAATTCTGTCAAATTGGAATTTATCTCCTTTTTCTCAATTAATCTTTGTCGTTTAAAAAGAAAAATCTCTTCCCGCCTCTGCAAGAAAAGATTTTTTAGTATTAAGCATCTTGTTCAGTTGTTAAGATAGCAAGTGTTTCAATCAAATTATCTGCGTTCACTTCAATAGTGTCACCAGTTGCCTTGATTTTAACTTCGACAATACCTTCACTTGCCTTTTTACCAACCGTCACACGAATTGGAAGCCCGATAAGGTCACTATCAGAGAATTTAGAACCAACACGCTCATTACGGTCATCTATCAAAACATCGTAACCTTCAGCCGCAAGAGCAGCTTCCAAACGATCTGTCAATGCATTAGCTTCCTCGTCCTTTGTGTTAACTGTAATCAAGTGAACATCATAAGGTGCCAATTCTTTAGGGAAATTAATACCCCAAGCATAACGGTATTGACCTTTTGGTGTTTTGTTGACAAAGAGACGTGCATGTTGCTCAATAACAGCTGATAAGATACGGCTTACACCGATACCGTAACATCCCATGATAATTGGAACTGCGCGACCATTTTCGTCAAGAACGTTAGCACCCATACTTTCAGAGTAACGTGTACCAAGTTTAAAGATATGACCAATCTCGATACCACGCGCAAACTGAAGGACACCTTGACCGTCTGGCGAAATCTCACCTTCTTTAACTTTACGAATATCCACGTATTCTGCCTTGAAGTCACGCTCTGGGTTAACCCCTGTCAAGTGATAACCATCTTCATTGGCTCCAACAACAGCATTAGCCACGTCTTGAACCTTACGGTCTGCAATGATACGAACATTTTCAGGAAGATTAACTGGACCAAGAGAACCGAAGTTAGCACCAAAGACTTGACGCGCTTCATCTTCTGTAGCTGGTTTAAGGAAGTCAGCTGCAAGGTAGTTTTTCAACTTCACATCGTTAACTTGATCATTACCAACAAGAAGAGCCACTACTGGTTCGTCATCAGCAGTGAAAAGCAAAGTCTTAATCGTTTGTTCTTCTGGAATATTCAAGAAAGCAGCGACATCGTCAATTGACTTGCAACCTGGTGTTTCGACTCGTGAAACTTCTTCTTGAGTCACAACCTTAGTCGCTGGTGTGTAGGCGTTTGTTGCCATCTCAAGGTTAGCTGCATAACTTGACTCTGTAGAATATGCAATCGTATCTTCACCAGATACCAACCACGATGTCAATTCATTCTTGATTTCTTCCATGACATCTTCTGGAATCTCATCCAATGAAGCAATTGACTTATCAAGAACTACCCAACGATTAAGGTCCGTACGCTCAGGAGTGACAGCCATAAATTCTTGGGAATCCTTACCGCCCATAGCACCACCATCACCGATGATAGCCTTAAACTCAAGGCCAGCACGTGTAAAGATAGCTTCATAGGCCTTACGATAGTCTTCGTAAGTTACATCCAAATCTTCGTAGTTTTGGTGGAAACTATAAGCATCCTTCATGATAAATTCACGCGTACGAAGAAGACCATTACGAGGACGTTTTTCATCACGATATTTAGATTGGATTTGATAAAGGTTAAGTGGCAATTGTTTGTATGATTTAACCGCATCACGAACCAAGACTGTAAAAGTTTCTTCGTGAGTTGGACCGAGAATAAAGTCAGATTTATCACGATTTTTTAGTTTATAAAGGTCTTCACCATAAGTTTCATAACGACCAGATTCACGCCACAAATCTGCTGTCAAAAGCGCTGGCGCCAACATTTCAACCGCACCGATTTTTTCAAACTCCTCACGCATGATGGTTTTAAATTTCTCGATAGCACGATTTGCCAATGGCATATAAGCATAAATACCAGCAGAGACCTGACGCACGTAACCCGCACGTACCATAAGGGCATGACTAATAACTTGAGCATCACTTGGCATTTCACGAAGTGTTGGAATCAACATTTTACTTTGTTTCATTATTTACATACTAAGGAGGCTAGCCCGTGGGTCAAGTTCCTTAGACTTCCTTTCATTTCTTTGTTTCTAATTAAAAGAAAGCACGCATAATATCATTCCAAGTTACTGCAATCATAAGGACAACCATGACCGCAACACCTGCGAGTGTGATATAGCTTTCAATTTCTTGATTAAGTGGTTTACGACGAATAGCTTCAATAATATTCATAACAATTTTACCACCGTCAAGGGCTGGAATTGGAATAAGATTGAAAATCCCTAAGTTGATAGAGAGCATTCCCATAAGGTCAAGAATGGAAATCAACCCACTTTCTGAGGCTTGTGCAGACATCTGGAACATAGCAACCGGTCCACCAAGCTTGTTCAAGCTAAAGTTGGTAATGAGCCCTTTGAGCGTAGCGAGGATTGCCGTCGCACCTTCCCAAGCCATTTGGAAACCACCAAAAATCTTATCTTTAAGACCTGTCTTTAAGACAGGAGAGACACCTAAAAAGTAGCTCCCTTGGCTCTCTTGGGGTTTAACAGAAATAGTTTCTTCCTGACCATTACTTCTCTTAACCGTCACAGAAAGGCTGTCGCCTTTCGAGAATTTTTGGGTATTCTCTCTCAACGCTTCTTTCAAGCTGTCCCAGTCAGTAACCTTGTCCTTGTTAATGGCCACGATGGCATCACCAGTTTTCAAACCTGACACCTGGGCAGCACCACCATTAGCCACCTGGATAAGGTTGGTCGACGTATCTTGAACACCACCTTGAACAAAGGCAAGGATAATAAAGACCAAGACCCCAAGAATAAAGTTGTTCATAGGACCAGCAAAATTGGTAATTAAACGTCCCCAAATGCTAGCATTTTGATATTGGACATCTTTAGGAGCAATACGAAGCTCCGTACCGTCTTCCTCAACGATAGTGGCATCATGGTCAACCTCATAGGTCTTGGTCTCACCTAGGACAAGACCTGTAATAGTTAACTTATCTTCCAAATCATAGGCAGTAACGTTCATAGGCAAAGCCGTCTGGTCAACCTGACGATCTGAAAGATTGATACGTCTCACTTTGCCATCTTTTCCAAGCGTTAGGCTAGCAGGACTCCCCGTTTTAATCTCAGTTGTATCTTCACCCCAACCAGCCATACGCACATAACCACCCAAAGGAAGGATACGAATAGTATAAACGGTACCATCCTTACCAGTGTGTGCAAAAATTTTAGGACCCATCCCAATGGCAAATTCACGCACCAGAATGCCTGATCGTTTGGCAAAGAAGAAATGGCCAAACTCATGGAAGACGACAATCACACAGAAAATCAGTAAAAAAGTAATAATAGCTTTCATTTAGACACCACCACCCTTAAAAAAGTCCTAGTAAGTGCATGATTGGGAAAACGAAAATCCAGCTATCACAACGGTCTAATATGCCACCGTGTCCAGGAATAAGGTTACCTGAGTCTTTAACACCAAAGTGTCGTTTAATAGCTGATTCAACCAAGTCACCAAATTGACCGAAGATACTAAAGAGAATCGTACAGATAAGCAACCAGAAGAAACTATGGGGTGCATAGACATTATGATTAATCAACCCAAAGAGTAGTGCTACAATGATTGCTGATAAGATACCACCAACACTACCTTCAATGGTTTTATTAGGTGATACTTTTGGCAATAACTTTTTTTGACCAAATCGACGACCAAAGAGATAGGCACCAATGTCCGTCGCCCAAACAATGAAGAGGGCAAATAAAACTTTTTCCCAGCTATCCAAACGTGCTGCAATGAGATTTTGGAAACCAAAACCAACATAAAAGGCAGAAGTGATTGGATATACCGCATCATCAAAAGAATAGTGGTCGCTATTAAGTACAGTTCCTGCTAAAATCAAAAAAGAAATAATGGCAAAACCTGTCACACTGGCATCTGTTGGAAGACTGTTAAAATAATGGTCAATGGGCACTACTAAAATAAAGGCTGCCAACATAGACAAAACACCTTCGATAGAGAACATCTCCAAGTGCTTCATCCGAAGCATCTCAGACACTGCAATCATGGCCATAGCCCCAACCAAAAGCTGGAAAGGAAGACCACCGATAAAGAGCAATGGGAGGAAAATGGCTGCTGCCACACCCCCACCAATTAAACGTTCTTGCATGAGAGGTCCTTTCTAGACACCACCGAAGCGACGGTGACGTTTATTGTAGTCAGAGATAGCTTGATGTAGTCCCTGCTGATCAAAGTCTGGCCAGAAAACATCTGTGAAGTAAAACTCACTATAGGCAGATTGCCAAGGCAAGAAATTACTAAGACGAAGTTCGCCACTCGTACGGATAATTAAATCTGGATCACGATAAAGGTATGGCAGCTTATCTGTCATCAAATGCTTAGCAATGAGGTCTTCATCAATAGCTTCAGGTCTGAGTCTCCCTATTTCAACCTCTTTAGCAATAGCTTGAACAGCCGATACAATCTCCGCACGACCACCGTAGTTCAATGCAAAATTAAGTATCAAACCGGAATTATGTTTCGTCTGCTCTACTGCCTTTTCAAGAGCATCTAAGGTTTCCTTAGGTAGGCGACTATTATCTCCGATTGTCAAAATGCGAACATTGTTTTTGTCTAATTCTGGTACATACTTGTTAAAAAATTCAACTGGCAAATTCATGATAAATTTAACTTCATCTTGTGGACGTGACCAGTTTTCAGTTGAGAAAGCATAGACTGTCAATACCTTAACTCCAAGTTGTGACGCTTCGATGGTTACCTTTTGCAAGGCATCCATCCCAGCCTTATGTCCCATCACACGCGGTTGTAGACGCTTTTTAGCCCAACGGCCATTTCCATCCATAATAATACCGATATGATTAGGAATATTGTCTAAAACCTCTTGATGAGATTTTTTTCTAAATTTAAACATGAAATATCCTCTAAATATAGTTTATCCTTTATTCTACCACATTTTAAAGGGTTCTGAACAGTATTTAATACCAAGGAGATTAGAATATGCAAAAAGACCAGGATTTAACCTAGCCTAAAATACACATCTTACTTTTCATCAGCAGACTCAATTGCTGAATCTTCTTCAACAATTGTCTCTTTAACAGTCTCTGCTGTTTCTGTACTTGGTGCTGGCGTGATCACTTTCATGATTGAACGGCTCAAGTCAAAAGTCAAGAAAACACCTTCCGCATCCAAGACGATACGATTATTTTCTTTATCAATTTCGTCAACAATGGCAATCAAACCACCAATTGTTTCGACTTCCGCACCCTTAGCGAGACCTGCAAAACGATCTTCTTGAGCCTTCGCCTGACGGCGACGGCTAAACACCACATAACCAACAATTGCAACAGCATAAATGACCAACAATAGCATCATATTCATATTTCGTGTTCCTCCAATAATTCACTTGGCTTCTACTATATCAGATTACGTCAGGACAAACAAGGCAGATCCTTAACCAGACCACAGAAAAACACTTTCTACAAGACAGAAAATGTTTAATGAGATTACATATCTGCTACATTGTGATAAACCTTTTGAACATCATCATCCGCTTCAAGAGCATCAATAAGTCCTTTGAACGTCTCAAGGTCTTCACCTTCAAGAGTAACCTCAGTTTGTGGAATCATTTCAAGTTCTGTCACTTGGAACTCTTCCTGACCGTTAGCACGGAGAGCTTCCAACGCCTTGTGAAGGTCAGTTGGTTCTGTATAAACAGTGATTGTTCCATCTTCTGCTTCTACATCTTCAACGTCTACATCTGCTTCAAGCAATTGCTCAAAGATAGCATCTGCGTCTTCGCCAGCAAATACAATGACACCTTTTTTATCAAACATGTATGATACTGAACCTGAAGCACCCATATTACCACCATTTTTACCAAATGCAGTACGTACATTGGCAGCTGTACGGTTAACGTTTGAAGTTAAAGTATCTACAATGATCATAGAACCGTTAGGTCCAAATCCCTCATAACGCCCCTCAACGAAAGTTTCATCTGTGTTACCTTTAGCCTTATCAATAGCCTTATCAATAACATGTTTTGGCACTTGCGCTTGTTTAGCACGTTCCAAAACAAATTTCAAAGCTGAGTTTGACTCTGGATCTGGTTCACCTTGTTTAGCAGCTACATAGATTTCAACACCAAACTTAGCATAAATCTTTGAGTTAGCACCATCTTTAGCAGTTTTCTTAGCAACGATATTAGCCCATTTACGTCCCATTGGATTCACCTCTTCTAAGAGATGTTATAACATCTCTGATTTGTTTTTTCTTTTTTGAAAATAGCAGAACCCGCTAAATTCACAATCCCTTACATTATAGCACTTTGACTGCCGTTAGTAAAATTGAAATAAAGACGAAGTGCTAATAACAGAAAAAAGACCAGCCAAAGCTGATCCTATCTGAGAATTACAAGCGAGCGTTAAGTTCTGCTCCAAGTTCTTCAAATCCTGGTTTACCAAGAAGGGCGAACATATTTTTCTTGTAAGCTTCTACACCTGGTTGGTTAAATGGATTAACAGCATTCAAGTATCCTGAAAGTGCGATAGCAAGCTCAAAGAAGTAGATGATATAACCCAATGTAAAGGCATCTTGTTCAGGGATAGTAATGAACATGTTAGGCACGTCACCATCTGTATGAGCAAGAAGAACACCGTCTGTTGCTTTCTTGTTAACAAAGTCAACATCTTTGCCTTGGAGGTAACCCAGTCCATCAAGGTCTTCAGCCAATTCAGGAATAACAACGTTTTTACGTGGTTTGTCTACACGAACAACAGTTTCAAATAGATTACGTGTACCTTCTTGGATAAATTGGCCAAGAGAGTGCAAGTCAGTTGAGAAGTTTGCTGAGGTTGGGTAGATACCTCTTTGGTCTTTACCTTCTGACTCACCAGCCAATTGTTTCCACCACTCAGCGAAGTATTGAAGTGATGGTTCGTAGTTTGCCAAGATTTCAGTTGTGTAACCTTTACGGTAAAGGATGTTACGAATTGCAGCGTATTGGTAAGCTTCATTTTCAGAGATTTTAGATGAAGAGTACTCTTTACGTGCAGCGTTAGCACCTTCCATGAGGGCTTTGATATCAGCCCCTGAAACTGCAATTGGCAATAGACCTACAGCTGTCAATACTGAGAAGCGTCCACCGATATCATCTGGAACAACAAATGTTTCCCAACCGTTAGCGTCTGCTTCAACCTTAACAGCACCTTTTTGGCGGTCAGTTGTTGCGTAGATACGTTTGTTAGCTTCTTCTTGACCGTATTTCTTAACAAGAAGTTCCTTGAACAAACGGAAAGCGATAGCTGGTTCAGTTGTTGTTCCTGATTTAGAGATAACGTTAACTGAGAAATCTTTACCTTCAACATACTCAAGCAAGTCAGCGAGGTAAGTTGATGAAATAGAGTTCCCAGCATAAACGATTTGTGGTGCTTTACGTTCTTCTTTTGTTTGAAGGTTAGCAAAGTGATTGCTCAAGAAGTCAATAGCTGCTTTAGCACCAAGGTAAGAACCACCGATACCGATAACAACCAAAACGTCGCTTTCTTCTTTGATTTTTTCAGCAGCTTTCAAAATACGATCAAACTCTTCACGATCGTAGTTCTCTGGAAGGTCACGCCATCCAAGGAAGTCAGCACCTGGGCCTGTTCCTTTGCGGATCATTTCGTCTGCTACTGTTACTTGTGCTTGAAGGTTATCTACTTCGTGTGGTGCTACAAATTTATCCAAAACTTTTGAATAGTCAAATTTAATATGAGCCATTAGTCTCTCCTTATAAAAATTCAATTACAGCTTCTAGTTTACTCTTTTATTTATCTTTTGACAATGTTTTTTTACCCTCATTAGGTCATGATAGGTTACAGTTACTATTTAAATGTAAGGTCCTGCTTCAAGGCCATAATGATCACTTACTAGAGATTGATTGTTCCCATCAAAAATGACACTAAGGCGATTTACTGCCCACTCTTGGCTTGCAAAAACATAGTCAATACGTAAAGGTTCTTCATTACCTTTCCAACCATCGATACCAGGTCCAACTGTATAGCTTCCATTTGTTTTTTGAGCCACTTGGAAGCTATCCTGAAGTTTGAGCGGACTGGCTAATATAGTTTGGTAACCTTCTCGACCTGCTGGGTTATTAAAGTCCCCTGCTAGGATAATAGGTTTGCCAATAGATTGGAAACGTTCCTCAATGCGTGCCCACTCTTCTTGGAAACCTTTATCCCACCATGAAAGATGGATACTAGCAACAGCAACTTCTCGGCCATCTACAGTCGTCTCAGCCACTGCCACACGGCGTGTATGATAGTCTGTTGGATCATCAACATCTGAAACTAAAATTTCGCTAGCTGTCAATGGTTGGCGTGACAAGACAGCAACACCTTCATTAAGGTGGTCATAACCAATGTGATTATAAGCCCACGTCCAATGATATTGAAGTCCCTCTTCAGCTAATTTTTCCACAAGCAAACGGACAAAGTGATCTTGGTGGATTGATGTTGCTGATGGTAGCACATGATAGTAAGCATCCGTTTCTACAGCTGCCGTCTCTATTTCCTGATTAACTTCTTGGAAACAAATGATATCATATTGAGCCTTAAGGATTTGTTCCTTTAGGGTTTGGAATTTTCCTTCTGCATCTTCTTCCATCCAACTATGGGTATTTAAGGTTAGAAATTTCATAATCTTATCCTTTATCTGACACTTACATATAGAAATGACAACAAGGTCTTTTACAAACAAGACAGCCCCTGGGCTGTCTGCTTGATTATTATTTAACAAATTAAAGTTCTACTTTTGCAACTGGAGCATTAGCTACCAATTTTCCTGTATGTTCTACTTTAACTGATTTAATCGCGTCTGTATTGGTGAAGACAACTACTGTTGAAGTTTCACGTCCAGCTTCACGGATAGCTGCAAGATCTGCTTCCACTAAGAGATCACCAGCAGCAACAGTTTGTCCTTCAGTAACTTTAACCTCAAATGGTTTACCTTCAAGACTAACAGTATCAAGTCCTATGTGAACCAAAACTTCAAGTCCATTATCTGATACCAAACCAAGAGCATGTTTAGTTGGGAAGATGCTTGAAACTTTACCAGCTAATGGAGAAACAATCTTACCGTTTTCTGGTTCTACAGCGAAACCATCACCCATCATTCTTTGTGAAAATACTGGATCTTTTACATCTTCAATGCTGATAACTTGACCGTCTGCAACTGAGTGAACATCTTCAGTCACACCTTTGAATTGAGCTTCTGCTTTTTGAACAGCAGTCACTTGACTTGGAAGTGTTTCAGGGATAACTTCACCTGAATCAAGTACGTCTTGGATATCAGATTTCAAGATGTCAACTTTATGACCGTAGATATCTTGGACACCTTGGCCTTTAATAACAAGACCCTTAGGCACCTTCAGCTTTCCATTGTTCTTCAGTTCCGACTTTTTCAGCATTTTTAACAGTAACACGGAGACGAGTCATACATGCATCAACATCGACAATGTTAGCACGTCCACCAAGAAGGTTGATGATGTTTATAACTTGTGAGCTTGCTGAGCTTGTTCCAGCACCTGCTGATCCAGCAGATTCTGAAGAATCGTCATTTTGTTCGTAGTTACCATTACGTCCTGGTGTTGCGTAATCAAATTTCTTAATCATGAAGTTTGCAATGAAGAACATGATAACACCAAAGAGTACAGTTACCCAAATGAAGTTAATGATATCCATCGCCAAACCAGCGTTAATAGCGAAAGGTGTACGTGTCAAGAATTCGATAGAACCGAATGAGTGAACACGGAGGTGAACGATGTCAGCCATTGCAAAGGCAGCACCTTGTACAAATGCGTAAATGATGTAAAGTGGAGTAGCTACGAACATGAACATGTACTCGATAGGTTCTGTTACCCCTGTCAAGAATGTTGCAAGCACAGTTGCAGTCAACATACCTTTATACTGATGTTTCTTATCATCATCAACGTTACGGTAGATAGCTACCACCATACCCATCAAGATACCAAATGAACCAATCATTTGACCAACTTTGAAACGAGCTGGTGTATAGGCTTCAAGAAGGTGTCTATATTGATATGGATGCGCACCTTTAAGGTTAGCAAGGTCAGTAACCCATGCGAGCCAGAGTGGCTCTTGACCCAAAACTTTAGTACCTTTTGCAGCACCAGTCAAGACTTCATAAGTACCACCCAATTGAGTGTAGTTAATTGGAATAGTCAACATGTGGTGGAGACCAAACGGCAAGAGAAGACGTTCCAATGTACCGAACAAGAACGGTGCCAAAATTGGAGCATTTTCTTTCGAGTTGGCAATCCACATACCAAAACCGTTAATTCAAGATTGGATAACTGGCCATACAATAGCAAGAACGATGGCTGCAATAGCTGAACGAAGAATAACTACGAATGGTACGAAACGTTTACCATTGAAGAATGATAAAGCTTCTGGCAATTTACGGAAGTTATAGTATTTGTTGTAAGCAGTAGCTCCGATGAAACCAGAGATGATACCTACAAATACAACCCATGTTAAGGGCTAGAGCTTCCAAAACACTGATGAAGTAGTCAGACACCTTGATTGATTTGACCAAGAAGTGTGTGAACTGTAGCACCCTTATCAGCAAGAATATCTGAAGTAACACCAAAGATTGAACCAGTCAAGCGGTTAATCAAGATAAATGCAAAACCTGCTGCAAAAGTACCTCCTGCACGTTCCTTAGCCCAACTACCACCAATGGCAAGGGCAAACAAGATGTGAAGGTTACCAATAATCCCCCAACCAATTTGCTCAAGAAATCCACCTGTAATAACGAGTGGTGCCGCGTTTGGATTAATCATGGCAATCGTTTTACCGATAGAGATCATAAGACCTGCTGCTGGCATAACCGCGATAACAACCATGAGGGCCTTACCAAACTTTTGCCAGAAATCAAAGCCAAAGTTTTCTTTTAGCTTATTCATTTCATTTCCTCCCATATTTGATGCGAGCGTTTGCATAGATTATATAATCTTTATAGCACTTTTTGATAATTTGTAAAGCGTTTTCTTAAACTTTTTTGATTTTTTTACAAAAAGAGGCCACCAGAAAAAACTGGATGACTCAGACATTTATTAGGCCATCAAAACCATGAGAATTGGGATAACGATCATGGTCGCGAGGGTAGTCTCAGTCACCATGATAGCAGCGTAATCACTATCAGCTCCGTAGAGTTTAGCAACCACAGGTGCATTGGTCATGACAGGCATAGCCGACTGGATGATAAAAACTTGCTTCATCAAAGTTGGTAAGGAGGACCAATAAACGATTGCAGCCATCAAAACCGGGGCAACCACAAAGCGTCCTAGCAGAATTAATACCTGGTCTTTTTTCAGAACCAACTGCTTCACTCCTGCATTAGACACTGACAAACCGATAAAAATCATAGATAAAGGAGTTGTTAAACTACCTAAATACTGCAAATCACTGGTTAAAAATGTCGGTAACTGAATATGAAGAATAACGATAATAAGACCTATGATAAAACCCATAAGAGGGGGAGAAAAAATCTTATTTAAACTAGTTTTTAAATCAAACTCAGCTTCTCCTTCACCATCTCGCTGGATGAGATAGGTCCCCAAGGTCCAGAAAAAAGTCGTATTACACATGTAATAGATCAGAACATAGGGAATACTAGCATCTCCAAAAAGAGCTTGGTTGATTGGTAGTCCCACGAAGATCGTATTAGAATTAAAAAACATGGAAATAAAGAGTCCACGACGATCCTTTCTGACTGCAAAAATCCTAGCCACTGCTGTTGCAATTCCAAACAAAATCACCATAGACAGAGCAGGAAAACGTAATTCTGGCAACATCTTAAGCAGGTCTGCTGCTGTGAAACGCTGCGTGATGGTATAAAGCATATAGCAGGGCAAGGCAATTTGAGTGACCATCTTAGCAATTAGGCCACGCGACTTGTCATCAAACCAGCCTTTTTCCCCCATGACGAAGCCCACTAAAATCATACCCAGGATGACTAGAATTCCAGATATACTTGTTAAAAAGATTTCCATATTTTCTCCTTTTTGTTTTTGCTACGATTTATGACAGACAATAGCAGAGTCTGACTGATTTTTTCTGACTAGAAATCTACCATTATTTTTAACTCAAATCTAAAAAACCACTTTAGTATATCACAAAAAGAGCTCGATTTCTCAAGCTCCTTTTCTATTATTTACTCTGCTTTTAAGAGAGGCCTAAAGATTGATACCAGACCAAAGAAGGCGATGAAGATAAGAGTAATGGTCGCACTAGCTGGTGTTTCCCAATAATAGGAAATAAAGATACCAGAGAGCATTCCAACCAAACCAATACCAATAGCCCAGAAAATAACAGACTTGAAGGTCTGACCTATTTTCATACCAATAGCTGCTGGGAGAATCATGATGGTAGAAACCAAAAGTGTTCCTGCTGCTGGAATCATCAGGGCAATCGCTATCCCTGTCACAATATTGAAGAGGAGCGACATGAGACGTACTGGTAAGCCATCTACATGAGCAGTGTCTTCGTCAAAAGTCAAAAGATACATAGGACGAATAAAGAGGAGAGTCAAGATCAGTACAATAGCCGCAATCACAAAGAGAGCATGCACCTGCTCAGAGCTAATCGTGATAATAGAACCGAAAAGATAGCTATCCAAACTCATACTACTGCTACCCGCCTTGTTACTAAGAATAAGAGCCACTGCCAATCCCATTGACATGAGGATAGCTGTTGAAATCTCCATATAATGCTTGTAACTGACCCTGAGGTATTCCAAAACTAAAGCAGCAATAACCACAACCACAAGGGTCATCCAAGTGGTTGATTGTCCCAAGAAAATTCCAACAGCCACCCCAGCTAGGGACACGTGACTCAAAGTATCGCTCATCAGACTCTGACGACGAAGAATTAAGAAGAGTCCCAAAATTGGCGAAAAGATACTGATAGCAATCACGGCGAGAATAGCACGTTGCATAAAATCATAGGATAATAATTCACTAATCATGTTTGTGCTCCTCTCCATCCTTTTCATGGATATTGAAACAACGCCAAGGCAATTTCTGGTTACGAACCAGGTGAATATTACGGTCTGTGTACTCCTTGACTTCCTCTGGGTCATGGGTAATCATTAAGACAGACTTGCCATGATTATGAGCAGAGTGGTGCATGAGTTCGTAAAAGGTATTGGCTGTCCCTGCATCCATCCCTGTCGTTGGCTCATCCAAAACAAAGATATCAGGATCTAAAGCGAAAATACGAGCAATGACAGCACGTTGCTTTTGACCACCTGAGAGATGTCCAATCTGCTTGTAACGATTTTCCCACATACCTACAGACTCTAGAGCACGTTGAACATGCTCTAAGTCATGTTTGTTCAAACGACGGAACCACCCCTTATGGGGGTAGCGACCTGACTTGACAAACTCATAAACAGTACTTGGGAATCCTGCATTAAAGCTGGCAATTTGCTGTGGTAGATAGGCCATGCGAAGCTTCTTACCATCTTTGTTAATATCAGAAATCGTCACAATCCCCTTCTTAGGCTTGAGAATTCCTAGGGTAGCCTTAATAAGCGTTGACTTGGCAGCTCCATTTTCCCCAGTCAGGGTCACAAACTCCCCAGAATCCAAATGATAGTGAATATTGTCCAGAACGGGCTCCGCATCATACTGGAAGCTCAGACCTTCAACTGTAATATAACGCATCTTATTCCTCTATTTTTTCTGCTAATTTTATCAAGAAACGGCCAATAACCTGACGCTCTTGATGATCAAACTGATCCAATACAGACCGATAAACCCCAAGGGTCTCTTGGTGGTGTTCCTTATGCTCTTGGGCAATAGGTTGAGCTTCTTGTGTCAAGACGAAATAGGTCACGCGCCCATCATCCTTGTCTTTCTTACCCTCCAACATGCCCTCTTTGACCAAGGTTTTTACTGCCTTGGTAACAGCAGCCTGGCTGACATTGAGAGCCTTAGCCAACTCAGAATTGGTCTTTTGCCCCTCAGACAAAAGCATGAGAATATGCTCCTGGGTGTTGGTCAACTTAACCTTACTTCGGCACTGACCAATGAGGAGCTCATACTGATTTTCAGCCTTAAGCAAAATTTGATTAATCAATTGATTTACTTGTTCTTCTAGTTCTATCATTACTTTCTCCATTTACTTAACCAGTTAATTATATCGAAAACACAGAGGTTTTGCAAGGAAAAATAAAAAGTCCAACCGCAGCTAGACTTAAAAATGATAATAGGTTTAAGATACTGCCCGTGTCTCTTCCTTCCAAAAACAGGTATAACCTATATTAAATACCGCCAAGAAAGCCAAGAGAGTCCATGACCAAGTAGCACCCAAGGACTGGTTTAAGGCCAAAATCACAGCTGCACCCAGGGGTACAGTCGCTGTGACAATGGTTGAAAAGATACTAAAGACAGCGTTCTGTCGCTCTTCGACAATGGAGAAGATGACGATGGTATCTGATTTTGGATTGGAAATGGCTGTCGCATAAGAAGAAAGAAAAAGCAAGGTAAAGAGGACAATGGGATTGTGCCATACAAAGATACTGATAATCATCAACAATGCTAGACTATTCTCAAAAAGCAGGTTGGACCTAATGGACCACTTGCGGTAAAAGTCGAACGGAAAAAGTGATCCTAAAAAGAAAGCAACCAATTCAATAGACTCAAAGACTGTGATAGTCACAGCATAAGACCCCAACTGCAACTCCTTGACCGATAAGAGATAAATCATCAACAGGGTGGCCATGGCTGACGAGAGCAGGTTCATACTAGAGTAAATCATGACCAAATTAAAAATAGAGGACTGGGATTTGAGAAAGGTGAAATTAGTTATGGTGTCCCTGACAAACTGACAAATCAGGGCTTTTAAGGATTCTGCTTGTTGTTCTTTGGACTCAGGTATTGGTTCATCAAGATGGTCAAAAAGTTTTCGCCCTCGTCGCAAGACCAGATAAGAAGCCAAGAAAACCAAAACATTAATCAAGGCAAACAAGAAATAGTTATGAGCCAGCAGGGCAATGAGCATGACACCCACGCTCTTTCCCGCTAAGGTGACGATATTAGACATTCCCTTACGAAAAGAGATGGCTAAGGAAAAATTCTCCTCATCTACCACCCGACGATTGAGGGAAAGATTGAGATAGGCAGTGTAATTACCAATAATATCACTCATAAAGTTGATGGCTAGGACCAAGACGAAGACCCACCAACTAGGTTTAAGCAAGGTTAACACCCCAAAAAAGACATATAAACTCATCTGCAACCAGCGTACCAATTTCATGGCCTTAAAGCTATTTGACGCTCGATCAGAGACATAACCCACAATAAAATCAAAAACATAGGGAAGCGAGGTAATCAAACTCGCCAACCCCACCGCCAATTCTGGATTAGGGAAGGTAGCCGCATAGAGAACCGAAACCAAGTCAAACAAGGTGGTCCCAAAGATACCTAACAAGATGGATAGGGTCAAAACCCTATAAGGCTTGTGTTGTAAAAAAAGCTGCATTTAAACCTCCTGATGGGTAAGAAATAGATTAAACATAAATTGATACTCATGAGTTACATCTCTCTCCTCATTATTAGGATAATAATCATAGATATGTAATCGATTCTTTTCTCTGAACTCGAATATTGAAGAGTTAGACAGCTGTCTCATCGCTTTATTCGTCAGATTACAAGCAATTTATTATATATGAGCCCTGTTAGAGTACATACTAACAGGGCTCTTTCTATTTCATCGTAAAGTCGCAAAGATTTCTTTGACCTGAGCAACAGACTCGGCACGCGAGACTTCGCCACGAACCTTAGCTGCTCCTGCTGTTCCACGAAGATAGTGTGGAGCAAGACCACGGAATTCACGGACAGCAATCATCTCACCTTTAAGGTCTACCAAACGTTTGAGGTGATCTTCAGCAATGTCCAGCTTCTTATCAAACGGAAGATCTGGCAACTCCTCTCCCGTTTCGAAGAAGTGATTGATTTGCGTGAAGATGTATGGATTATTCATGGCTGCACGACCCACCATAACGGCATCTACGCCAAGTTCTTCAATCATGAGTTTAGCGTCTTGAACGTTACGCACATCTCCATTTCCGATAAATGGAATCTTAGTAATAGCTTTAGCAACACGAGCCAGCGTCTCGTGGTCACAGTGACCAGTATACATTTGTTCACGGGTACGACCGTGCATGGCAAGAGCAGAAACACCTGCAGACTCAGCTGCAAGAGCGTTTTCCACAGCCAAATCACTGTCTGACCATCCCGTACGCATCTTAACGGTCAAGGGAATATCAAGCACTGACGTTACTTCCTTGACAATGTGGTAAATCTTGTCTGGATCCTTGAGCCACTTGGCACCGGCTTCATTTTTGACTACCTTATTGACCGGACAACCCATATTGATATCAACGATATCAGCCTTGGTATTGGTCTGAATAAAATCAGCTGCACGCTTCAAGCCCTCAGCATCACCACCGAAAAGCTGGATAGACATTGGATGTTCATTCTCATCAATATGAAGCATGTGGAGGGTTTTCTCATTATTGTAGAGGAGACCTTTTTCAGAAATCATCTCCATCACCACAAGACCAGCACCAAACTCTTTTGCAATAGTACGGAAGGCAGAGTTGGTCACGCCTGCCATAGGAGCTAGGACTGTTCGGTGAGGGATCTCTACATTTCCAATCATAAAGGATGAATTAAGTTTAGTCATTGATGAGTTCCTCCAAATCAGCTTCTGAAAATTCATACTTAGTTTGGCAGAATTGACAGACGATTTCAGCCCCATGGTCCTCGTCTTTCATAGCTTGAAGTTCATCCTTACCAAGCGTCAAGAGGGCATTTTCAAAGCGTTCACGTGAGCAATCGCACTCAAAGCTAAGCTCCTCTTCAGACAAGCGTTTGAAAGGCTCATCCCCATAAATGGCATTCAAGAGCGCTTCAATATGGTCATCAGACTCCAAAAGTGTTGAAATGGCTGGCATCTCTTGGATGCGTTTTTCGTAACGAGCGATTTCTTCCTCGCTAGCTCCTGGTAAGACCTGAAGCATGAAACCACCAGCAACCTTGACCTTATCCTCTTTGTCAAGAAGTACATTAAGACCAACAGCAGATGGTGTTTGCTCAGACTCTGTCAAATAGTAGGCAAAGTCTTCACCGATTTCACCAGAAATAAGCGGTGTTGATGACGTGTAAGGATTACCAGTTCCATAATCGATGATTGAGACAAATTGTCCTTGCCCCATGAAAGGACCTACTAAAACTTCACCAGTTGCTGTTTTCTTGATGTCTACACCTGGATTTTGGATGTAGCCCTTAACATGTCCTTTGGTATCAGCTACAGAGATGATATGACCAAAAGAGCCGTTTCCGATAACCTTAACTGTAATTTTGCTATCACCCTTTTGGTTAGCAGCCAAGATTTGATTGGCAATAAGGGTACGCCCCAAAGCAACTGTTGATGACGATAATGTATTGTGTTTTTCTTGTGCAGTTCTGACCGTTTCAGTACTATCAAGAGCATAAGCACGGAAAGAACCTGATTCTGAAATTGTTTTAATTAATTTATCCATAGTGTTTCCATTATAACACAAAAAAGAGGATGGAAAAGTCGTAAACGCTTGGCATTTCCTCTCCCACTCTCTCTAGCAAATTATCATGAAAATTCGGACAGTTTTTCCCTCAAACTTGCTAATTGCCTATTGTCAAAATGATGCTTCTACCTTATTACAGGTGATAAATTCTCCAAATACTCAATATAGATGCTGACAAGGAGATTATAGTCAATAGTCGTCAAGCGTTTGAGTTGACTATGAATGAAGGCTGTCGCCTGATCATACTTTTCCTGAATTAACAAATCATCAATGTAATCATTTCCATCAACAGTCTGCCCTTGATCGTCTCCCACCTGACCTCAATCAATATCCAGAGTCTCAAATTTAAAAGCCTTGATGACGACATTAGCTGTCCCTCGAATCTGATTGAGTAGCCAGTCACTATTGTTGTATACTCCCATATTAGTCCCCTTTAACTATTGCTCTATTACCCTTATTATACTGTTTTGTCTCTGAATTGTAAACGCTTACTAATCAAAAGGAGGTGACTAGAGAATCACCACCTTTTTACAGTTTAATTAGACTTGACTTCTTCTTTATAATTTTTAGCCTCTGCTACTGTAGTATAAACAAAATGCCCTGGTCGGATTTCATACATTTGTCTATTTTCCCCATCATTTTCAATAGAGGAATCGTAAATCAAATGCTGACGCTTACGCTCTCTTTCTGGATCTGGTTCTGGAATTGCAGATAATAGACTCTTTGTATAAGGATGAATCGGGTTATGATAGATCTCATCTGCTGGTCCCACTTCAAGAAGTTTACCCCAATGCATTGCACCAATACGATCGGATATATATTTAACAATCGATAGGTCATGGGCAATAAACAAATAAGTTAACCCCTGTTCATGTTGCAACTTCTGCATCAAATTAACCACTTGTGCTTGAATAGAAACATCCAAAGCAGAAATCGGTTCGTCTGCTACAATAAAATGATGATTAACCGCTAAAGCACGCGCAATACCAATCCTTTGACGTTGACCACCAGAAAACTCATGGGGATATCTTGATAGGTGATCTTCATTTAACCCTACCAAATCAATGAGTTCTTTAACCTTAGCTTCACGCTCTTCCTTAGATTTAGCCAATTTATGAATATCAATGCCTTCAGCAATAATATCACGGATTTTCATGCGTCCATTAAGACTAGATTGAGGATCTTGAAAGATCATCTGATCTATCTTACGGAAATCATGAAGATCTTTCCCTTTTAAACTTGATATCTCATTACCTGAAAAGGTAACAGTACCCGAATCAATATCAGAAAGTTTTAAAACAAATCGCCCAATGGTTGTTTTACCTGATCCAGATTCTCCAACTAGTCCAAAAATTTCGCCCTCATAGATATCAAAGCTAACGTCATCAATAGCCTCAACCTCGTTTGATTTTCCTTTATTAAAAGTTAGAGACACATTTTTTAGTTCTACTAACTTTTTACGTTCTTGTGTCATCTTATTTCTCCTTCATCTTTGACCATTTTTCCCATCGTTTCAATATTGGCGAAGGAGGGGTTACTTTAGGAGCTCGTTCATCTAAGAGCCATGTTGCTGCAAAATGCGTATCTGATACTTTAAACATTGGCGATTCTTCCTGATAATCAATATCTAAAGCAAAGACATTTCGAGCAGCAAAGGCATCACCTTTAGGAGGATAAAGCCAATCTGGAGGAGTTCCTGGAATAGCTTCTAGGCTACCAGATTCTGTTTCTGTTGTAGGCATAAAGTTAAGAAGTCCCCATGTGTATGAGTGTTGCGGATTATAGAAAACCTCATCCACAATCCCATATTCCACAATTTTACCGCATACATAACTGCTACACGATCAGCCATCCCAGCGACAACACCCAAGTCATGATTAATAAAAATAATGGATGAATCACGCTCTTCTTGGATTTTTTTCATCAGACGAAGAATTTGTGCTTGAATCGTAACATCTAAAGCTGTAGTAGGCTCGTCAGCAATCAAAATTTCAGGAGCTGCAGCTAGAGCAATGGCAATTACTGCTCTGTGAAGCATTCCTCCTGACCATTGGTGAGGGTAGTCATTTATATGTTCTTCGTCATTAGGTATCCCAACATCTTTCATTAATTGTAAAGCCATTATCTAAGGCTTCTTTCTGATATAATTTGGTATGAAACATAATAGGCTCAGCAATTTGGCGCCCAATTTTCATAGTAGGGTCAAGACTGGTCATAGGATCTTGAAAAATCATAGCAATATCATTTCCACGAACTTTAACCCAATCTTCCTCCCTTAAGGCTTGCATATCGCGCCCTTTAAAGGTAATGTCTCCAGTTACCTTAGCGTTTTTTTGTCTGATAGACCCATTAGCGTCCTTGTCGTTACAGATTTTCCTGAACCAGACTCACCAACAATTGCCAGTGTCTCACCTTTTTTCAAGTCAAAATTGACATCACGAATCGCTTTTACATCTCCAGCGTAAGTATGAAAATTAACATGGAGATTTTTTACACTTAAAATCGTTTCTTTCATTATTATTACGCTCCTGTTAGTTTTCTTTGTTAGATTTAAGGTCAAATGCATCACGCAAGCCGTCCTCCCCTAAAAGAATGAAGGCAAGAGAGACAAAAACAAGAGCCAAGGCAGAAATAAGCACCTGATAAGAGTAGTATTGAAGATTCTCAGAAGCATCCGTAATCAACGAACCTAAAGAAATTATTGGTGGCTTAACCCCCAAATTGATAGCTGATAGAACCGCCTCGTACATAATAGCACTTGGAACGGTCATCATAATTTGAACAATAATGATACCTGAAATATTTGGCAAAACATGTTTAAAAGCTATCTTGAATTTATTTTCACCCAAAGCGCGTGAGGCTAAAACAAATTCACGTTCTCGGTAGGATAGGGTCAAATTACGGACTTGACGCGCCATAGACGTCCATCCGATTTTTCTTGTGATTCAGTATTTCCAGCACCAACAAGGTTGACTAGTTGTTTTTCTTCCATGATACTCTCCTTACTTCAGACGGACACGTGGATCCACAAAACTAGTAATGATATCTGTCAATAGGATAGCTACCATAAGCATAACGGCATAAACGATAGTGGTTCCCATAATGACAGGATAATCTTTTGTTGGAATAGAGGTAACAAACTGTTGGCCAATCCCAGGAATTGAGAAAATCTGCTCTATAAGTGCTGAACCGGTTAGAATATTAGCAGCCATTGGACCGATCTAGAACTGAGCCTGTAGCAACTGCAGCTTCGACAATACCTTTACGGTCGGTAGCAAGGTTGAGAGCTTGACGGATTTTAAGATTATCTAGACCTTTAACTTTACCAGTTTCATTATAAGTCATATAACTTGTTGTTGCTTCTGGAACTGTAACAACATCTTTGTTCTTTATATTTGAGTTAAAGATTGCTGACGTACTTGAAATGCTTGCAAAGTCAAGTTGACTTTGTTTATACATTTGGACAGCTGTATCAGGTTTTTTAACCGTTTGAATATTGATTGTCTTTGTTTTGACGTGCTTTGCATCCCAATAATTGTTATTTTTGACAAGTTTGAAGCTACCACTTGTACCATTCCAATTTTCAACCTTGAAAGGTCCAGAATAAATTTGTTTGTCAGACTTCGTTCCATATTGTTTTCCAGTCTTTTCTACAAATTCCTTATGTTGTGGGACAAAGTTTGAGAATGACAAAAGACTTTTGAATTGTGGAGAAGGATTTGAGAAGGTAAAGATAACTTTATTTCCCTCAGCCTTAACACCCAATTCATCAACGCTCTTATTACCAGCAATAATGTCTGCAACATTAACAAGGTGAGAATCTGAAGCGAGGTAAGAATACTCAGAAGCTGTAGCAGGATCAACCATACGTTCCCAAGTATAGACAAAGTCCTCAGCAGTAATCTTAGTACCATCTGAATACTTCAAGCCATCTCTAAGAGTCACTGTATAAGTCAAACCATCGGATGACACATCAACTTTTTAGCCAAATCAGGTTGTAACTTCCCATTTTTATCAACACAAAGTAAGTTACTTTCTGAGTTCCCAAGCGCCAAGGCTGAATAGTGATCTGAATTTTTTAGAAATATCAAGGGTCAATATTTCAGTAGGGGTGTACCAGTTATTTCATCTTTACTTGAGGTTGATTTTGAGCCACAAGCAGCAAGAAGTGTTGCAGAAGCCAAAGCAATTACTCCAACAGCTACAATACTCTTAAAGTTACGTTTCTTAATCATAATTATAAGAGGCCTCCTCCAATCAAAAATTTACTTTCGTGTATATTTATACCTTAAAATAGTCTAAAATAAAGACATAATTCTTAATAATTCGACAATTCAGTTATTTTGTCTCGAAAAAGACTCGAAATATCCAAAAAATGACGCATCTGTAGCTCTTGTCCACTACACATAAACGTTTTACAATCAATCCAAACAAAAAAGGCTAAGAAGTATATCTTAACCTTATAGTATTTTGAACCAATTTCTCAGTTTACTCTGTATTTTTACACAAACTTACTGCTTACCCAACTGATCCTTCCATTTCATAGCTAATCAAGCGGTTAAGCTCAACAGCATATTCCATTGGAAGTTCTTTGGTAAATGGTTCCACAAATCCCATGACAATCATTTCAGTTGCTTCTTGTTCTGAAAGTCCACGGCTCATGAGGTAGTAGAGCTGTTCTTCAGAAATCTTAGAAACTTTAGCTTCGTGTTCAAGCGCAACTTGTGAATTGTGGATTTCGTTGAATGGGATAGTATCTGATTTAGATAAGTCATCCATCAAGATGGTGTCACATTCGATGTGAGATACTGATTTCTTGGAATCCTTGTTGAAGGTTACTTGTCCACGATAGTCAACCTTACCACCATTACGAGCAATTGATTTAGAAACAATAGATGATGATGTATGCGGTGCATTGTGAATCATCTTAGCCCCTGTATCTTGGTGTTGACCAGCATTAGCAAAGGCAATTGAAAGCATGGTACCACGTGCACCTTCACCATCAAGGTAAACAGATGGATACTTCATGGTTACTTCAGCACCCAGGTTACCATCAATCCACTCAACAGTTGCGTTTTTCTTAGCCGTAGCACGTTTAGTTACCAAGTTGTAGACGTTATCTGACCAGTTTTGAATAGTTGAGTAGCGCATGTAGGCACCATCAAGTGCAAAGATTTCAACGATGGCCGCATGAAGGCTTGCCGTTGTGTATGTAGGCGCTGTACATCCTTCAACATAGTGAACGCTGGCACCTTCATCAACAATGATAAGAGTACGTTCAAATTGAGCAGTTGCTTCGTTGTTAATACGGAAGTAGGTTTGAAGCGGAATATCTACCTTAACGCCTTTTGGTACATAAATAAAGGTACCACCTGACCAGAAGGCAGAGTTAAGGGCCGCAAATTTGTTATCTGTTGGCGGAACCAGTTTTGAGAAGTACTTCTTAAAGAGTTCTGGATGCTCTTTAAGTGCTGAATCTGTATCTGTAAAGATAATACCCAACTTGTCATACTCTTCTTTCATATTGTGGTAAACCACTTCTGACTCATACTGAGCTGAGGCTCCAGCAAGATAGGCACGTTCTGCTTCTGGAATACCAATACGTTCAAAAGTTTCCTTGATTTTCTCAGGAACATCTTCCCAGTCACGAGCAGGTTTGTCTGATGCCTTTTGGAAATAAGTCAGATCATCAAAGTTAATACCAGAAAGGTCTGGCCCCCACTCTTGCATAGCCATTTTGTTAAAGGTTTCCAATGATTTCAAGCGGAATTCAAGCATCCACTCAGGCTCCTCTTTTTCAGCAGACATGGCACGGACCACGTCTTCACTGATTCCTTTTCCTGTTGAAAAGACTGGTGTCACATCATCACGGAAACCGTATTTATATTCCCCAAGATCAATGGGTTTTGGTTCTACTTTTTCATTTGTTTCAGTCATAGTATTTTCCTTTATCAAAGGTTTGATTAATTTGCTTTATTTAAGACTTGAGCAAGGAAGATAATTACTCCATTGCTTCCTAGAACTCACTTCTCTCTATAGCCATTTTAAGGGCATTCCAAGAGAGCGTTGCACATTTGATACGTTGTGGAAATTTAGAAACCCCCGCCAAAAGCTTGGCCTCACCTAACTTATCCTCATCCACTTTATGATTTCCTTGAATCATAAGAGAGAAAATTTCTGCTAGTTCTAAAGCCTCTGCCTTAGTTTTACCGATAACCGCATCCGTCATCATACTTGATGAGGCTGTTGAAATGGTACAACCATCACCAGCAAAGGCGATGTCTTCAATCATATCACCATCAAACTTAACTGACAGATTGATAACATCTCCACATGTCGGATTATTCAGTTGAAGTTGCTCCACATTAGGTAGAACACCGTGATGATGAGGGCTCTTAGAGTGATCCGCCACAACAGCCATATATAAACTATCTAGTCTAGAGAGTGCCATTGAAAAACTCCTTCGTCGCAAGAATTGCCTCTACAAGCTTGTCACAATCCTCTTTGGTATTGTAAATGTAGAAACTTGCACGGGCAGCCGATGAAATACCTAAATGATTAATTAAAGGTTGAGCACAGTGGTGACCCGCACGAACCGCCACCCCTTCATAGTCAAGGGCAGTCGCCACATCATGAGGATGAAGTCCATTAATATTAAAGGCGATAACACCCGCATGTTTGCCAGAATCTTCTGGCCCATATACCGTCAATCCCTCAATCGCTTGAAGCTTAGGCAAGACATAGTCTACCAACTCTTGCTCATAAGCATGAACATTTTCCATACCTAAAGCAGAGAGGTAGTCCACAGCAGTACCTAGTGCAATAGCTCCCGCAATGTTAGGTGTGCCAGCCTCAAATTTCCAAGGCAGTTCCTTCCAAGTGGCTTCTTGTTCATAAACGAAATCAATCATCTCACCACCAAATTCGATAGGATTCATCTGGTTGAGAATCTCTTCTTTTCCATAGAGAACCCCAATCCCTGTTGGGCCTAACATCTTATGTCCAGAAAGGATAAAGAAATCACAATCCAAATCCTGAACATCAATAGCCATGTGGGGTGCAGATTGGGCACCATCCACTACCATATAGGCGCCAACTCGGTGGGCCATTTGTGCAATCTCTTTAACAGGATTGATGCAACCTAAAACGTTAGAAACCTGAGCCAGACTGACAAATTTTGTCTTTTCACTAATCTTATTGGCCAAGTCTTCCATATCCAACTGACCATCTTTCAAGTAAGCATAAACAAGTTTAGCCCCCGCCTTCTTACAAGCTTCCTGCCAAGGGATGATATTAGAGTGGTGTTCCATAATTGAAATAACCACCTCATCTCCTGGCTCAAGAACCTGCTCTGCAAAACGACCAACCCAGTTAAGACCAGTTGTCGTTCCACGTGTAAAGAGAATCTCTTTAGTTGATTTGGCACTAATAAACTGGCGAATTTTTTCACGACTAGCTTCGTAAGCAGCTGTGGCACGCTCTGCCAAAGTGTGCACGCCACGGTGCACATTAGCATTCTCCTCACGATAGTAGGCCATGAGGGTGTCCAAAACTACTTGAGGTTTCTGAGTCGTCGCTGCATTATCCAAGTATACCAAAGGTTCATCATTGACTACCTGATCTAAGATGGCAAAATCTTGTCGAATCTTATAGGCATCTAGAGCTGACATCTTATCTCCCTATCTAGATATATAATCGGTTAGACTATCTGCGTTGATAGTCCTTAACGTTTGTTTAGTTTTGTATCAGTTACAGAAATCATCTCATCACGCACTTCCTTAACTGGGATTTCAGTGATAACTGCTCCCAAGAAACCGCGAATAACCAAGCGTTCTGCAGTCTCTTGATCAAGTCCACGACTCATGAGGTAGTACATATCCTCTGGATCCACCTGACCGATTGAAGCAGCGTGTCCTGCTGTAACTTCATTTTCATCAATCAAAAGTATTGGGTTAGCGTCTGAACGGGCCTTATCAGAAAGCATAAGAACGCGGCTTTCTTGTTGTGCATCGGCACCCTTAGCACCCTTGACAATGTGACCAATACCATTGAAAGTCAAGGTACCACGCTCCAAGATAACGCCATGTTGTAAGATATGTCCCACAGAGTTGTTACCATAGTTAGTCACACGAGTATCAATCCCCTGAACTTGACGACCTGATGACAGACCAATAACTTTAAGATTGGCATGACTTCCATTGCCAATCAAGTCGCTATCAAAGTCAGCAATAACATTACCCTCGTTCATGATTCCGAGAGCCCAGTCAATGCTTGCATCACGACCAATACGACCACGACGGCTGATATAAGTTGTGACATTTTCACCTAAACGGTCAATAGCCGCAAACTTAACTTGAGCACCGTCTTGTGCAATAACTTCCACAGAAATGTTGGCACTAGCTTTTTCAGTAGATTCACCTAGCGTTTCAAAACGCTCAAGATAAGTCAATTTACTGTTTTTACCCGCTACAATCAAAACATGTTTGTTAAATGGAACAGATGAATCGCCATCTTGGTAGAAATAGCTCTCAACTGGCAAGTCAATTTCAACATTATCTGGTACATAAAGGACTGCTGCACTATTGAAATAGGCATAGTTATAGGCTGCTAATTTGTCCTCATCGTAGGCTACAGCCTTACCAAAGAAGGATTCAACGACTTCTGGGATTTCTTCAAGAGCTGTTGCAAGGTCTGTGAAGACAAGACCTTGATTAATCAAGTCAGATGGCAATTGTTCAAGGACAGTATTTGTTCCTACTTGAACCAATTTAGGATTGTTTCCAAGCGCTGTAAAGTCAGGCACATTTGCTGATGATTCATTTTCAGCAATCGTTCCATCGCCTAGATTCCAACGGTGGAATTTAACACGCTCAATTTTCGGAAGAGCCAAACCGTCAAGCTTATCAAACGCTGCTTGACGAAGGTCTTGCAACCAGAGTGGCTCTGCTTTTGCTTGTGAAAAAGCGATAATAGATTCTTTTGACATAGGTTACTCCTTTTCTAGTTATTTCGAGTAACAGACTTAGGCTTCTTCGTGGTACTCGTAACCGAGCTCTTCAGCGATTTTCGCATAACCTTCTTGCTCAAGACGGGCAGCCAATTCAGGACCACCTGAAAGAACCACTTGACCTTCCATCATTACGTGTACAACATCTGGAGTGATGTAGTTCAAGAGACGTTGGTAGTGAGTGATAATCATAGCACCAAAGCCTTCGCCACGCATAGCGTTAACCCCTTTTGAAACCACTTTAAGAGCATCAATATCAAGACCTGAGTCAATCTCATCAAGAAGAGCAAACTTAGGTTCCAACATAAGCAACTGAAGAATTTCGTTACGTTTCTTCTCACCACCTGAGAAACCTTCGTTAAGGTAACGCTCAGCCATTTCTTCACGCATACCAAGTAATTCCATCTTTTCATCCAATTTAGTGATGAAATCAAGGACAGAAATCTTTTCATCATCTTCTTTACCAGCATTCATAGCCGCACGGATAAACTCAGCATTTGTAATCCCTGGGATTTCAGCTGGGTATTGCATAGCAAGAAAGAGACCTAGGCGTGCACGTTCATCAACTTCTAAGTCAAGGATGCTTTCACCATCAAAAAGGATGTCTCCTTCTGTGATTTCATAATTTGGGTTACCCATGATAGCAGCCGAAAGAGTAGATTTACCAGTTCCGTTAGGACCCATAATAGCAGCAATCTCACCAGTTTTAAGAGTCAAATTAAGCCCCTTCAAGATTTCTTTATCTTCAACAGAAACATGAAGATTTTTGATTTCAAGTACAGACATTGTATACCCCTTTTCCATATATACAGCGAGCATGTGCTCGCTAATTGCATTATTTTTTTGAAAATAGCAAAACTATTTTCCGGAAAATAAAAAGAGAACTTCCATTTTCCTTAATTAGAATCATTATAACAAAAAAGCCATTGCTTGGCTTTTCAAATGTTTATTTTTTTCGACCTTGCTTCCATTTCAACATGATTGCTTGACGATAATTACTGTTCCCGATAAATTTCAGGAAGTTAAAGAGAGGTGTTCGACCAATGCCCCAAATCTCGAGCCCTTCAATCAGAATTTCCATCCCTAAAAGTAGACTCAAGAGCAGAAGGATACCACCAAGACGACTGGAAACATTCAACAAGAGGGCAATCAATGAAAAGAGAGTAGCGATGGCATAAACCACCAGAACTGCTCCTCGATGAGTGAACCCCATAGCTAAAAGGCGATGATGCAAGTGCATCTTGTCAGCCTCCATGGCTGGGCGCCCTGACAACTTACGGCGGACAATAGCCACCACCGTATCAGTAATAGGCACCCCCAGGATAATAACAGGCGACAAAATAGCTACTGCTGTCGCATTTTTCAGCCCTTGCAATGACAAGACACCTATCATAAAGCCAATAAAGAGCGCCCCTGTATCACCTAGATAGATAATCGCTGGATGATAATTGTAAGGGAAAAAGCCTATAATGGCAGCCACTAAGACAAAGATGGTCAAGTTCAAGAAAATATCAGTATCATAGAGGAAGAAATAAGAAATCACCCCCATGGTCATCAGGGAAATGATAGAAACTCCTCCAACCAATCCATCCAAACCATCAATCAGATTAATGGCATTGGTGATAGCAGCAATCCACAACACTGTTAGAATCAAGGTCAAGACTGGACCAAACTGAATCACGGGACCGCCAAAAGGTATCTTAAAGCTATCAAATCGAAAATCCGTAAAAGCCCAAACAATGACAGCCCCGATAACAATACCGAGCATCTTAGGCAAAGGTTTTAATTCAAAGATATCATCAATGAAACCTGTCAATACCACAATAGCACCACCCACAGCAACCGGTAGGATGTATCTAAAATAAGAAATATGCCAGACATCCTTCTGAATAATCATAGGCATAAATACCAAGGTCGCCAGTACAAAAGCCAAGAAAATAGCTAGACCACCAGCACTCGGCATTGGCTTTTTATTGATACGTCTTGCATTTGGATTATCAACTGCTCCGACTCGAAAGGCCAAAGAGCGAACCAGTGGGGTTCCCACAATGGCAATCAAAAAGGTCCCAATCAAGACAAAAATATAATTAATGGTCCAAGGCATGTCCTAGCTCCATTTCGTTGCTTGTAATACCGGTAAGGCGTCCTCTTCCATCAAGATTGTTGCATGCTCTTGTAGATAGGGACGTGTTCGGTCTGCCACATTCGCATATTCAAGAAAACGCGCATACATATTGTTCGCGTAATAATCGGGCTCATCAGCCAAGTAAAGAAGGATAGTCATATAGTAGACATCACCAAGTTTATAAAATTCAGAACCCTCCACTGACACATTCTTCAAACCTTGCGCAAAGGTCACTACTTGATCAAAGTCAGAGAAAGCCAAGACATAGTGAGTATAATCTTCACGAATAGTTTCCTCAGCCACTTCCTTAGCCGGCTCTGTCATAGTCTCATCAACCTCTTTCAAGGTCTTATCATGCTCTTCGAGCTTATGGTGGGCTTCAATATCTCCCTTATCCATAAAGTTATCTTCAAGAGCTTTGAGGAATTCTTCTGGAGAAAGTCCTGAATAGTCTTCCATATCTGACAAATCATTGAAATCAAGGTCTTCCTTAAGATCTGATTTAGTCACAAAAACATCCACACGATCCTTTCGTGGCGTGACACGGAAGCTCAACATCCCACTATTTTTAAAGTTATCAGGCAAGTCCAACTCATCCATGACAGTATAGAAAAATTCCTCTGTTTTTTCCTGGGGAATCAAGAAATCTTTCAGCTCCATACCATGTTCTTCAAGATCTTCCATGGTAATCATGATTTTTAGAGTTGTCTCGCTTATTTGTTTCATTTCCATATGTAAAAACCTCGCACGAGTAGTTATTTCATTATACTAGAAAAACAAAGAGATATCAATTTCTGAACAAGTTTAGATCTTATTTTAGGAAGCTTTTTTTAAAATTCTCTAATACTAGCAAAGACTTGAATTTTCCTATTTATAGCTGTCAGCTATCCTAGAAAAGAGTAAAATAAAAGTGGATATATAGTTGTAGGTAACAACCATGACTGCCTATAAAAAAGGATGACTTCGAACTAGCAATACTGTAAGAATAACGAGTTTTTTGACGCTCTTTCTCTACTTGTCAGGAAAACCTTATCAAGTAAACAAATCTACCTTTCTTACAGGATTAATCCTTGCCACTATACTGGCAACTGCACCCATTTACGACGATAATCATTTGACATTCAGACAACAATCACTCCTCCACTTCTCGATCTTGTATGTTACCATCCTTCCAATCCTCTGTTTTTCCGGATGGCATCCCTTGCATAATGATTGTAGACTTATTGAAAATCCTTTCCGGTTTCCTAACTTGCGGACTAGTTCTTTAGACACTAGCTTATCTTATCTTTGGAAAACTTCTCAATAACTAATCTCTAAACCAGATAAAAAGGACTTCAATCGAAATCCTTTCAATTTTTTATCCAAAAATAAGTTTGACAGCTCCATAGAAAAGCACAATGATACCGAGTACGATACGGTATTTTCCAAAAACAGTGAAATCGTGTTTCTTAATATAGTTCATCAAGAAGCGAATCACAAATAGGCTGACAAGAAAGGCTGTCACACTAGCTACCAATAGAATGGCCGCTTGTCCACCAGTCAAGGTGTTCCCATCAATAAAATACTTAACTGCCTTAAGCCCACTATAACCAAACATCGTTGGAATAGCAAGGAAGAAGGTAAAGTCAGCTGCTACGCTACGACTAGTACCAACGATGATTCCCCCAAGAATAGTAGCACCTGAACGACTAGTCCCTGGAATGATACTCAAGACTTGGAAAAGACCAATATAGAAAGCGGTCTTGTAAGACATACGTGCCAAGTCCGTTACCTTAGGCTCTACACGTCGATTGCGGTCCTCAATCCAAATAAAGGCAATCCCGTAGACCACCAACATGATAGCTACTACAAAGAAATTACTGAGGTGGGCCTCCATCCAATCATCTAAAAGAAGACCAAAGAAGGCTGAGGGAATACAAGCAATGACCACCTTGAGCCAAAGTTGCCAAGTCAACTGCACTTCACGTGCTGTTTTACCAGGTTGAAAGGGATTCAAACGTTTAAAGTAAATGACCATAACTGCTAAAATAGCCCCAAGCTGGATAACGATATTAAACATATCAATGAAATCTTTACTTTGTCTTAAGTTCAAGAATTCATTAACCAAGATCAAATGACCTGTTGATGAGATGGGTAACCACTCAGTTATCCCTTCGACAATCCCAAGAAAGACTGCCTTTAGTAATTCAATAATATACTGTGCCGTTTGCATTATTATCTCCGTTTTTAAATGTTAGACTTATCACATCAATAGTGAATAAGACTCCAAATCATACTCCCCATTATATCAAATTAGCAACTGTATTTAAAGACAATCCTGATATACAGTTTTTTCTAGCATCACCTTATTGTCATCAGTCTCAATTTCCTGTAAAATAGTAAGGAATGACATTTTTATAGGAGACATTGTTTCAATGAAAAAAATTATTGTAGCCTGCTTTGCGGCTCTCCTCCTCGTTTTTGGCGGAGTATCAAGCGCTCAAGCAGACGAGTATCTCCGTGTTGGTATGGAAGCTGCCTATGCACCTTTCAACTGGACACAGGATGATAACTCAAACGGAGCCATTCCAATAGAAGGTACTAAACAGTATGCCAACGGTTATGACGTGCAAATCGCTAAAAAAATCGCTGAAGCCCAAGGTAAGAAACCCTTGGTGGTCAAAACAGCTTGGACAGGTTTGATTCCTGCCCTCACTTCTGGCAAGATTGATATGATTATCGCAGGTATGAGTCCAACAGCTGAACGTCGTCAAGAAATTGACTTTTCAGATAGCTACTACCGTAGTGAACCTGTTATAGTTGTTAGCTCTGATGGCAATTACGCCAAGGCTAAGAGCGTCAAGGATTTCAAGAATGCTAAAATCACAGCTCAACAAGGAGTTTACCTCTACAACTTGATTGATCAGATTCCAAATGTGAACAAACAAACTGCCATGGGGGACTTCGGTGCGATGCGGCAAGCCCTTGCATCTGGTATCATCGATGGTTATGTCTCAGAGCGACCAGAAGCACGCACTGCTGAAAAGGCTAGCTCAAAATATAAGATGATTTCACTTAAAGATGGCGGCTTCCAGGTATCAGACGATGATGTTTCCTTGGCTGTCGGTCTTCGTAAAGGAGACAACCAGCAAATGGAACAAGTCAATAAGGTTCTTGCTGGTATCAGCCAAGAAAAGCGTGTCAAACTGATGGATCACATCATTGACATTCAACCTGCAGATAAGACTGATGAAGCTAAAAAAGGAAACTTCTTTAGCCAAGTGACTACTATTATTGCTAAAAACTGGCCACAATTCTTGCGTGGTACAGCAATGACACTTCTTATCTCCATTATCGGTACTGTTGTCGGAACTTTTATCGGTCTTATGATTGGTGTTTACCGTACAGCTCCTAAGGCTGCTAATAAATTTGTAGCCTTGCTCCAAAAAATCTTCGGTTGGTTTCTTAACGTTTATATCGAAGTTTTCCGTGGTACACCAATGATTGTACAATCTATGGTTATCTATTACGGTACTGCCCAAGCTTTTGGCATCAATATTGACCGTACACTGGCAGCTATATTCATTGTTTCTATTAACACCGGAGCCTACATGAGTGAAATTGTTCGTGGTGGTATCTTCGCTGTTGATAAGGGGCAATTCGAAGCTGCTACTGCTCTTGGTTTTACCCACGGTCAAACCATGCGCAAGATTGTTCTTCCACAGGTTATCCGTAACATCTTGCCAGCCACTGGTAATGAGTTCGTCATTAATATTAAAGATACCTCTGTGTTGAATGTTATCTCTGTCGTGGAACTTTACTTCGCAGGTAACACTGTTGCAACCCAAACTTACCAATACTTCCAAACATTCTTTGTTATTGCAGCAATCTACTTTGTTCTTACTTTCACAGTAACTCGCATCTTGCGTTATGTAGAACGCCGTTTGGATCAAGATACTTACACACAAGGAGGAGGGGTTCACTAATGACTGAGACGATTTTAGAAATCAAAAACCTCAAAAAATCATACGGAAAAAACGAAGTTCTCAAAGATATCTCCCTCAGTGTCAAAAAAGGGGAGGTTATCTCAATTATTGGTTCTTCAGGTTCAGGGAAATCAACCTTCCTTCGCTCTATTAACCTACTCGAATCACCTTCAGGTGGTGAAATCCTCTATCATGGGGATAACGTCCTTGAAAAAGGTTATGATCTCACTACCTATCGTGAGAGACTCGGTATGGTGTTCCAATCCTTCAACCTCTTTGAAAACCTTAATGTCTTGGAAAATGCTATCGTAGCTCAAACAACTGTTCTCAAACGTGACCGTAAAGAAGCCGAGAGTATCGCCAAAGCTAACTTAGAGAAAGTTGGTATGGGGGAACAATACTGGAAAGCTAAACCAAAACAACTTTCAGGGGGCCAAAAACAACGTGTGGCGATTGCTCGTGCCCTCTCTGTTGACCCAGAAGCCATCCTCTTTGACGAGCCAACTTCAGCCCTTGACCCAGAAATGGTAGGGGAAGTACTCAAGACCATGCAGGAGCTATCTGGAACCGGGTTGACCATGATTATCGTTACCCATGAAATGGAGTTTGCACGCGATGTTTCAGACCGTGTCATCTTCATGGATAAAGGGGTAATCGCTGAACAAGGTAGCCCAGAACAAATCTTTGAAAATCCTAAAGAAGAACGTACCAAGGAATTCCTCAAACGTTTCTTGGGTTAAAAACGAAAAAGTTAAGGTTTCGGCCTTAACTTTTTTAGATTCTCTGATATAAGAAACGGCAACTGCCGTTTTTTGTCTCTATTTGCTTAGTTACGACGTGTACGTCTGTCAACAAAACCAAGAAAGGCCAATAGTGTCATAAAAAGACCTAAAAAGGCAAGTCCTACTACAGTTACCTCACCTGTTTCTGGCAAGCTGTATACTTCTTGAACAGGTACTTGTTTTTCAGCGTTTGTTTGAGTGGCTTTTTCTTGTGTTGTGAGAGCGACAACTTTACCATCTACATTATAAATTTGTCTGCTACATCTTTGGCAGTTTTTTCTGCTGATTGAGCGGTCGCTACTGCTGTCTTAGTTTCGTTAGCTTCATTTTCAGCGATGGATACTTGACCTTGAGCTACAGCAATAGCTTCTAGACTTGCTTCATCGGCTGCTGTTTGTGCCTTTTGCAAGTTAGCATCTGCAGTCGCTAAGTTTGCTTTAGCATGATTGATAGTCTCTTCGTGATCAGCGACTACTAACTCTTGATGCGATACCGATTGACTTGCAGCATTTGCTTGTTCCCTAGCCGTTTCTACTTGTGATTGAGTTGGGATAGCTTGTGTAGCTGTCTATAATACTGATGCTGTTGTTAAGACTTGATCATTTGTCGTTACCTCATCAGCTTTAGCAACTGAAGCAGAAACTGCAAGTGCTGCAATTCCAGCTGTCGCCAAAACCTTTTTATTCATAAGACGAACTACTTTTTTTATTAAAAATCACTACTATACAATAATATTTGATACTGTCAATAATTATGTGTAAACACTCAAGTAGAGTTGAAGAATGTTAATCAAATAAGCTTTCAAGTGTGTCAGCACATTGGCCAAACCCTTTATGGATGCGTTGATTTTGCTTGAAATTATAATCTTCAAACAGGGTAACTAAATAACGTTCCAGAGCCTCCTCGTTAGGAAAAAGAACCTTCTTTTTCGTTTGACGTTTGATTTCTTTGTTAAGAGACTCAATGAGGTTTGTCGAATAAATGCTATGCCAAATCTGGTAGGGAAACTGATAAAAAGTTAAAAGATTATCCGTATTCTCCAGACTTTCCATGACTTTCCTATACTTTGGTTTCCATTCGGCGATAACGTTCTCTAAAATTTGCACTGCCATTTCTAAATTTTCAGCACGATAAATCGTTTTAAATTGCTCCAGAATAACCGCTCTATCTGCTCGTTTCACTTTACTAGCTAGATTTCGACTAATATGAATTAAGCAACGTTGTTGTTTAGCTAATGGGTAAGCCTGATTGATAATCTCTTCAAGCCCCTTGAAGCCATCGGTCACTACAAGAGAAACCTGTTGGATTCCTTGGTTTTGAAGCTTGTCTAACAGGGTGGACCAAGAAGCATTGTTTTCATTTGGAGCGATTTCATATCCAAGAACAGCCTTCTGTCCTTCTGGTGTAATGCCAAGTGCGATATGAATACATTCTTTACTAACGGTTCCACGTCTTAAGGGAAGATAGGTTCCGTCAAGAAATAAAACAGAGTAATTGGCTTCTAAGCTTCGCTCATGAAAAGTAGCGACATTCTCCTGAGTTGCTTTTGAGATATTAGAAATTGTGGCAGGACTATAGTGATGACCATACATTCGCTCGATGATATCACTAATTTCTCGAGTCGTTACACCGGTTTGATAGAGTTTGATAACCATCTCTTCCAAGTGGTCATCTCGACGTCCATAAGCGGGAAGCAAAGCTGGACTAAAGTTCCCATTACGATCTCTAGGAATACTCAACTGAACAGTCCCATATTTGGTTTCGAATTTCCGTGCATAGCTTCCGTTACGACTATTCCCAGAATTATAGCCTAATTTATCGTAAGGTTCATACCCTAAAAAGGCTGATAACTCTGCTTGAAGCAGATCATTCATAGCTGTTTCAAGAGAAGTACGGAAAAATTCATCAATATCTTGCTTTTGGGCTAGGAAGTTAAGTAGTTCTGTGGTAAACTGAGTCATAGGAATAAATCTCTTTCTAGTAATGTTTTGCAACTCTACTATAACGGATTTATTCCTTTTTGTGTTTACACAACTTATTTTACACTACCTAATATTTTAACAGTATTAAGGCAGGATATTATCTTCTAATTTTTAAAATTTAATTATTTTATAAGGTTTCATAGCCTGCTTACAAAAATTGTTAGTCAAAAGTAGAATTGCTGTTTCAAAGTCCCTTTTTAGCCTTTGATTTTGCCCTACCCACCTATTCTATAAAATCTTCGTTACAGTTTCTTAACTTTCTTTAAACATTTTTTTGATATAATGTGTACTCATCATATGCAAAAGGAAGGGAAAAGTGGAAAAAGTATTGAGTAACATCCTACTAAGAATCATCTCACTTGGCTTGTCTTACTGGTTTTACAGAGGACATCTGGAACAATATGTTCATTATATCGCCCATTACGGTCCCTACTTCCAAGTTTTCCTAAACCTAGTCATTATTATTTTATTAGGGTACTTCGTCTACGCTTTTTTGAAACTCCTTCTCACTAGGAAAATAAAAAAACAAACACTTCTCCTACTTTACTTCATTTATTTTCTTTCTCTCTTTTACCTACTTTTCTTGAAAAACATCGGCATCCAAGGGATATCCCTTAATCCTCTTTCCTTCGCTCAGGAACTACACTGGGGCAGCCACTTTGTTCCCATCATGAACCTATTAATGTTCATCCCCCTAGGACTCCTCTTTTCTTCCCGAATGAGTAATCTCCTACTCTGTCTCATCGCCCTTTTCTCCGTCGAATCCATCCAATACTTTGGACATCTTGGAATATTTGATTTAGGAGATATCGTCTTAAATATGTTAGGTCTCCTTGTCGGGACTGCAATTCATCAACTCCCTCAGTTTCAAACATTAATCAAAAAAATTTTAACATAGAAAAGCCTCCAGAACTTAAATCTGGAGGTTCCGTTAGGGCACTTTTTTAGATGAATACAAAAAAATTAAACGAGGACGTCTTATAGGTTCGGAATAAAAGACAAAATAATAGCTTTCTGAATCCAGCTAGCTGTTTTGAACTTGGGCTAAAATCCTAATCAAAAATAAAAACTGCTCCATCATGGAGCAGTTTCAATTTCGTTCATTCAAGATACAAAGCTATCTTGAATTAACGACGAAGTCCAAGTGAGCTGATCAACTCACGGTAACGGTTAACGTCTTTGCGACGAAGGTATGCCAACAAGTTACGACGGTGACCGATTTTTTTCATCAAACCACGGTAAGTAGCGTGGTCTTTTTTGTGTTGTTTGATATGGTCGTTAAGGTGGTTGATTTCCCAAGTAAGGACAGCAACTTGAACCTCTACTGAACCAGTGTCACCTTCGTGACGTGCGTATTGTGCAATGATTTCATTTTTTTTCTCTTTTGAGATTGCCATGTTTTTTCTCCTTTTTTTGCTCCATCCGAGTCTTAGGATTGGCTCTCCTAAAACCAAGAAAGAGTTGGTTTGTCTTTACGACCTCTCTATTCTAGCTTATCTACTAATCTTTGTCAATCGTCAAATTCACTGTTTGAGACTTTCTAACTTAGGGTTTTTTGACCATTCTTGAATTCAGAAGGAAGCCTAAGAAAAGTAGAAAACTAACTATAGCATAAGCTAGGAAAATCCAACTAAAACTTGAAGAGACCAGTGCCAGCAATTTCAAAACATAAGGGGATACGGCTGAGCCTAGGTTGCATCCTAAGAGAACATAAGCCGTCGCCTTATTCAGCAAATTTCTAGCAATACATTCAGAAAGACGATGAAAGATAAAGGTCAAAATAATACTGTAAAAGAAACCAACACCAACAGAAGACAAAATCAATGTCAGCAAGTTGTTAGCCAGAGCTATTCCAAATAGACAGATAGATAGGCAAAGCAGGGCCATCGGCAAGAGACGGTTCTTAATGTGAGCTAGCAATGAAGCAAAGCTAAGTCCAGCTGCAATTCCAATTCCCTGCTCCAAACTAAGTACCAGAGCTGATTCCCCACCTACAATGGTCTTACCATCAACTTGAAAAAGAGGCACGCGCAAACTAATCGATGAATTAATGCAAATCACAAAACCTGACAAGAGGGCCATGCCTAAAATCATAGCAAAATCTTTTTTATTCAAACCTTGTTTACTTTTTTGTATCTCTTTCTTCTCTATCTGCTCCATCGGTGGTACAAAGAGAAGGTACATGGCTAGGATGATAAAACCAAAACCGTAGATAAGAAAAGCAAGTGTCCAATGAATTTTCAGTAATTGTCCAACCAAAAGGGAACACGATGCCCCACCAATCAATTCCACGGAACCTCTAATTCCAAGCATCTGAATCCTCTCTTTGCCCTGGTAACGCTGACTAATGATAGAAATAGCCTTGGCATTGATGAAACCGATACCCATTCCAAAAACAAGACGAGACAGTAAAACAAGTGGATACCATTGTACAAAGAAAGGAAAAATTCCAGCACTACTTAGTAAAATTAAACCTGTCATAATCAATTGCCTGTCATTTAACCATTTGTCAACAAAAGGATTAAGTAAGAGCATAGCCACTACGGAAAAAGAGGGGACAGACACCAAAAGCTCGACTTGAGAAGCATTATATGTTGGACTATAGTAGTCCAACATAGGTGGTAGAGCGGTTGAAATCGAGAAGGCCGAAATCAAAAGCAAAGATAGCCCGAGTAGGCTCATTTTTTCTAAAATCTTTGTCATAATCATAATATAGGGATAAGAGCATCCTTTCTTTACTTGTCTGATAGTTATTTTTTCATTATAATCTAAGAAGAGCTAAAAAAATAGGACCTAAGTCCTAAAAAGGAGATGTATGCGTCACCACACTATTCACCCTCAACTTGAACAAGTCTTCTCAGCCCCCTATCTCAGCCAATTACAGAAAGTCACCTTTCAAAAAGGCAATTACATTTGCACTCAGGGACAGGATATCACTGAGTTAACCTACATTTTATCAGGTAGAGTAAAAATTGTTCGCTCCCTATCCAATGGTAAAGAACACATCCTAGAAATGCCTCAACAACCACAGCTACTGGGAGACGTTGAACTCATGACCAATCAATTAGCGGGTTCTTCAGTCATTGCTTTAGAAGAAGTTCAAACAGTCCAGCTCCCATTAAATAATAAAGAGGCACTCCTCAAAGACCCTATTTTTCTCTATCATATTGGGCGTAACCTAGCAATGGCTCTGCATAGACAGGGCATTACTGCCTCAACGAATGCCAGCTACTTTGTCAAAGAGCGTCTAGCTACTCATATTTTGAATATTGAGGAACAAGATATCTTTCAGTTATCACCATCCATTTTATCTTCTAGTTTTGGGACTAGCTATCGACATGTACAGCGAGTCATCAAACAATTTATCGACCAAGGAATCATTGAGAAGAAAGCTTTTAAAACCTATCGCATTTTACAGAGAGATAGCTTGGAAACCTTGGCTTTCATCGATTAAAAAAACGCTATTTTAGCCCTTGATGGTTTAACTTTCAACCCTTTTGTGCTATAGTTATAAACAAGTAAACAAGTAAATCAAATAAAATAGAGGTATACAAATGGATGCTCAAACCAAAATTATTCGCGCCAGCCACATGATTGATATGAACGATATCATACGCGAAGGCAACCCAACCTTGCGTGCTGTCGCTGAAGACGTAACCCTACCACTTTCAGATGAAGATATTATCCTTGGTGAAAAAATGATGCAGTTTCTTCGTAATTCACAGGACCCTGTTATCGCTGAAAAAATGGGACTTCGAGGAGGTGTTGGTCTTGCAGCACCACAATTAGATATTTCAAAACGCATTATTGCTGTTCTCGTTCCAAATCCTGAAGACGCTAAGGGGAATCCACCTAAAGAAGCTTATAGCCTTCAAGAAATCATGTATAATCCTAAAGTAGTTGCCCATTCTGTTCAGGAGGCTGCTCTAGGTAACGGTGAAGGATGCCTTTCAGTCGATCGCGACGTTCCTGGATATGTCGTTCGCCATGCTCGTGTTACTATTGAATACTTCAACAAAGAGGGTGAAAAGAAACGTATTAAACTCCGTGGTTACGACTCAATCGTTGTTCAACATGAAATCGACCATACTAACGGTATCATGTTCTACGACCGTATCAATAAAGACAATCCATTTACTATCAAGGATGGACTCTTGATTATCGAATAATGAGAATCCTCAGTAGAGATACTGGGGATTTAGATTGAAGAAATGATCCTCCTTAAGTCTTTCTAGATTATGATGGATTCTTCAAAGTATTTCATCGTTAGTTTACACATAGAAAAGAACTGACTAATATCAGTTCTTTTTTCATTATATTAACCCGTCCTCAGACAAGCATATTGTAAAGTGTTTCATTTCCGTTAAGATTAATGTAACTTGGATCAAATTCAGAAAGACGCTCAAGAAGGCCATCATAATCATTCTTATCACTAAGAGCTATACCAATGAGAACTGGACCTTTCCCTTTATTGGCACGTTTGATGTACTCAAAACGAGTAATGTCATCATTTGGCCCTAAGATATCATTTACAAACTCACGAAGGGCTCCTGGACGTTGTGGGAAATTAACCACAAAATAGTGCTTGATTCCATCATAGATAAGGGCACGTTCTTCCATCTCTGGCATACGGTTAATATCATTATTACCGCCTGAAATGATGCAAACGATAGTTTTTCCTTTAATTTCATCTTTAATCACTTCAAGTGCCGCAACTGATGCTGCCCCTGCAGGTTCTGCGATAGTACCAACCTTCGAGTACATATCAATTAAGGTTTCTGAGATTAATCCTTCATCAACTCCCAAGAGACGATCTACATATTTACGAGCAACTTCGTAAGTTTTTGCACCTACCTTTTGGACAGCAATCCCATCTGCAAACTTATCAATCTTTTCAAGTTTTACAGGATAACCATGGTCAAAGGCTGCACGCATACTACGAGCACCACTAGCCTCAACACCTACAACCTCTATAGAGGGTGCCACATCCTTGATATAGGTAGCCACACCAGAGATGAGTCCACCCCCACCTACCGGCACTAAGATACTATCAAAGGAAACACCTTCCTCTTGAGCTTGCTCATAAATTTCATAAGCAACAGTTCCTTGACCCGCTTGGACATTATAATCATCGAATGGATCAATGAAAGTCATCCCTTCCGACTTCTTATACTCTTGTGCCGCTTTAGCAGATTCATCAAAGGTATCTCCAACCAATTTAATTGTTACAAACTTGCCACCAAAGAAACGTACTTGACCAATTTTTTGGAGAGGAGTTGTTACTGGCATAAAGATAGTTGCAGGAATCTTCATTTCATTACAAGTATAAGCAACACCTTGGGCATGGTTTCCGGCTGATGCACAGACCACACCATGTTCCTTGTCTTCATCACTTAACTGATGGATCGCATAGTAGGCACCACGTAATTTAAAGGAACGTACCTTTTGCATATTTTCTTTTTTAATATAAATAGTCGCTCCATATTTTTCAGATAAGTAGCGATCAAAATCTAGTGGGGTACGCTCCACCACGTTTTTTAAGACTTCGTTAGCCTTTACGATATCATTTGCAGTAATCATTGGCTCTCCTTTGACACAAAATTCAAACTATTTCTATTGTATCACAATTTTCAGAAAAATAGCAATCTATCAAAAGAAAACTCCTTGTTCATACAAAGAGTTTTACCTATTATTTATTCTTTTTTGACATCAAGAAATTACGAAGAACTGTCACCTCTGCTAGGACTATAGCTTTAAGTATAGCAACAACACGTTCTCCCCACTTATGAGATTTTGCTGTTTTATCAATGTAGCCTTAAGATTTTTAGTTGATCTTTTATCATCTGCTTGCATCTTTATCTTACTGGCAAGGTTAAGATCTTAACTACCATTCTAGGTGTTCTCTGACGAAGGTGTATTGACAAGGTCTTGACGACTGCTACACATATAACTGACATCCATTGTGATGCTGTCAATCATCTCAACAATATTTCTGATTGTTGTTGCATCATACAAGCCACCCTCCGTATCCTTCAAGATAGGTACTGCTAATTTTTCGATAGAAACCTCCGAAGTAGCTACTACCATAGAGTGAGATTCCGAGCTAGCTGTTTCTGAATATCTTTCATAATTACTAAAGAGTGATGCTACTTCTGTGACTGTTTTAAAAGTACTTGGTAAAAATTCTGAGACCCGTGGAGTTTCAGAAAGACGATTCCAACTATTGATGTTTTCTGGTACTCCTTCAAAGATCATTTCATTTGAAGTGCTTGCCTAGCTCTCTGATTCTGTCAAATAAACTGCTGGTTCTTCAACTACTTCTGATTCTGAAGTTGACGTTTCTAATGATGCTGTTGTACTTTCTGACACTTCTGACAAGGAGACTGAAACAGATATACTTGCGGCCTCCGAAATTAAAATATTGATTGAATCTGATACTACTGAACCTTGATCCGTATTAGACGCTGAGTTATCACCTTTCTTAGCATGCAAGATCTCTGATACAGCTATTGCCTACCGGAGCAGCTACTGAATTTACTAGCTCATCAACTAATGGTGATGCTTTAAATGTCTCATCTAATTTAGGAGATTCCATAGATGGTTTTACATCTGTTGTAGCCTCTGAATCTTTGTATACTAAAGCATGTTCCAAAGAGTTAGTTTAGGAACTCAAATGACAAGTACCGGTTAATCATTTTCATCTGTTTCAAGCCTTGCTTGTGCCTTTCTCATAATCGAAGTTGCCCAATCATCTGGTGACGTCACATAGAGTTGATCTGCAATTTTAACAGCCTCTTGAGCTGCTTTCCCTGATAGGCTAAGACGAACTGTGAGATTTTCTTGAGCATATGGTGTTTTATTGTCCACATCCCCCTCTTCATTATGCAGCTCGCATTGATGCCGATCATGTTAATCATTTGAACTGTTGATAAGCCTTTCCCAGACTTGACAAATATCCAAACTTTATCACCTGTCACACCTAGAGCATCCTTAGAAAGGATTTCACCAGTAACATTCTTAGTAGATACAGACCGATTGCTGTTAGTCACACCCTCACTACGGAGAAGATTTTCATAAGCAGTGATAAACTGTTGGTAGTTGTAAAGCTTACGAATAGTATACTTAGCTACACTAAGGTATGGAGTTTGGTAATAGGCAACTTTGAAAGACGTTAAGAGCTGCAATGGACATGTGATAACCACCAGCTGCAACTACTGTCGCATCTACCAGAAAAGCCGCGTCGGCTTGTAATGGCTTGCTCGCAAAAACATTTTTACCAACACTGTTAGTTGCTTTTCCAGCAAGAACAGTATAGTCAATCCCTGATTCTTCCATGTAAGCACCAACGATAAGTGATTCAGTTTTGTTGCGTACCATATCAATACGTGCTTTCAAATCACCGTAGGCAATCTGCATACGACCTGGAATAACTAATAACTGGTTTTATTACTTCTGAATTGACCACGTTACCTGCCTTGGCAGCTTGAATCATCCCTAGGATACCACCGGCTACAAACAAGCCTGATAATAATTTAGTTGACGCTACTTTCTTTAACATATCTACCTATCCCTCTAAAAAAGTTTAAATCACCTCAGCGTTTCAAATTATTACTATTTGTATTTGCATGCTGTAAACTCGAGTTATTTTTTGTAAAACAAGGGAATTTCCGGAAATCCTCATAAACGGTAATTTTTTCATCTTGAATAGTCAGTTTTTTTCAGAAATTAGATATCCAGTTATCTAATTCTATCTAGAATGATAAAAATAAACAGTAAATGATGACATTTCAGCTCCTAAAATCCTAAATTTGATGAGGATAAAAAACATCTCCCATGCAAAGTGAGAAATGATTTGTTTATCTATTTTTAGTATCCAAGATGACAGTAACAGGGCCATCATTGACCAGACTAACCTGCATATCTGCACCAAAGCGTCCTCTTTCTACAGGAACATGACTTGACAAGGATTGGTTGAAATCGTCATAGAACTGGCTGGCCATGTCAGGCTTTGCAGCTCCCGTAAATGCCGGTCGATTCCCTTTTTTCGTATCTGCAAAAAGCGTAAACTGAGAAATCGATAAAATCTGACCACCAATATCCTTAACAGAGAGATTCATCTTGCCATTTTCATCTGAAAAAATGCGCATATTGATAATCTTACGAACCGCATAGTCAAGATCCTCTTTAGTGTCTTCTGGGCCAACTCCAACCAAGAGCAAAAGCCCTTGCTTAATAGTACCGACCGTACTATCCTCAATAGCTACAGAAGCACTTTGCACGCGCTGAATCACAATCTTCATAGCAGAAACTCCTTAACCATTAGTACGTTTAACACTATAAACATCTGGAATAATTTTAATCTTATCCACAAGGCCAGTCAATTCAATAAGGTTAGCAATTTCAAAGCTAACGTGAATATTGGCAAACTTCATATCCTTAGTTGGTTGTGCATTAACCGAAGCAATGCTCTTGGTTGTATTTGACAAGATTTGAAGAACATCGTTCAAAAGACCCGAACGATTTAGGCCATAGATATCAATCTCAGCTAAGTAAGATTTATTGGTATTGCGTTCATCCCACTCAACTTCAATTAAACGTTGCTCATAACCTTCTTGATTCTTGATATTATTACAATCTGAGCGATGAATAGCTATTCCACGTCCCTTAGTGATATAACCTTCAATCTCATCTCCAGGTACTGGGTTACAACACTTAGCGATACGCATAAGGAGACCTGAGGCACCTTGAATGATAACTCCATTTTCACTTTTAACCTTGAGAACATCTTTCTTCTCAGTCTTGACTTCGCCACCATTCATTAGTTCTTCAGCTTCAGCTTTTGCCTTAGCACGCTCTTCCTCACGGCGTTCTTTTTCTGTCAGACGATTGAAAACCGCAGCGGCACTAATTTCACCAAAACCAACAGCAGCATAGAGAGCTTCCTCACTACGCACACTCATACGAGGAAGGATCTCCTCTATATGTTTCTTGTCTAGGTACTTGTTGGCAATATAGCCATGCTCTTGGAAATAGGCTATCAAAAGCTCACGACCCTTGGTGATTGAAGCTTCCTTGTCTTGATTCTTAAAGAATTGACGAATTTTATTTCTGGCCTTAGTCGTTTTGACCATCTTAATCCAGTCACGACTAGGACCAAAGGAATTAGCATTGGTAATAATCTCAACCACATCACCCGTCTTGAGTTTGGCAGTCAGAGGCACCATACGACCATTAACCTTGGCACCTGTGGCTTTCTCGCCGACTTGGGTATGGATGGCATAGGCAAAGTCAATAGGACCTGAATCTTTAGGCAATTCCTGAACATCACCTTTTGGTGTAAAGACATAAATTCGCTCTGAGAAGATATCCTCTTTTACAGAGTCAACAAATCCCTTAGCATCCCCGTTTGAGGCATCTTGGAGTTCCACAAGATCTTTAATCCAATTCATTCCCAAAGCAGACTCTTTCGAATCGACCTTGCCCTTGATACCTTTCTTGTAAGCCCAGTGAGCTGCAACCCCGTATTCGGCAACTTGGTGCATCTCCTTAGTACGGATTTGGATTTCAATAGGCCCTTTAGGACCATAAACCGTCGTATGGATAGACTGATAACCATTGGATTTAGGATTGGCAATATAGTCTTTGAAACGTCCAGGCATAGGACGCCAGAGCTCGTGGATGTATCCCAACATAGCATAAACGTCACTATGCGTCTCCATGACACAACGAATAGCAATCAAATCATAAATCTGATCAAAGCGTTTCTTCTTGTCACGCATCTTACGAAAAATAGAGTAGATGTGTTTTGGACGGCCATAAACATCACCGACAAGCCCTTGTTCAGCTGTATAGGTCTTAATTTTATCGACAATCTCGTCCACAAGTGCCTCACGCTCGCGGCGTTTTTCCTTCATCATGTGGGAAATCTTATAAAATTCTACCTCGTTAAGGTAACGGAAAGCCGTGTCTTCCAATTCCCATTTGATACGGCTGATACCCAAACGGTGGGCCAAAGGAGCGTAAATTTCCATCGTTTCACGAGAAATGCGCTCCTGCTTATCCTTACGAAGATGCTTGAGAGTACGCATATTGTGCACACGGTCTGCCAGCTTAACCAAGATTACTCGGATATCCTTAGACATGGCCATAAGCATCTTACGGTGATTTTCAGCCAACTGCTCCTCGTGAGACTTATATTCAACCTTACCAAGCTTGGTAACACCGTCTACAATATTGCGTACATCCGTACCAAAATCCGCTTCTAAATCATCTAGCGTCTTTTCCGTGTCTTCAACGACATCATGCAAGAAACCACAGGCCACTGTTACTGCATCAAGATGGAGATCTGCCAAAATACCTGCCACTTGAATAGGGTGGATTATATAAGGTTCTCCTGACTGACGAAATTGCTCACTATGAGCATCCGTCGCATAATGCCAGGCCTTTTCGACTAATTTCAAATCATCTGCTGACATATAGGCCGAGCAAACGTCTAAAATTTCTTCTCCTGTTACATTTTTATCTTTAGCCATGATTTCTTCCTTCGCTTCTTTTAATTAACCTTTATTTTATCACTTTTGTAAGTAAAGAAAAAGAGCTAGATAAGTAATTATTAACTGGGAGGAGTCAACTTGAAAAACACAACATCTTGTGTTAGAATGATTGAACAAACACAAGATATAGATAGAAAGAGGACACTCATGTCTCAACTCACCCTCGTGTATATTAGCCTGAGCGGTAACACCCAAAGCTTTGTCAAACGTATGTCTGATTATCTCTCCCTAAATCATGGGATTAATTGCCGCCAAATCAATATTAAAGAGCTTAATCATGAAACCTTCCAAGTGGATGAACCGTTTGTTGCACTCCTACCAACCTACCTTGAAGGTGGGAATGGTGTTGACAATGGAGATGTTGAAATCTTAACCAATCCACTGGGAGACTTTATCGCAGCCCATGACAACCACAAACGTTGCTTTGGTATCATCGGTTCTGGGAACCGCAACTTCAATAACCAATACTGCCTAACTGCTAAACAGTACAGCCAGCGTTTTGGCTTCCCAATGTTGGGAGACTTTGAACTACGTGGTACACAGTCCGATATTGAGCGTCTAACACCTATTATCCTAGAAGCACAAAAGAACTTTATCCAACTGTAAAACTAGAGCAAAAAAGCCCTGACATGGGCTTTTTCTCTTGCTTAATTTTTTTGTATTTCTTGATTCCAAAGAAACCAGCCAAGGTCACAAGAACCAGACCAGCTAAAGTTTCTGACACGGATTCATCTGAACCTGTATTTGGCAAAGTCTCAGCAGAACTTGAAACTTGAGTTTCTTGGATTTGAGCTTGAGGCAAGATGATTACCTGAGAATTTGACAACTGAATAGCTGTAGCAGGTTTAACCAAGCTAGACCCTTCGATAACCTTTGGTGTCACGCGCTTAGTTTGATCCACTGTCTCAGCACCTTTTGATAACTTCTCAGATTCTTTATTAGCCGTATCCTCGACTTGATTTGCTTTTTCCTTAACAATCAAACGGTACTCCGCAAATCCTGCCTGTGTTGATGGCCCCACATAACTAATAGCATCCTGATTAGCAAGGTGGGCATGTGCATTGTCCGATGAGGCAAAACGGATATCCGCATTTGCAATGTTTGGAAGGAAACTCCAATTCCCATCGGCACTCGGATTAATCGTTTTCTCACTGACAATATAGTCAATGATGGCCTGACGATTTTCAAGATTGAGGAGACGTTTTTCTGCGGCATCCTTAACACCAGGGAAATTACCAGTCGCACGGTAGTTATTGGTTACGACAAGGAAGGTTTGATTCAAATCAATTGGTTGACCTTGATAAGCTAAATCACGGACACGACTGACATCTTGGTTAACCAACTTACCTTTACGGTCATACTTGTTAGGTTGTGTTAAATCGAACTTGTAAGTCAACCCATCAATCACATCGTAATTATATGAGGGATAGCTACTGTTAATGAGTTGTTGGGGTTCTTTGCTGTTAGGGTCAATTTGATTGAACTGTCCTGCAGACATTTCCAACCATTCTTTAATCTGCGCACCAGTCACCTTGAGAAGAGCAGTGACATTATCATAGAGGTAGAGGTCTACGACATTCTTAATGGCTAATGGACCTGCTGGAATGTCAGTGTAGTAACTTGCATCCCCACGATTCCCTGCCTTGAAAGGTGCAGCTGCTGAAAGGATTGGTAGATTTTCATCTGCTGTTCCCGCTACTTGTTTTTTGGCATACCACAATTGCGCATTGTTTACGATTTGAATAGATGGATCGTCCTGAACTTGAGCAAAATAGCTAGTGATTGGGGCAGTGGTCTCACCAACTTCCTTACGAACATAGTTGATATTGTCCCATCGTGGTCATGAGCAGCCATGTCAATTAGAGCTTTATCCGCAATATCTGACTTAGTATCAATTTTTTCAAGCTTAGCCTTACTGTTGACAACTTTCCATTTGCCATCCGTATAAGTCAACTTGACATCCATGATACCGAGATGATCTCCGAACTTACCAGCCATAACTACAGGTTTCCCATTGATGAGACCATTGACATCATCTACACCAGGATATTTGGCATAAAAACTTGTACCATCACCATTTGGGAAATCCGCATGAGAATGTCCTGTCGCAACAGCATCAACACCTTCGATACCAGCAATTTGGTAACCTTCATTTTCCTCGTTCTTAGTATATTCATTGTCGCCAATACCAGAATGAGCAGCAACAAGAATAAAATCAGCCCCAGCAGCCTTCATTTGAGGAACAATAGTCTTAACAGCCTCCATTGGATCGTCGACAGTTACCTTACCTTCAAGATTGGCCTTATCCCAAACCAAAATCTGCGTTGGAAGGACACCAGTAATACCGATTTTTAGCGTTACCTGTTTGCCATCCGTATCGGTAAAGGTCTTATTAACAATCTTATAGGGATTGTAATAGTAGTCACCTGTCTGAGCATTGCGCACATTAGCATTGATAATGTTAATCTTAGCGGCCTTAACCATGCGATCCAAAAATTCGAGGCCATAAGTTAAACTCGTGATTTCCAAGCGTTTCAGCATCGTAACCAAGCATCTCAAAAGCCTTGTACATAGGGTGAGTCTCACCTTGGGCAACAGGATCAATCAAGGCCTTATAAGTTCCAAAAGGAGTTCCTTGAATCATATCCCCACTGTCCACCAAGACCGTATTGGGATTGGTTTCACGGGCTTTTTTGATAAGGACAAGCAGTTTTGGATAGACCAATGCTTTGAGACGGCTTATCTTGATAATAGTCATAGTTAACCAAGTTGGTGTGAATATCTGTTGTTGACAAAATCTGCATATCAACAGTCTGTCCCTCATGAGCAGGTTCAGTAACGATTTCAGGCTGTACTGGCACTGCTGGTGTCACTTGATTGGCATTAGTCAAAACAGCACTAGCTTCTTGACTTGCTTGGACTGTTGAGCTAGAAGATGATGCTTCTACAGACGCATTTGTCGCTACTGGTGTTAGTGTAGCAGATACAGTCTCTGTTCCTCCTTGAACAGCTGTCCCCGAAGTTCCTTGTCCTGATACGATAGTGGCTCCACTATCTGTCACAGTTTCAGTTGGGGTAGTTGGAACTGGGCGCCGTTGCCTCATCAGCATACCCCACAACTTGTAGCACAGTCAAGAGAGCAAAAAGGCCCAAAACAACAGCGGATTGAGCCACATAACGATCCCGTTTTCATTAAAATTTTCCCCTTTTATAAAGATAATACAATTATATTAAACCGAAATAAGAATATCAACTTTTTTTAGAAATGCTCGATTTGTCATACAAAACCAATGACATGATTCAATCTTAGCTTAAAAGTGTCAAATACAAAAAAGTTGGAACAAAGCCAACTTTCTCTTAATTATTCAATTCTAGGGCATAACTCACACTGCTCAAAGCATAGAGGGGAGCTGTTTCCGTCCGCATAATACGCGGTCCAAGGCCAATTTTAACGCCACCAGCTTCTTCAAATGCATCAATCTCAGACGGAGAAATACCACCTTCTGGTCCAAAGATAAAGAGGAGCTTCTGTCCATTTTCCACCTTAGCCAACTCACGAGCTAGAGTAGCCAACTCACCCGCTTTAGCTGTTTCCTCATAGGCGATAAAAATCTTATCAAAATGAGCTAATTCTGATAGAAATTCTCCCTTCTTCTCGAACAATCTGACTTCTGGAACACAATTACGCTTGGATTGTTCTGCAGCTCCTAGAGCAATTTTGGCAAGTTTATCTTCCTTCTTGGCAAGCTTCTTACCATCCCATTTAACTACAGACCAGTCGGCAGGGAAGCCCCAAATAGCCTGAGCTCCAAGCTCTGTTACCTTTTGTGTCACCAGTTCCAGCTTGTCTCCCTTGGGAAAACCAGAAGCAATGGTTACAGATACAGGCATCTCGACAGTCTCATTTAAGTCTTCAATCACTTCAAAGACATGATTCTCACGATCAATCACACGAGCAAGGCGCTTGACACCATCTTCAAAAACCAAGACAACCTGATCATCCTCTGTTAAACGCATAACGTTAAACATATGCTTCACAGCATCCTTGTCTTTGATGATCACTGGATTTTCAACCTGCCCCTTTATAAAATACTGTTGCATTTAGCCTCCAATCACACCTGAAATATCATCCGTCTTCTTGAAGACACAAGTATTCCACTCTCCCTGAACCATGTGAGTTTCCAGGAGGAAACCAGCTTTCTCAGCCGATTCACGCACCATATCCCATTTTTCAGAGATAATCCCTGACATAATCAAATAACCTTCATCCTTAACCAAACGATAGGCGTCTTCCGTCAGGTGGATGAGAATATCCGCCAAAATATTAGCCACGATAACATCAGCTTCTTGAGTTACACCCTTCAAAAGATCTCCCGTAGCAACGTGGATATTTTCCATACCAGGATTCATGTCGATATTTTCCTGTGCGACTCGAACCGCCACATCATCAAGGTCATAAGCATAGATTTCCTTGGCTCCAAGAAGAGAGCTAGCAATCGAGAGAACTCCCGAACCAGTTCCCACATCAATCACCGTCTCACCACCACGAAGCACCTGTTCGAGTGCAAAAAGGCTCATCTTAGTCGTTGGGTGGGTTCCTGTTCCAAAGGCCATGCCAGGATCCAGCTTGATAATCTTTTCACCTACTGATGCCTCATAATCTGTCCATGACGGCACGATGGTCAAATCATGGGTAATGCGAGCTGGTTCATAGTATTTTTTCCAATTCTCAGCCCAATCTTCTTCAACCAATTCTTGAGTTACCAAGTGAATATCTCCCGTTTCAAGACCAAAATCTGTCAACTCATCCAAACGATCATTAACCTGCTTAGTAATAGCCTCGATATCTGCTGATTCCGGATAATAAGCCGTAATTTTAACTGTCTCAACCTGCTCAACCTCAGGATAAAGTTCCCCAAAGCGGTCCGCATTTTCCAAATAATCTGCACTGTCATCAATAGTCACACCCTGGCTCCCAGATTCGATTAAAATATTAGAAGCCGCCTCTTCGACCTCACGATTAACTTCAATCGTTAATTCTTGCCATTTGTTCATTAATTATCTATTTCCTTTCCTACTAAATAGTCTTTAAAACGTTCTTGCAACTGGGGAATGACACCTTCTGCTTTTATAAAATCCTCTATAGGCATCAATTTAAATTCCTGCCCTTCATCTCCAAAACAAATCTCTTGATACTGCTTCTGACTAATTTGGGCAACCACAAAAACAGCTAACCTATCTTTATCCAAGATACTAGGGTAGATTCGCGACCAAATAATCGATTCCTCTTTCAAAGTCAAGCCTAGCTCCTCCCAGACTTCACGTTGAAGACACTCAAGTGGCGTTTCTATGCCCTCTCTTCCACCACCTGGTAATTCCCACATATTTGGCCAAGGAATATCTGTCTTATTATCTCTAAGAACGACCAGAATACTTTTCTCTACGAGTAAGGCAACCTTAACACCTGTAAAATCTAACTGATCCTTTAGATAAGCATCCATCCCTTTTCACTCCCTTTAATACCTTGGATAAGCAAAAAACACCTTCTCTTCAAGTTGAGCTTTCCCTTTTTCGAAAGCTTCTTTGTCCCAAACCAAACCGAATTCCTCAGGTCCATCATCAGATAGAAAATCCATCAAGTCACTCAACCCTTCCGTTGCCACCTCATTTAATGTTTCTGCAAAATAAGCTAAAAACTCACGAGACAGACCTTTTTTAGGTTCATATGGGATTGTTACTAGGTAATCCTCCTCATCAAATCTCGATTTTGCTGGATTGTAAAAGAGCACGTAATCTTCAAAAATAACATCTTCATCAGACACTTCACCCTTATCATCAATAGTCTCCACATTACCACTGTTTTGCGCTTCTAGGATGAACGTCACCTCCACAGCGTGATTCTTTTTATCCCAGTCCATCGCAAAATCATAATCCAGGTGCTTATCTAATTCTTCTTCTAATACTGACAAAAAGCCAAACTCAGCCATTTGTTTTCCTCACTCTTTCTTATTATTCCCTTTATTTTAGCATAAAAGAAGCCAATAAAAAACAGAGTAGGCTATTCCACTCTGTTCTAGTTCATTATTTAGCATTTTCAACCGCTGCTGTTACAAAAGCACTGTAAAGTTCTTCAGCATGGTTTGGACGGCTATGGTATTCTGGGTGGTATTGCGCTGCAACAAAGAATTTCTTATCTGGGAGTTCTACGACTTCCATCAAACGATTATCTGGTGACACGCCTGAGAATACAAAGCCCTCAGCCTCGAACTGCTCACGGAACTTAGTATTAAATTCATAACGGTGACGGTGACGACGTTGTACTACCTCTTGGTTGCCGTAAGCGGCTGCTGCCTTAGAACCTGGTTTCAACTTACATGGGTAAAGACCAAGACGAAGAGTACCACCCATATCTTCAATATCAATTTGATCACGCATAATATCAATAATTGGGTATTGAGTTTCTGGATCAAGCTCAGCTGAGTTAGCGCCATCCAAGTGAAGAACGTGGCGAGCAAATTCAATACATGTCAATTGCATACCGAGGCAGACACCCAACATCGGCACATCATTTTCACGTGCATAACGAATAGCTTGAATCTTGCCCTCTGTACCACGTTGACCGAAACCACCAGGAACGATGATACCATCAGCATCAGCCAAGCGAGAAGCAACATTTTCAGCAGTCAAATCATTAGCATTAACCCAGTCAATATCAATGGCAGTATCATTTGCCAAACCTGAGTGTTTAAGCGCCTCAACCACTGACAAATAAGCATCGTGAAGCTCCACATATTTCCCAACAAGAGCAATTTTAGTTGTTTTCTTAAGGTTAAGTACCTTATCAACCATAGCAGACCATTCTGTCATATCTGCAGCTGGTGCATTCAGCTTCAAATGATCGCAAACGATTTGATCCATACCCTGAGCCTGCATATTAAGTGGCACTTGATAGATATGTTCCACATCTAGTGATTCAATAACAGCCTCAGGTGCTACATCACAAAACTGAGCCAACTTATTCTTGATTCCTTGCCCAGCAGGTTCCTCTGTACGAATAACCAACATATTGGGTTGAATACCTAAACCACGCAATTCCTTAACAGAGTGTTGCGTTGGTTTTGTCTTCATTTCCCCAGCAGCCTTCAAGTATGGAAGAAGCGTTGTGTGGATATACATAACATTGTCAGAGCCCACATCAGCCTTCATTTGACGAAGAGCTTCTAAGAATGGAAGACTTTCAATATCACCAACAGTCCCACCAACTTCAGTGATAACAACATCTGAATCAGTCGTTGTCGCCGCACGCTTAATCTTGTCTTTCAAAGCATCTGTGATATGCGGAATTACCTGAACAGTCGCACCTAAGTACTCCCCTTTACGTTCTTTACGTAAAACTTCACTATAAATCTTACCAGTAGTAACGTTAGAGTATTTGTTAAGGTTAATATCGATAAAACGTTCGTAGTGGCCAAGGTCAAGGTCCGTTTCAGCACCATCATCAGTGACATAAACTTCACCATGTTGGTAAGGACTCATCGTTCCTGGATCAATATTGATGTAAGGGTCAAATTTTTGAATGGTAACCTTAAGTCCACGATTCTTAAGCAAACGTCCAAGACTCGCAGCTACAATCCCTTTACCAATTGAAGATACCACACCACCAGTGACGAAAATATATTTTGTCATGTTAACTCCTTATAAAATAATACAAAACAATGAAAAAAGCAGATTGATTACCGTATTCGATAATCAAAATTGTCCTTTACCAGTATACAACATGAGTGCTATTTAGTAACTCAATAGCAACAAAACCAGTAGATGACTGAAAACAAAAATGACCCCAAGAGTTTTACTCTGGGAGCCTTAATCATGGCCTCTTTAAAAGAGGTGCCCGATAATTAGTCTAAACTATCCAAAACCATTTGTCAATGAAAACTTAGTCATTTGTCTCATCTTCATAGTCATCATCGTCATCTTCTTCAGACAACTCAACATCATCTAAATCGTCATCTGGAATAATTTCATTCAACTCAGAATCATAAGATTCCACCTCGGCTTTCTCATCATCTTCGTTATCGTTGTCATATTCAAGAATAGCAGAAGAAGGTGTAAAGTTCTCGTCTTCTGGATCATCATCATTATAGTCGATGGCATCTTCATCACCATCCATGAAGGCATTAACTTTCTTGTTTTTACGTTTTGGTGCATTTTCATCAATATCTTCCAATGTGATAACCTCTTCATCGATTTCATCAATAGCATACCATGAACGCAAGCCCCATTTGTTATCACCTAGTGGAATGAAACTTCCATCCGTATTCAAATCTGAATAAAAGAATGGCAAAGCACTACGGATATCGGCATCCGATTTTTCTAAGTAATTTTGAATTTCATTGACTAAATCGTTGAAATACATTTCTTTATCACGACCACGTGTTTCTAAGATAGCACGGGCCACTTCAATCATTGATAATTCACTTTTTTCTTGTCCAGCAAATACGTCTAGTTCCAAAGCGGTTCTCCTTCATTATTACTCAAGCTAATTCCTACTAGAAAATAACCCAGCAATCAAATTTCGCTACCCTCTATTTTACGCTAAAAAGAGTCAATAGTCAAAGTATTTATAGAATAAAAAATCAAGTCTCAACAGAAACTTGATTTTAGGTATATTATTTAACTTTTGCTGAACTTGTAATAACTTCAACAGCTTTCTTCATAGCAATATCATGTTTAAGCATTTCAGGTGAAAGAAGTTCAGAAACTTGTGATACTTCCATATTGTACTCAGCTGCAAGGTCATTGATTTCTTTTTGGATTTCTTCGTCTGTAGCGTCAAATCCTTCCGCAGCAGCAACAGCTTCGATAACAAGGTTAGTTTTCACACGTTTATCAGAATCAGCTTCATATTGTTTACGAAGATCCTCTTGGGTTGTACCAGTAATTTGGAAGTACATTTCAGGAGAAATACCTTGACGTTGCAAGTTACCCATGAATTCGTTCATAGCACGGTGAACTTCATTTTCAACCATTTCTGCTGGCAATTCAACGATTTCAGCGTTTTCAACAGCCAAATCAAGTGCAGCACCTTCAACAGCATCATCAAATGCAATTTCTTTAGCTGCTTCAAGTTCTTTACGATATTTAGCTTTCAACTCATCAAGAGTGTCAACTTCGTCATCAAGGTCTTTAGCCAACTCATCATCAAGAGCAGGAACTTCTTTAGCTTTAACTTCGTTAACTTTAGTAACAAATACAGCAGCTTTACCTGCAAGATCAGTAGCTTGATAGTCTTCTGGGAAAGTTACTTTAACTTCTACTTCATCACCAGATTTTGCTCCAACCAATTGGTCTTCGAAACCTGGGATAAATTGACCTGAACCAAGTTCAAGAGAGTGGTTTTCACCTTTACCACCGTCAAATTCAACACCGTCTACCGAACCAACGAAGTCAATAACCACAGTATCTCCATATTCAGCTGCACCGTCTTTAACAATCAATTCAGCCAAGTTTTTACGTTCGTTTTCAAGCTTAGCATCAACTTCTTCGTCAGTAACTTCTTTTGAAACTTCTACTGAAACTTCAAGATCTTTATATGCTCCAAGTTTTACTTCTGGTTTTGTAACAACTTCTGCAGTAAGTGTCCAATCTTGACCTTTTCCAATTGATTTTACATCAATTTTTGGTTGTGCAACAACATCAAGACCAAGTTCAGCAATCGCTGCTTCATAAGCTGCTGGAAGTATTGCATTCAAAGCATCATCGTAAAGAGCTTCTTCACCAAATTTTTGGTTAAATACGGCACGAGGAATGTGTCCTTTACGGAAACCTGGTACGTTCAAATTCTTTTTAACCTTGTTAAACGCTTGATCCAAAGCTGGTTGAATTTTATCCTGACCGATAGTAAATGTCACCACACCACGGTTTGTGGCTGTGTTTTCAAATGATACAGACATGTAGTCATTCTCCTTAAATTTTTTATAGATACAGTTTAGTTTACCATATTTCAAAGCCTTTTGAAAGTTTTTTTCTCCAATTTAATAACAAGAAAAACGTTATAGACTGTTTCTTTTTACAAATTTTGATAAACTAGAGATATGAATATTTTACAAAAATATATACAGCAATTTAATTTCGAAGAAAGCCTAATGCTACTTATTTCGAAAGGAATTAAACTTCTCATTCTCCTCATCATCTTTCTGCTTAGTAAAAAGATTATCAACTTTCTGTTTAAACATACTGTCGGACGTTCACTATCATGGACCATTCAAACATCCGCCCGTAAAAAAACTATTGAACACCTACTGCACAATTGCATGAACTATATCCTTTACTTTTTCCTTGTATACTGGCTTCTAAGTATTTTGGGTGTTCCCGTATCTAGCCTTCTAGCAGGAGCCGGACTTGCCGGTGTTGCTCTTGGTCTAGGAGCTCAAGGATTCCTATCTGACGTCGTTAATGGTTTTTTCATCTTATTAGAAGATCAATTTGAAGTTGGTGATTCTGTTGAGGTAGGAGCCATTACAGGTCTTGTTTCTACTATGGGTATCCGCACTACTCAGATTCGAGACTTTGATGGAACACTTCATTTTATACCTAATCGTAATATCACAATCGTTTCCAATAAATCTCGTGGAGATATGAGAGCTCAAATTGACATCCCAGTCTATACTTCTACCGATATCAATAAAGTAACAAGCATTATCCAACAAGTTAATAAAGACAACATTGAAAATTATCCTGAAATTATTGGGAGTCCAAATATCATCGGATTAACTTCAAAACCTTCCGGACAACTTGTTTTTCGTGTTGACATTTTTACAAAAAATGGACAACAAGTCCATATCTATGCAGAATTCTTAAAACTTTACCATGAAGCTCTAATTAAAGAAAAGGTTGACCTTCCAAGAATTACTGGAAACATAATAGAGGTAAAATAAACAAACTCATCTTATAATGAGAGTCACTAATAAACAAATTAACTGATACGAATAATGTCCATAACTATTGAATAAAACAAACTAGAGAATAATTTCAACTCAGTCTTCTTCATTACATGGATCAAAGTCAACCATCCAAAATCTTAACTCTCGTATCATCTTTTTCCTTCCCCTAAAGCATTCACCACCCAACAATCGATCCAACTTAAGAGAATCTTCCGATGATAACTGCTCACGAAAAGCATTAAGCTGTTCATCATAAGCAAGTCTATCAACCATATCTAGCTCCTTATTGGGAATACAAAAGGCAATATCTGAAATTTCAACATAGCACTGTCTATTAGCTTGACGTTTTACTGACTCCTGCCGCCTCACTTCATCATTAAGTCGATTCCTAAACTTAGTTTTAAAGTAACGACGTAACTTATCATCATCTTTCTCTAAATCAGGAAACTTTTTTAAAAGCTGATACAAAGTCATCATCGCCTCTTGCTCCATGTCAGCTTGATCCCAAAGCTGAATAAAGTATTGCCTAAAAGCCTTAAGTACAATTGGCCTTACCTTTTCATATGCCTTAACAAAAACTTCTTGTTCCATTGAACCTCCAATAATAAATATAAATTTTGTAATTAGATAATTACAGACCTATTATAAAAGAATGTAGAAAAATAAAATAGAGACATATATGTCACTATAAATAACTTGACTAAAACAATTAAATAAGCGAGATAGAGTCAAAACCACCCACGAGAACAGGTGGTTCGTTCTTCAGCTAAAAGGCACCGCTAACGGTAGACGCCTAAAAATCTAACGAATCGTTTCCCTTCATCTCACCTTTTCTCGTTAACCCGACTAACTACTCTCAATATCAACAAAAACCTAAAAACTAAATTTACAATACTCATATTTATACTTTAAATTAGCTTTTCCGAAATGAAGAAACAATTAGTTTATATAATTTACTCACCAACATCTGAATATGATCTGGGCAAGCCTCTGCTTCATGTATTTCAACATAATCGTAAGATTTGACCTATAATTGTTTTGTATTTTCCATAAATGAGCTGCCGTCGATATTTTAGTGCAAACACAATATGATACTGATAACTCCTTATAGTATGTACTAAACTATTATTATCCTGTCTCATAAAGGATTTTCTTTAGTATATCAGTTAGTGATCACGAAAACTTATCTAATATAACACTTTAGAGAGATATTTTTAATATATCGCTAAAAGCTTTTCAGAACCACTAGCACAGCTAGAGGAATTCGAGGCTCTATAATTTCTATAGATGGTAAAACCACTGTAGAGATTATAGAGCTTTTTTAATGTACCCAAAAACTTCTCGTAAGAACTATAATGAAAAGCAACTTAACCATTATTAGGAAGAACTTATGAGACTTATTAAGAATACCACAGAATTGCAGACACTAACATCATTATTTCTCTTGTATTTGAAAAAGATACCTTAATCGAGGTTTAAACAAAACTAGAACACCAACACTCTCGAAAAAAAGTTACACAACGCCTTACTGAAAAGGGTATCATTTGTCCATCTTAAACTTGATCAGTTTACTTTCAAGTAACATAGAAAAGACACATCTAGATATTAGCTTTTCGTCATCAACTACAGTTAACAAATAACACAAAAAAGCGGCTCTATAATTTCTGTAGTGGGTAAAACTACTGTAGAGATTATAGAGCTTTTTGAGTGTACACAAAAAGTCCCATAAGAACTATAATGAAAAGCAACCAAACCATCATTAGGAAGAACTTATGAGACTTATTAAGAATACCACAGAATTAATCGGAATTAAAGACCAAAATATCAAGATTTCACTTGTTTTTGAAACTGACACTCATATCGAGATTCAAGCAAAATTTGATTACCCTGCACCATCATGTCCTCATTGCCATGGAAAGATGATCAAGTACGACTTTCAAAAGCCTTCTAAAATCCCTCTTCTCGAGCAAGCGGGAACGCCAACTCTACTACGTCTGAAAAAACGTCGTTTCCAGTGTAAAAGTTGTAGGAGAGTAAGGGTGGCTGAGACATCTATCGTTGAGAAAAACTGCCAAATCTCCAATCTAGTCCGACAAAAAGTTACACAACTCCTAACTGAGAAAGTGTCACTAACTGATATTGCAAGAAGACTTCGCGTGTCGACGTCCACTGTCTATCGTAAGCTTGATCAGTTTACTTTCAAGGAACATTATGACAAACTCCCTGCCGTTATGTCCTGGGATGAGTTTGGGTTCAAGAAAGGGGAATTGGCTTTTGTGGCGCAGAATTATGAGACAAACGAACTCATAACCATCCTTGATAATCGCCGCCAAACTACTATACGAAACTACTTTTTGAAGTATCCATTGAAAGTCCGACAACAGGTACAGTTTATCACGATGGATATGTCTGGAGCTTATATTCCACTGGCTCGCAAGCTCTTTCCAAACGCAAAAATCGTTCTTGATCGTTTCCACATCATCCAGCACCTTGGACGTGCCTTTTTAAAGACAAGAATTGCAATTATGAACCAGTTCGATAAGAAGTCACTACCCTATCGAGCCTTGAAAAATCACTGGCGACTCTTCCAAAAGGACAGCCGTAAACTATCTCTCAACTCTTTTTATTCAAAGACTTTCCGCCAAACTTTAGCACCACATGAAGTTGTTGCGAAGACACTAGTCTTTTCAAAAGAGCTTACTGACTACTATACACTTTATCAGCTTTTGCTTTTTCACTTTCAGGAGAAGAGAGTAGATGAGTTCTTTGAACTGATAGAGGAAAATAGGAGCAAGGTCAATCATTATTTTCAAACTGTCTTTAGGACTTTTCTTAGACACAAGCAATACATCAAAAACGCACTAGAAACGGACTATTCAAACGCAAAACTTGAAGCGACTAATAAGTTGATCAAAGACATCAAACGCTTGGGCTTCGGTTTAGAAACTTTATCAACTTTAAGAAGCGTGTCTTCATTACTCTGAACATACATAAAAAAAGGACCTATCCGGTCCTCTCTAGATGTTAGCTTTTCATCACCCACTACAGTTGACAAAGAGCCAAAAAAGCTAGACAATGTCTAGCTTAAAAAATTATACTCCGCCAGTAGGACTCGAACCTACGACATCATGATTAACAGTCATGCGCTACTACCAACTGAGCTATGGCGGATAAAGGCTAAGCGACTACCGTATCTAACAGGGGGCAACCCCCAACTACATCAGGCGTACTAGGGCTTAACTTCTGTGTTCGGCATGGGAACAGGTGTATCTCCTAGGCTATCGTCACTTAACTCTGAGTATTCTCAACTCAAAATTGAATATCTATACTGTATCAAGAAACCAAATCGTTGTCAATATATCTCAGTTACTTTCGTTGGATAAGTCCTCGAGCTATTAGTATTAGTCCGCTACATGTGTCACCACACTTCCACTTCTAACCTATCAACCTGATCATCTCTCAGGGCTCTTACTGATATAAAATCATGGGAAATCTCATCTTGAGGTGGGCTTCACACTTAGATGCTTTCAGCGTTTATCCCTTCCCTACATAGCTACCCAGCGATGCTCTTGGCAGAACAACTGGTACACCAGCGGTAAGTCCACTCTGGTCCTCTCGTACTAGGAGCAGATCCTCTCAAATTTCCTACGCCCGCGACGGATAGGGACCGAACTGTCTCACGACGTTCTGAACCCAGCTCGCGTGCCGCTTTAATGGGCGAACAGCCCAACCCTTGGGACCGACTACAGCCCCAGGATGCGACGAGCCGACATCGAGGTGCCAAACCTCCCCGTCGATGTGAACTCTTGGGGGAGATAAGCCTGTTATCCCCAGGGTAGCTTTTATCCGTTGAGCGATGGCCCTTCCATACGGAACCACCGGATCACTAAGCCCGACTTTCGTCCCTGCTCGAGTTGTAGCTCTCGCAGTCAAGCTCCCTTATACCTTTACACTCTGCGAATGATTTCCAACCATTCTGAGGGAACCTTTGGGCGCCTCCGTTACCTTTTAGGAGGCGACCGCCCCAGTCAAACTGCCCGTCAGACACTGTCCCCGATAGGGATAACCTATCTGGGTTAGAGTAGCCATAACACAAGGGTAGTATCCCAACAACGCCTCACTCGAAACTGGCGTCCCGAGGTCATAGGCTCCTACCTATCCTGTACATGTGGTACAGATACTCAATATCAAACTGCAGTAAAGCTCCATGGGGTCTTTCCGTCCTGTCGCGGGTAACCTGCATCTTCACAGGTACTAAAATTTCACCGAGTCTCTCGTTGAGACAGTGCCCAAATCATTACGCCTTTCGTGCGGGTCGGAACTTACCCGACAAGGAATTTCGCTACCTTAGGACCGTTATAGTTACGGCCGCCGTTTACTGGGGCTTCAATTCATGCCTTCGCTTACGCTAAGCACTCCTCTTAACCTTCCAGCACCGGGCAGGCGTCACCCCCTATACATCATCTTACGATTTAGCAGAGAGCTGTGTTTTTGATAAACAGTTGCTTGGGCCTATTCACTGCGGCTGACCATCAGTCAGCGCCCCTTCTCCCGAAGTTACGGGGCCATTTTGCCGAGTTCCTTAACGAGAGTTCTCTCGCTCACCTGAGGCTACTCGCCTCGACTACCTGTGTCGGTTTGCGGTACGGGTAGAGTATAATTAACGCTAGAAGCTTTTCTCGGCAGTGTGACATCACTAACTTCGCTACTAAACTTCGCTCCCCATCACAGCTCAATGTTAAAGATATAAGCATTTGACTCATATCACACCTCACTGCTTGGCCAGACACTTCCAATCGTCTGGTTTAGTTAGCCTACTGCGTCCCTCCATCACTATATACTCTAGTACAGGAATATCAACCTGTTGTCCATCGGATACACCTTTCGGTCTCTCCTTAGGTCCCGACTAACCCAGGGCGGACGAGCCTTCCCCTGGAAACCTTAGTCTTACGGTGGACAGGATTCTCACCTGTCTTTCGCTACTCATACCGGCATTCTCACTTCTATGCGCTCCAGCACTCCTCACGGTACACCTTCTTCGCACATAGAACGCTCTCCTACCATACCTATAAAGGTATCCACAGCTTCGGTAATATGTTTTAGCCCCGGTACATTTTCGGCGCAGGGTCACTCGACTAGTGAGCTATTACGCACTCTTTGAATGAATAGCTGCTTCTAAGCTAACATCCTAGTTGTCTGTGCAACCCCACATCCTTTTCCACTTAACATATATTTTGGGACCTTAGCTGGTGGTCTGGGCTGTTTCCCTTTCGACTACGGATCTTAGCACTCGCAGTCTGACTGCCGATTATATCTCATTGGCATTCGGAGTTTATCTGAGATTGGTAATCCGGGATGGACCCCTCACCCAAACAGTGCTCTACCTCCAAGAGACTTAACATCGACGCTAGCCCTAAAGCTATTTCGGAGAGAACCAGCTATCTCCAAGTTCGTTTGGAATTTCTCCGCTACCCACAAGTCATCCAAGCACTTTTCAACGTGCCCTGGTTCGGTCCTCCAGTGAGTTTTACCTCACCTTCAACCTGCTCATGGGTAGGTCACATGGTTTCGGGTCTACGACATGATACTAATGCGCCCTATTAAGACTCGGTTTCCCTACGGCTCCGTCTCTTCAACTTAACCTCGCATCATATCGTAACTCGCCGGTTCATTCTACAAAAGGCACGCTCTCACCCATTAACGGGCTCGAACTTGTTGTAGGCACACGGTTTCAGGTTCTATTTCACTCCCCTCCCGGGGTGCTTTTCACCTTTCCCTCACGGTACTGGTTCACTATCGGTCACTAAAGAGTATTTAGGGTTGGGAGATGGTCCTCCCAGATTCCGACGAGATTTCTCGTGTCTCGCCGTACTCAGGATACTGCTAGGTATAAAGACTATTTCGAATACGAGGCTATTACTCTCTTTGGCCTACCTTCCCAGGTAGTTCTTCTATAATCTTTAAGTCCACGTTGCAGTCCTACAACCCCGAAGAGTAAACTCTTCGGTTTGCCCTCTTGCCGTTTCGCTCGCCGCTACTAAGGCAATCGCTTTTGCTTTCTCTTCCTACAGCTACTTAGATGTTTCAGTTCACTGCGTCTTCCTCTACATTACCTTAACAGTAATGAGTGACAGGCATTACCTGCCGGGTTCCCCCATTCGGACATCTCTGGATCATTGCTCACTTACAGCTCCCCAAAGCATTTCGTCGTTAGTCACGTCCTTCATCGGCTTCTAGTGCCAAGGCATCCACCGTGCGCCCTTATTAACTTAACCTTATTTTTGGCCTTTCGACCTAACTCATTAAATATTCACAGCGTTTCGGTTTATTTTCTTGTTACTATCTATATGTAATTACTTACATATGGAATTTGATATAGATATTCAATTTTCAATGGACAATACTTGAATCTTTCGATTCAATGGAGCCTAGCGGGATCGAACCGCTGACCTCCTGCGTGCAAAGCAGGCGCTCTCCCAGCTGAGCTAAGGCCCCACAAGACCTCTCAAAACTAAATAAGAAACTCAAGTACATTCCGTTTTTCCTTAGAAAGGAGGTGATCCAGCCGCACCTTCCGATACGGCTACCTTGTTACGACTTCACCCCAATCATCTGTCCCACCTTAGGCGGCTGGCTCCAAAAGGTTACCTCACCGACTTCGGGTGTTACAAACTCTCGTGGTGTGACGGGCGGTGTGTACAAGGCCCGGGAACGTATTCACCGCGGCGTGCTGATCCGCGATTACTAGCGATTCCGACTTCATGTAGGCGAGTTGCAGCCTACAATCCGAACTGAGATTGGCTTTAAGAGATTAGCTCGCCGTCACCGACTCGCAACTCGTTGTACCAACCATTGTAGCACGTGTGTAGCCCAGGTCATAAGGGGCATGATGATTTGACGTCATCCCCACCTTCCTCCGGTTTATTACCGGCAGTCTCGCTAGAGTGCCCAACTGAATGATGGCAACTAACAATAGGGGTTGCGCTCGTTGCGGGACTTAACCCAACATCTCACGACACGAGCTGACGACAACCATGCACCACCTGTCACCGATGTACCGAAGTAACTTTCTATCTCTAGAAATAGCATCGGGATGTCAAGACCTGGTAAGGTTCTTCGCGTTGCTTCGAATTAAACCACATGCTCCACCGCTTGTGCGGGCCCCCGTCAATTCCTTTGAGTTTCAACCTTGCGGTCGTACTCCCCAGGCGGAGTGCTTAATGCGTTAGCTGCGGCACTGAATCCCGGAAAGGATCCAACACCTAGCACTCATCGTTTACGGCGTGGACTACCAGGGTATCTAATCCTGTTCGCTCCCCACGCTTTCGAGCCTCAGCGTCAGTTACAGACCAGAGAGCCGCTTTCGCCACCGGTGTTCCTCCATATATCTACGCATTTCACCGCTACACATGGAATTCCACTCTCCCCTTCTGCACTCAAGTTTGACAGTTTCCAAAGCGAACTATGGTTGAGCCACAGCCTTTAACTTCAGACTTATCAAACCGCCTGCGCTCGCTTTACGCCCAATAAATCCGGACAACGCTCGGGACCTACGTATTACCGCGGCTGCTGGCACGTAGTTAGCCGTCCCTTTCTGGTAAGCTACCGTCACAGTGTGAACTTTCCACTCTCACACCCGTTCTTGACTTACAACAGAGCTTTACGATCCGAAAACCTTCTTCACTCACGCGGCGTTGCTCGGTCAGGGTTGCCCCCATTGCCGAAGATTCCCTACTGCTGCCTCCCGTAGGAGTCTGGGCCGTGTCTCAGTCCCAGTGTGGCCGATCACCCTCTCAGGTCGGCTATGTATCGTCGCCTAGGTGAGCCATTACCTCACCTACTAGCTAATACAACGCAGGTCCATCTTGTAGTGGAGCAATTGCCCCTTTCAAATAAATGACATGTGTCATCCATTGTTATGCGGTATTAGCTATCGTTTCCAATAGTTATCCCCCGCTACAAGGCAGGTTACCTACGCGTTACTCACCCGTTCGCAACTCATCCAAGAAGAGCAAGCTCCTCTCTTCAGCGTTCTACTTGCATGTATTAGGCACGCCGCCAGCGTTCGTCCTGAGCCAGGATCAAACTCTCATTAATACTTTAATAATTGTTCGAGCGTTAACTCATTACCGTCGTCTGACGATTTATTCTTGTAAATTGACAGGTTATAATTCTTCTATCATAACCCTGCACTTGGTTTCTTATTCAGTTCTCAAAGGTCTTTGCCTCTCTTGAGACAACTTCTATATTCTAGCAAAGACAGAATATCTTGTCAACACTTTTTTTGAAGTTTTTTTCTCTTCTTCGTGCTGGCCGTCTCTCACGAAACAGCTTATTTATAATATCATCCCTTCTTAAACTTGTCAATAGCTTTTTTAAAGTTTTGGAACCTTTACGAGTTAGAGACAAATCGCTTAAGACAACTTTTGTATCTTAGCACCCTTTTGGATAGCTGTCAAGAGGCTTATCACAAATCTGTTGTCATTTGTTTGATTGAACTCTTTTGAACGCTTGATATAATAGCCAACCAATTACAATGCCTAAACCATTCTGACAAAAATTAGGAACCAACTCTGCGATTGAAGCTCCTGTTCCGTACATAAACACCGAAGAAAGGGCGTAGCCACCAACCATTACAACAGTGGCTAGTAGTAGACCTAGGGGACGGTAGCCACCTTTTAGCCCTGCAAAATAGCCTTGTGCACCATGAATAAATAGACTTATGAACATCCATTGAGGAGCAGATGATAAGAGATCAATCAAAAAAGCAGATAAACCTCCTACAATAGCTCCCTCTTTCTTACCAAGGTAGAAGGCTGTGAAGTAAATCCCTGCATCTACCAAAGTCAATAGTCCTGTTGGAGTTGGAATTTTCGCTACAAACCCAAAGGTTACTGATAAAGCCGTTAGAATGGCTAATAACGTTAGTTTTTTTATTCTCTTATTTTGCATATTGAACGACTCCATATTCATTCGACTGTTTAATTGATTCAAAAACAAAGACCTTAGCATTGGCTACAGCTTCCGTTTCTGAAAATCCTTTGACTAATTCACTGGCTATGCTGGAAGCAAATGTACATCCTGCCCCTGTATTATTTTTATCTAGAACAGGTTTCTCAAATATTTTATATTCTTTCCCATTGTATAGAACATCTAACGCTTTATTACCATCTAGACGGTTGCCACCTTTTACGACGACAGTCTTAGCACCCAATTCTTTTAAGCAACTAGCTGCAAGCTTCATATCATCAATAGTATGTATTTTTTTGTCAATAAGAAGTTCTACTTCTGGGAGATTTGGAGTAATGACTGTAACATAAGGGAAGAATTTAACCAATTCATCACGTAGCTGTGAAACCTCAACGTCATGTGTCTCCTTGCAAACTAGAACGGGATCCAATACAATTGGAATTTCTGGACATTTTTTAACAAAGTCTAAGGTTAATTCCGCAATTTCAACATTAGGTAATAAACCAATTTTTATTGCTGAGAAAGGAACATCTTTTAGTGAGTCAAGTTGTTGTTTAAATACCTTACTATCGATTGGAATAACCTCAAAACCATTCTCAGTCATAGCCGTTAGACAGGTAATAGCTACAAAACCATTTTGTTTATTAGTTGTAAATGTCGCTAAATCCGCTTGAAGCCCGCCACCACTAAAAATATCATTCCCTGAAATCGCTAATACTAATTCATCACTCATATCGTATCTCCTTCAAATATAAACCATTACCTGCTGCGGTTGGTCCCGCAAGATTGCGGTCACGACTTTCCAACACGGTCTTCACTTGCGAAACTGGCATGCGTCCATTTCCAATTTTCAATAATGTTCCAACCATATTTCTAACTTGCTTATAAAGAAAGCCATTCCCAGAAAAAGTAAAGACATAAAACCCAGTTTTCTCATCGATAGATACACTTGCCTGGGTAATTGTACGCACTTTATTTTCTACAGAGGTCCCTGAAGCTGTGAAGCCTGTAAAATCATGTGTGCCAACCAATTCCATAGCAGCCTCTTGCATAAGAGCTAGACTTAGAGGGTAGGGATAGTGGACAGCATAATTACGCATCATGGGGTTCTTAGGTCGCCCTGCATCTACTAGGAATTCATAGGTTTTAATATGTTTACTATAACGTGCATGGAATTCCTCCGATACAAGCTCGATACTAACAATGTCAATATCATCTGGACACTGTGTATCTAAACCAAAACGCAGCTTCTCTGGATCCCTCTCCCGAGGTAAATCAAAGTGGATAACTTGTCCATAAGCATGAACACCAGCATCTGTTCGGCCTGCCCCGTGTACAGTTACAGGAGTACCACTATTTAGCCGCAAAAGAGTCTTTTCAATCTCTTCTTGAATAGAACGAGCATTTGGTTGTCTTTGAAAACCTGAAAAAAGTGTTCCATCATAAGAAATTGTCGCTTTATATCTAACCATAAAATTATCATATCAGATTTCTTTAAGGATAAAAAGTATGTCAATCACCAACTGACCCCATACAGCTTCCAAAATAAAGAAAAAGACGCTTTTAGCGTCCTTTCTTTATAAATCCTCCAAAACATCTTTTACTTTGTCAAAAAATCCTTTTTTCTGTGGTGCAACCTTTTCATCACCACTTGCTTTTGCGAATGCAAGGAGAGCTTCTTTTTGAGCATCATTCAGCTTCGTAGGAGTTACAATCTTGACAGTAACGAGTTGATCCCCTTGTGAACCTCCACGAAGACGTGGCGCTCCCTTTCCTTTTAGACGGAAAGTTTTACCTGTTTGAGTACCCGCTGGAATAACCATCTCAACATTACCGTGAACGGTAGGTACTTCAACAGTATCACCAAGAGCTGCTTGGACAAAAGAAATGTTAAGTGTATAGTAAATTGTCGATCCATCACGAGTAAATTTATCGCTTGGATTAACATTGATGACTACAAAGAGGTCTCCATAAGGACCACCGTTGAAACCAGCTTCACCTTGGCCTGCAAGACGGATTTGTTGACCTGTTTCAACACCCGCTGGAATCTTGACCGATACTGTATGGCTTTGTTTTTCACGACCTGTTCCACGACAAGTTGGACAAGGATCCTTGATTTCTTGACCTGTTCCGTGACAGACGTCACAGGTTACTTGACGACGCATCATACCAAGTGGTGTTTGTGTATCAACATTGATAACCCCATGACCATGACAGCGACCACAGGTTACAGGACTTGTTCCAGGTTTAGCACCAGATCCTGAACATGTCTTACATGTCACTTCACGATTGTAGTGAATTTCTTTTTCAGCACCAAAAACAGCCTCTTCGAAACTTAGGTTGACACGATACTGAAGGTCGTCTCCTTGACGAGGAGCATTTGGATTGCGAGTAGCACCGCCACCAAAGAAGCTCGAGAAGATATCCTCAAAACCTCCGAAGCCTGCACCACCATCAAAGCCACCAAAGCTACCTTGGCCACCAAAGCTACCCTGGCCACCAAAGCCGTTCGCACCGTCTGGTCCGTATTGGTCATAGGCTGCACGTTTTTGGGCATCACTTAGAGTTTCATAGGCCTCTAGAATTTCTTTATATTTTTCTTCCGCACCTGGTTCTTTATTGATATCTGGGTGGTATTTTTTAGATAGCTTACGATAGGCACGTTTAATTTCGTCTTGAGAGGCATCCTTAGATAACCCAAGACGATCGTAATATTCGGTATTGTTCATAATTTAAGATACAAAGGGCATCTAATGGAGAAAGCCAAAGTAATAGTTTCGAAGATGGACTACTGGTCCCTCAAAACCATCTATCTTTTTGGCTTGTTCCATAGCCCGTGTTCAACGACGAACACTCTTTGATCCTTTCTATTTTATTTGTTACGAAATGAAGTAAAATATACATTATATTCACTTCACTTATTTTAGCGAAAAACAGAGGCTGGTTTGCAACCTCTGGATTTCTTCTTATGCTTTGTTTTTGAACTCGTAAGGTTGAATTGAGCACACCTTAACTTCTGTGTGAAAAAGAGACGTAGCAGTTTTCGCTTTAGCGAACTACATATAAGGCTACCTTTAGGTGCAATTCTTTCTAGAAACTAAAGCTTCTTCGCCTGATTTCCTATTTTCACTGTGAGATTTTAACAGTCTTTACATCTTACTTTTCAGTAAACTCTCCGTCTACGACATCGTCGCCTGAGTTATCTGTTGCTTGTGCGCCTTCTGCTCCTGCTTGAGCTTGTTGTGCCGCTGCTGCTTGTTCGTAGAGTTTAACTGCCAAAGCTTGGGCTTTTTCGTTAAGAGCTTCCAATTTAGCCTTCATGTCATCAAGATTACCTGATTCTTGAGCTTTCTTAAGCTCATCAAGTGCTGTTTGGGCAGCATCACGTTCTGTATCAAAGCCTTTACCTTCTGTTTCTTTAATTGTTTTTTCAGTGGCAAAGATAGCTTGGTCGACTTCGTTACGAAGTTCTACTTCTGCTTTACGTTTTGCATCTGCTTCAGCATTTGCTTCAGCATCTTTCATCATTCTTTCAATTTCTTCATCAGTCAAACCTGAGTTAGATTGGATGACAATTGTTTGTTCTTTTTGAGTTCCAAGATCTTTCGCTTTAACAGATACGATACCGTTCTTATCAATGTCAAATGTTACTTCGATTTGTGGGACACCACGAGGTGCAGCTGGGATATCAGTCAATTGGAAACGTCCAAGAGTCTTGTTATCTGCTGCCATTGGGCGTTCACCTTGAAGAACGTGAATATCAACGGCTGGTTGATTATCTGCTGCAGTTGAGAAAACTTGTGATTTAGATGTTGGAATTGTTGTGTTACGTTCGATGAGTTTTGTGAAGACGCCACCCATTGTTTCGATACCAAGTGACAATGGTGTTACGTCAAGAAGGACAACGTCTTTCACATCACCAGAGATCACACCACCTTGGATAGCAGCACCCATAGCAACTACTTCATCAGGGTTTACTGATTTGTTTGGTTCTTTACCAGTTTCAGCCTTAACTGCTTCTACAACAGCTGGGATACGAGTTGAACCACCAACAAGGATGACTTCGTCAATGTCTGACAAGCTTAAACCTGCATCTGAAAGGGCTTGACGAACTGGAGTTTTAGTACGTTCTACAAGGTCACGAGTCAAATCATCAAATTTGGCACGAGTCAAAGTCATTTCCAAGTGAAGAGGTCCAGCTTCACCAGCCGTGATGAACGGCAAGCTGATTTGTGTTGAAGTTACACCTGAAAGGTCTTTCTTAGCTTTTTCTGCTGCGTCTTTCAAACGTTGAAGAGCCATCTTGTCTGTTGACAAGTCAATGCCGTTTTCTTTCTTGAATTCTTCAACCATGTAATCGATAATTTTTTGGTCAAAGTCATCACCACCAAGTTTGTTGTCCCCTGCAGTAGCCAATACATCAAAGACACCATCACCGAGTTCAAGGATAGATACGTCGAATGTACCACCACCAAGGTCAAATACCAAGATTTTTTCTTCTTTGTCAGTCTTGTCCAAACCATAAGCAAGCGCTGCTGCAGTTGGTTCGTTGACGATACGTTCTACTTCAAGACCAGCGATTTTACCAGCATCTTTAGTTGCTTGACGTTGAGCATCGTTAAAGTAAGCTGGAACTGTGATGACAGCCTTGGTTACTTTTTCACCGAGGTATTCTTCAGCATAACTTTTCAAGTACTGAAGGATCATTGCTGAGATTTCTTGTGGAGTGTATTCTTTGCCGTTAGCAGAAACTTTTTCAGAAGTACCCATCTTAGATTTGATAGAGATTACTGTATCTGGGTTTGTGACTGCTTGACGTTTTGCAGCATCACCAACGATGATTTCACCATTTTTGAATGAAACTACAGATGGAGTTGTACGATTTCCTTCTGGGTTAGCGATGATTTTTGGTTCAGTTCCTTCAAGAACTGCAACTGCTGAGTTTGTTGTACCTAAGTCAATACCAATAATTTTAGACATATGTTTTATCTCCTTAAGCTTTTTCTAAGCTTTTTCTTCTTTTCTGATATTTCTTTTTGCAAACCTTCGGCTTGCCTCTTATCTTTTCTCTCATAGTTTATTGTCGTTTCGGACAAGGTTTTTTTAGTTCTCTTTGTATACTACTACCATGGCTGGGCGTAGGATGCGGTCATGGAGTTTGTAGCCTTTTTGGAAGACTTGTGCGATGGTATCCGCCGGATGCTCATCATCTGCAGGCATGGTTTGAATAGCCATATGAAAGTTGTGATTGAACTCACCGTCTGCTGCGATTTCTTCGATTCCTTCCTCTTTAAGAGCATTTATCAAACTTTCCTGTATCATTTCCAAACCTTTTTTAACATCATCAGTCAATCCTTCAACAGCAAGAGCACGTTCAATGTTATCAAGTGCTGGCAAGATTGCTTTTGCTAAATCTTGGCTACGATACTTTTGTAATTGTTGACGTTCTTCTTTAGCACGGCGTTGAATATTTTGCATCTCTGCATGGACACGAAGGTACTTATTTTCAAACTCCTCTGCACGCGCTTGAGCTTCTTCAAGCTCAGAAGTTTCCTTTGTTTCTTCTACAACTTCTTCAGTTGTCTCGGTAGCTTCCTTTGCTTCTTCTACAACTTCTTCAGTTGTCTCGGTAGCTTTCTCTTCTTTTACTTCTTCTTTTTTAATATCTTCAGTCAAGGCATTCACCTCTTTCTATATTTTTTAAAACGTTACGGCTTAAGAAAACTTCGTAATGGTTGCTATTGAGATAACGGTAATAATCCGTTAGTTTCATAACCAGAACTCGACTGATAACGTTGACTAAACTAACCATGCGACGATAATCCATTTCAATGGGTCCAATCACATGCATGAGTGCCATCCCACGATAGGGGATCAAGAATTTATGACTCATAACCGTGACATTTTCAAGAGCTTCTTCAGTTGATTCTGCGACCGAAATTTTGGTCACTTCATCATCGGAGATAGCTGATCGAAGCGCAAGAGCCACATGTTGTGGATTATCCAAAAATTGATAAGTGTTCAAATCAGCATAGGCCAGTGATGCAACCTTACCTTCTATAAAAATCAGTTCCTTAAAGAGGTGTGAAAAGATATAATCAAACAAATCTAAAACATTATCTGTTATCTTAAAATACTTTTGCACAATCTGAGGAGTCTCTGTTCTCAATCGGTAATGGATATCTAAGACAGTATTTCCTAAAAACCGTCCTTGAACAAGCTTATGAAAAATTTCCAAATCGCTTGACAAGAAATTCTTTGGAATGGCAAACTGAACTGTCACTGGCTTAGATTCATCTAGAGTCAGAACTGCCAACGCATCGTGATTAGACAGCTGAACAATTTCAAATCCTGTCAGACGCTGTCTGGTCGGTTCCACATCTTGAATCACTGCTGTGTATCCTGTCATTTCTGCCAGCAGCTTTGCCGCCGCATCCAAGATATCTTCAAGTTTAAAAGCTTCAAAGTCGAAGGCCTTGACAACTTGGTAAACATCTTGCTCATCAATCGTATCAAGATTCAAAGAATTAGCAACAAAATACTGGAAACCTGCTCGGCTTGGCATGCGTCCACTAGAGATATGAGCTTTCTCAAGATAACCCATCTTTTCTAACTTAGCCATGTCATTACGAATGGTCGCTGAACTTGAATCAATCGAGTCTTGTAATGCTTTAGAACAAACTGGTTCATGTGTACGAGTGAACATCTCAACTATCAAATTCAAAATAGCGTTTTGCCTTTGCGTAATCACGATGTCACCTCATTTCTATTTATTAGCACTCTCGTACAACGACTGCTAACTTATGATTCTATTATACACCTAAACTTAAACATGTCAACCCAAAAAACAAAAAAATTAGCACTCTTTTTGAAAGAGTGCTAAAAATACATCTAGAGACCTAGAAACATTAAAAAACACCCTTAGGGGTGTTCTAATCTCAGAGATCATATTTTACCAAATTATAGGTCTCAATAATAGAAATAAGATGTTTAGCGTAATCAGGATCACTATTAAAACCTGCAGCTTGTAGCTTTTCTGCCGCAACTTTATAACTCGTAGTTCCTGCCACCTCTTTATAGGTTGATTCTCCCCATCTACCTTGGCGTAGTTCTTCTAGATAAGATGACATAGAACTTGACCAGTCTCTAAAAACTGCAAAATCTACTTTTTGATATTGCCATTTGCCTTTACTATAAACATTATCCTTTAGATAGATATGTTCTTGTCCTGGCCGAGCAGGGAGACTGTAGATATTATGGTATTTAACAGATAAGAGACTACTACCATAGTTCGACTCATATGCGGCTTGGCTAAGGAGAATCGACGCAGGGACACCATAGTTTTTAGACATTTTTTGTGCTGTTGGCGCTAAGTTTTCAATAAACCCTTTCTGCGTATAGGCAACCTTTACCGTACGAGCATTATCAGCTGTAGATGCATGAAGAATCAGCGGTAAGAGAATCCCTAAAGCGAAAACAGCAACTAAGATTATAAAGGCTTTTAGTTTAAAACGTCGTCTCACTTAGTTTTCTCCTTTAATAGTACCAGATATTCTTCCAAAGTAAGATTATGTGCAGTCATGTACTCTGCTGATTCTTTACCAACGTAGCGGAAATGCCAATCTTCATACCCCACACCTGTTGACGATGTTTTACCATCTGGGAAACGAAGAACAAAGCCATACTTTGGCGCTATTTTTTTGACCTTAGCCACAGTAGCTGGATCTGCTTCATCTAAACTGTCTACAGTACTCATGTCAATCGCAAGACCTGTCTGATGCTCACTAGCACCCGGTGGTTGTGAATAAGTCTGAACCTTCTTCTCTGCCTGGGACTCTGTCAAAGTAGGATCATCAGCCATTTCCTGCTGAACATAACTGTTATAAAGTTCTGTCTGATAGGCAACACTACGATAACCCGAAATCAAATGATAGCTTGGATTAATTTCTTGAGCTGCTGCTAAAAATTCTTCAACATTTTTCGCAATTCTCGCATCTACAGAAACACCATATACGTTAACAAGCTCAGGATTAAGCTCTTTAGACTTATTATCTCGATTTACCAAAAGCAATTTCCAGTCTTTAGGCAATACATCAGGTAGTCCTTTTGTATCCTTGCTTTGAGTCGAATCAGTAATTTGCTTACTATTTTTTGTTACTGACGATCCATTGGTTTGTTGGACCGTACGACTGACACCAAATACTGAATAAAGTCCTGCTGTAACTAAAAGAATTGCAGTCAAGACGCCACTGATAACCAAAAACCAATTGGTTTGCTTTTTCGCCTGACGGCGACTCGGATAGCTATTTTTTACCATTGTCTTTTTCTATTATCTCTCGTCCAACCTGACGATAAGTCATATCGCCAAGTGTTTCCAATGTGAATCTACCATTTTCATAAGCAACGACAGTAACCGAACCGTTGTCCAATGGAGGATGCTCGACAGAAGGATCCATTAACCAAGCAAAAGTTGCAATGGTCATACTGTGACTAACGACGAAAGCATCACCACCACCGGACCTTTCAAGATCCTCTGCAATAGCTGTAAAACCTTCTATAATACGTTTTCTGAGAACTTCCCAAGATTCTGCCCAACCAGCCGTATCTACATCAAGGATACTCTGGGCAAGCTCAGGATAAGTTACATCATGTATATTCTTACCTTGAAAAGCAGCTGTTCTCGGCAATACACCATAAAAAAACTCGCCATCATAGCCACCATCAAAACTACCAAAACACCACTCACGAATACGTTTGTCACGTTTATAAGGAATAGTTTCCAAACCCGTCTCACGTAAAATGATGTCCATGGTCTGAATAGTTCGACCTGAATCACTAGAATAAGCAGATTTGAACGGGATACCTGCCGCTTTCAGACCTAACCCCAGTTCGCGAATTCCTTCTTCACCGAACGGGGTCAAAGGGCTATCAGACCAACCTTGAACACGACCAATAGTATTAAACATAGTCTTGCCGTGTCTCGCAATATATAACTTAACCTTACTCATGACCCCTCCTTCTTTCCGTCATTTTGAACTCATTATAGCACAAATCCACCTGACTATCTAGCTAGCGAAATCATCAGAAAATGCCTTACCAATCCGGTAAAGCACTTATCATCCGTTTAGTTTTTAAAGCTGTGAACAGGGGCTGGGATTTGGCCACCACGCGCAATGAAGTCCGCCGATGAAGCTTTGTTTACCTTCATTACTGGTGCATAACCAAGAAGACCTCCAAGTTCCAACATGTCCCCTTCCTTACCATAAGGAATAATACGAACAGCTGTTGTTTTCTGATTAATGACACCAATAGCCGCTTCATCGGCAATCATGGCCGCAATTGTTGTATCTGGCGTATCAGCAGGAATGGCAATCATGTCTAGACCAACAGAACAGATAGCCGTCATGGCTTCCAATTTTTCAAGGTTGATATGCCCAGATTGAACTGCTGCAATCATTCCTTCATCTTCAGAAACTGGGATAAAGGCACCTGACAAACCACCGACCTGGTTACATGCCATGATACCACCTTTTTTAACTTGGTCATTAAGAAGAGCTAGAGCCGCAGTAGTACCATGCGTACCAACAACTTCAAGCCCCATGGCTTCAAGTACACGAGCTACCGAATCACCTACTGCTGGAGTTGGTGCAAGAGACAAGTCTACAATACCAAACTCGACACCTAGACGTTCGCTAGCCATTTGACCAACCAACTGCCCTACACGTGTGATTTTAAAGGCAGTTTTCTTAACTGTTTCAGCTAAAACATCAAAACTTTCACCTGGAACCTTCTCAACAGCACGTTGCACAACACCAGGACCTGAAACCCCAACATTGATTACAACGTCAGCCTCACCAACACCGTGGAAGGCACCTGCCATAAATGGATTATCTTCAACCGCATTAGCAAAGACAACCAATTTACCTGGACCCATTGGATCTGCATCAGAAGCCTCTTTAATGATACGTCCCATATCACGTACCGCTGTCATGTTAATACCAGTTTTTGTTGAACCAATATTAACAGATGAGCAGACAAAATCAGTCTCAGCAAGCGCACGTGGGATAGAATCAATAAGAATCTCATCACCTTTTTGGTAGCCCTTTTGAACTAATGCAGAGAAACCACCAATAAAGTTAATGCCAATTTCCTTAGCTGCACGGTCTAGTGCCTTAGCAAACGGTACATAATCCGTCGCATCTGTCGCTTCACCGATAATTGAAATCGGAGTAACAGAAACACGTTTATTAACAATCGGAATACCAAGTTCAGCCGCAATTTCGTCACCAACAGCTACCAAGTTCTTAGCCTTAGAAACAATCTTGTTGTATACCTTTTCTGCTGCCTTATCAATATCTGAATCGATACAGTCTAGAAGTGAAATTCCCATGGTGATAGTACGAACATCAAAGTTCTGCTCCTCAATCATAGCAATGGTTTCTGTAACCTGTTTAATATCCATTTTCAACTACCCCTATCTTATAAGTTGTGCATAGCATCAAAAATCGCTGAGCTTTGGATATTGATTTTGACGTTTAATGATTCACCAAAAGCTTCTAATTCAGCACGTAGGTGTGTAAAATCTTTCTTATCTTCCGATGATACAACCGCCATCATGGTAAAGAATTCATCAAGAATTGTTTGAGTGATATCATCAATATTCAAACCAAGTTCTGCGACCTTAGTCGCAACACCTGCAACAATACCCGCTTTATCCTTACCTACAACTGTAATAATCGCTTTCATGAGAAGCCTCCATCATTTTATTTTGTATAATTTTAGCATATTTTGATTAAAAACGCTATTTTTTATAGAAATTACACCTTTTTTATTGGAAAAAAACGAATGTTTCTACAACATTTAACCAGTATCGTTTATAAAATTCAGTCTCTATCAATCCAACAACTTGTGGATAAACTTGTTAACAAGTAAAACAATACAATTCTAATAGAACCATGAAAAATCAAGGTTTAACACTGAGAACAGACTTATCCACACCTGTTGATAAGTCTGTTGGTAACTTGTCGATAAAGCTAAGATATCGCCAAATTTTAGCGATATCTTAGCTTTATTTCCATTTTAGATTAACATGAGCATTCATTTCTTTATAGGCAGTATCTATACGCTCTTTAGTGTCTTCATCTAGTTTATTTCTGTATTTTCCACCTTTAATGAAATCCTCTAAAATATAGGTTTGATAAGTATATAAAGGATATCCCTCTGGCGAAATTGTTCCCTTAGGTGTGCGGTTAACCCAGGTTGGATGCGCTTGAGCTGTCTTAATCGTGGTTTGACCATTATTTTTCTCAAGAGTGACATCCATTAAGACGCCCCTCTCTGTCCATGCTGCACTATCCACACCATCCATAGTCTCTATGCGCTGGTTAGAGATGAAATTCCCCATTGAGTAAATAATGAGTTTTTGCTGTCCATCCTTTTTAACCACTTCAGACGGATCAACCACATGAGGGTGGCCCCCAAAGATAATATCAGCACCCCAATCAATCATCTTATAGTAAAGCTTTACCTGTTCATCTGTCGGTTCCAAACGATATTCCACGCCCATCTGTGGCATGATAACCGTAACATCAGCCTCTTTTTCAGCCCGCTCAATCTCTACTTTCATCCGTTTTTCATCAAGATTCGACAAATGATTCGCAATCTCTTTTTCGGTCAGATTTGACTCCAAGCCATTGAAACCATAGGCATAAGAAAGTATTGCTACCTTGATGCCATTAACATTCTTGATAAACAGAGGCGCCTTATCACGCACAGGATTTTCATAAACACCAACAGGGTCAATGCCCACCTCTTTAAATGCATCGGCTGTTGTAAAAGCTCCCTCTAAACCAGAGTCCAAAATATGATTATGGGCCAAATCCATAACATCATAGCCGGCATCACTAATAGCTGCCGTCACTGATTGAGGAGCATTAAACAGAGGGTAGCCTGACAAAGGATAATCAGGATTGATAGTTCCCTCAAAATCACCCAAGACCAAATCAGCCTGCTTTAACCATGGCTTCACATATGTAAAATTTTCAGTAAAATTCATAACTGCCATCTGCCTGCAAGGCACTCATATAGAGACCATCATGATAAAGCAAGTCCCCATTAGCCATGATACGTGCTGTCTGTACTTGATTTGAAACACTCTTTTGCTGCTCATTTTTACTATGAATAATCAAAATTTCAAGAAAAAGCAAACCTAAGACAAGAGCAATCAACCTCATCAAAATCTTATTAGTCATCGTATTGTCATGCTTTTTAGCTTGGCTCTGTTTCATCATATCTCCTTTTTCATACTCCTAGTGTAACAAAAAAATGTTATCCATAGATGATAAAAAAGATTAATAAACGGTTACATCAGTTCTGTTGCAAAGTTTTAAATCTACTATCAAATAAGTTAGAATAATAGAAAAAGATAGCAGGAGGAATGACGATAAATCATTTTAAAGGAAAGCAATTTCAGCAGGATGTGATTATTGTAGCCGTGGGCTACTATCTTCGTTATAACCTTAGCTATCGTGAAGTTCAAGAAATCTTATATGATCGTGGCATTAACGTTTCTCATACGACGATTTATCGTTGGGTGCAAGAATATGGCAAACTACTCTATCAAATTTGGAAAAAGAAAAATAAAAAATCCTTTTATTCATGGAAAATGGATGAAATATACATCAAAATTAAAGGAAAATGGCATTATTTGTATCGAGCCATCGATGCAGATGGTTTAACCTTGGGTATTTGGTTACGTAAAAAACGGGACACACAAACAGCCTATGCTTTTCTTGAACGGTTAGTTAAGCAGTTTGATGAACCGAAGGTTGTAGTCACAGATAAAGCCCCCTCTATTACAAGTGCCTTTAAGAAACTAAGAGAATACGGCTTTTATCAAGGGACAGAACATTGTACCATTAAATACCTGAATAATTTGATTGAACAAGACCATCGTCCAGTAAAGAGACACAATAAATTCTATCGAAGTTTACGCATTGCCTCAACCACGATTAAAGGCATGGAAGCCATTCGAGGATTATATAAGAAAACCCGAAAAGAAGGCACTCTCTTCGGCTTTTCGGTGTCTACTGAAATCAAGGTATTAATGGGAATAACAGCCTAAATCATAGATACCGTAAGGGATTTTATTCTTTATTTAAAACTTTGCAACAGAACCGTGATACCTTTAAAGTTCTTTCGATGGCAATGATCTCCAAAGTTGGAGGAGCTTCAGGTCCGCTATATGGTTCAGCATTCATGAACATGATGAAAGCGACAAAGGATGTTGACGTCATCAATTCACAAGAGCAATTAGGGAAAATCATCGAAGAAGGTACAAATGGGATACAAGCAAGAGGAAAAGCTGAAGCAGAGGATAAAACAATGCTAGATGTTTGGTTGCCTGTTACGGAAGCATTAAAAAACAATCAGCTAACCGCAGACGTCATCGAAAATGCCAAAGAACATACTAAAAATTTGGTCGCAAAAAAAGGACGTGCTTCTTATTTAGGGGAGCGGGCGATTGGACACATTGATCCAGGAGCAGCTTCTAGTGCAATCTTATTCCAGACATTACTTGATGTGATTCATGGATAGAAAGGGCTATTTATAAACTGTAAAAGCCTATCTTTGAACGACAGCATAAACTGTTGCAAAAGTTAGGCTTTTTATCTGCTTTCGTGTGTCTACCTAGAGCTTTTTCTGACAGAAGTATTTACCAAAAGTTAAACGAAGAAAGTGAAAATCGAGAAGAAAGAATCACTCTTTAGCATGAAAAAAAAAGAACTTTATCCTGATTAAAATAACGAAACAATCAAATATGACTTGTGCAAAAAAAGAGATGAGACCACTGCTACTTTTAGCAATGGTCTCACCTCTGTTTTACTGGTTATCGTCAGGTCAAAACGGTTTTTTTACAACCTATCTGCGGTATTCAAGAAGCTGTTTTTCTCTGTTCATTCTTATTGCTTGATGCAGACCAGCCTTTTCACAATCTTATCCACGGTGTTCAAGAAGCAACTCCTCAGCAATAAGCGCTAGATTTCCAAAATATGAGAAACTATTTTAGAAATCTAGTTCTTATTTGCTCGGAGCTGGACGCTTCTTTCACAACCTCTATCCTCGATCTTTTTGGTCATACACTTCTTTGACGTTGATAAATTGATCAAGTATTGGATTTTCTCCTTTTAGGTCAACTTCGAAACGGATACCGTCAATATTGATTCTGGCGTTACGGTAGTAGTCAGTTCCTAGTTGTCCCCATGCAGGAGTTGAGGCATCGACATTGCAGAAGATATCAAATCCTTGTTGTTTCAAGTAAGCAAATTTTTGATTTGCTTCAGAATAAGGTTGCCAATCGCTGATGTCAGCGCCAAATGGGTAGATCAAAATATTTGTTTTGCCTAAAATAGGTGCAACTTCATTTTGCCAACGTTCATTATCTTGTTGGATATCGGCTAAAGAAGCTTGTGTCATATTCAAGTGTCCCCAAGTATGAGAAGCAAAACTCCAACCATCTTTCTTTAATTGATCAGCAACTTTTTTGGCTGCTTCGATTTCTTTGTTTGTTTTTTCGTTATCACCATATTCTGATTTTGATGTACGGTAACCTAATACACCATTATAGCCTGTTAAAGCTAACGTTCCTTTGGCGCCTTGATAAGAAAAATCGGGATGTTTTTTAATGAATGAATCGATCAATGGAACCATATCATAGTCACCAACAGTTTCCTTCTTATTGTCGATATAAATATTCTTGATTTGGTTCTGTTTATCGACAATCAACTTACTTGGAAATCCTGAATTGTCCATGTATTCATAATAGCTGACATCGTCTTGCGAAAGAATTAACGGTTTCTTTCCTTCTGGAAGAGAAACACCTGTAAAGGTCAGTTTTCCATCTGTTCCTTTTTTGACTAATCCATTTAGATTAACAAGAACATAGTTATTTTTATATAACTGATCAAGGGTTTTATTGAATTCGGAAATAGTGACCATATAATCTTTATACCCTTGTGCTTGCTGGGTATGAAAAGCCTTAGCTGGATCAACAATCAGACTATGAAAGAAGACGTGTGAGATTTTGGTCGGGTCTTCCCATTTTACCAAGGATTCTTTTTCTTTTTTCAAAGTTGCTAACAATTGTTGCGCTTCTTTGGCGTCGTCTTTTTCAAGTAAGGCGATGGCTTCATCATAATGATAACTTGCAGCAAGCTGTTTTGCTTGATCAAGCTGTTTCGTCGTTTGTTTATCTTCAACAGGTTTTGAGCTGCTGCTTGAGTGTTGAGTTGTTTGACTAGTGTTTTCTAATTTATTGTTTGTTACTGCTTGTGTAACAAAAAAGATACTTACACCTAGAATAATAACAGTGCATACAGAAGTGACAGCCAATATGATTTTGTGTGTATGTTTCATTTTATCGTCCCCTACTACTTTTTGATTTCAAAAACCCCCGTAAGCTTTTCTTAACCTTTTGAAAAACTTCCCATAACCATTGTAACGAATATAGGGTTCTGTTGCAAAGTTTTAAATCTACTATCAAATAAGGTAGAATAATAGAAAAAGATAGCAGGAGGAATGACGATGAATCATTTTAAAGGAAAGCAATTTCAGCAGGATGTGATTATTGTAGCCGTGGGCTACTATCTTCGTTATAACCTTAGCTATCGTGAAGTTCAAGAAATCTTATATGATCGTGGCATTAACGTTTCTCATACGACGATTTATCGTTGGGTGCAAGAATATGGCAAACTACTCTATCAAATTTGGAAAAAGAAAAATAAAAAATCCTTTTATTCATGGAAAATGGATGAAATATACATCAAAATTAAAGGAAAATGGCATTATTTGTATCGAGCCATCGATGCAGATGGTTTAACCTTGGGTATTTGGTTACGTAAAAAACGGGACACACAAACAGCCTATGCTTTTCTTGAACGGTTAGTTAAGCAGTTTGATGAACCGAAGGTTGTAGTCACAGATAAAGCCCCCTCTATTACAAGTGCCTTTAAGAAACTAAGAGAATACGGCTTTTATCAAGGGACAGAACATTGTACCATTAAATACCTGAATAATTTGATTGAACAAGACCATCGTCCAGTAAAGAGACACAATAAATTCTATCGAAGTTTACGCATTGCCTCAACCACGATTAAAGGCATGGAAGCCATTCGAGGATTATATAAGAAAACCCGAAAAGAAGGCACTCTCTTCGGCTTTTCGGTGTCTACTGAAATCAAGGTATTAATGGGAATAACAGCCTAAATCATAGATACCGTAAGGGATTTTATTCTTTATTTAAAACTTTGCAACAGAACCACATTTGACTCTAATCCAGAAAATGCCAATAATTTTAACGATGAAGTAGCCGTTGTTGGACTCACAAAGCAGACCATCATTGGCAATAAAAATGAAACCTTCAAAGTCCAAGATGACAAAGCGCAAAAATTTGCGAGTGGTTCTCTCAACACGTCAACAGATGGTGGCGTCTACTTCACCGATACCTCTGGCTCTAGGAAAAGGCGTGCTGAAACCATGCAAAAACTCGATACCTATATCGATGAGCATGGAGGTACACCAAAAGCCCCTGAACAGACGACAGGAAAAACCAGAGACGGAGGTGGTGTCACAACAGGGGATGTCCCACAAGGCTATAGCCTCACCAAAGAAATCAATACCTCAAGCCACACAGGACTGTCTTATCCTTGGGGACAATGTACCTGGTTTGTCTATAACCGAGGAAAAGAAGTCGGTGTTAGCTTCGGAAAGTATATGGGAAATGGTGGCCAATGGATGAGTGCCCCAGGGTATCAGACAACTCATACCCCAACCGAACACTCCGCTCTATCTTTTAGCCCAGGGCAAGCTGGAGCAGATCCAACTTATGGCCACATCGCCTTTGTGGAACAAGTCAAATCAGATGGCTCCATCCTCATCTCTGAATCAAACATCAAAGGACTAGGAGTCGTTAGCTACCGCACTTTTGATGCAGAAACAGCAAAACAATTTACTTATGTCATTGGACACTGATGATGGTTTTAATAATATTAATTTTTAGTATTATTAATTTAGATACGTTTAAAATCAATACTAAATGTTATAATTAATACAAAAATGACTAGGCGATCTAATGAACGAAGTTGCTAAATCAGAAAATCAAAAAGAAGAATCAATCAAAAAAACTTACAATCTTTTGATTTATTTAAAAATGAGACAGATATCAAAACAACAGATATCTTTGAAATAAGTAGTCCTTTTGAACAATCTCTCCCCAACATGATTAAAGAAAGTTTCCCATTTGATATCTTAAACTTATTTGATACTAAAGGACCCCCCTATTCAACTTTTCAAACCAATATCTTAATCCTAACACTAAAATACTAGATTTCAATAATGCTACTCTATATGAGGTTGACTTTGACAGTCTATCTCCTGACACCAAAGCGAAACTTCAAGAGGTCGCTTATAAAATTGGGGAATCTAGAAAAGTAGAAGGAAATCTTAGGGCTGTAATTGTAGACACAACCGATCAGAAGAATCGTGTTGAAGATTTGACATTAAGGAAAATGACCAATAACAACGAAAATCAAGTTCCTAGTGATCTAATCGCTCAAGCTCAACTTAAACAAATCTATAACTTACTGTTAGATATCAAAGAAAATCAAGATTATCAGATTAGATGGGAAAGAAACAATAGTATACTAGCTCCATTTTATTCAGCTCGTACAAAAGTTATAGAAGCCAACAATAGCAAAGATTTCAGAGAAAAAGTTAAGTCACTAAAGGATGCAAATACATTATTTGAAGAATCAGTAAGTGCTATTAAATCTGATATAATTTCAAATAGAGATGAAATTATTAAGAAAATCAGCCAACCAACATACCGTCAAGCCTCTTTACAAACACATGCTGATTTTTTACTTCAAGACATAGAAATTATGACTAAAATTGTTGGTATGCAAATTTATATCGATTTAACACTAAATAATGAGGGGATAGCCCATGATCGGCTACTATCTTTTCAAGGTTCGATGGAATTAGTTTCTAAACAAAATATTCCATACAAAACAAATTATTTGAAAGAACTAGCAAAAAAACTTCTTTATGTAAAAGAATTAAAATGGATAAAGAATAATAGTATCCCAAAAGTAAGTTTGTTAGAATTAATTCATAATCATTACAGCTACTCAAAAAACAATAGGGACTTATTTATTAATATTAATACTAAATTAATTGAATTCCACCAAGATAGTAACGTTAACTTAAGCAATACCGAAACAGCAAAAATCGAAACGGAGAAAAAAATGACACTAAAAACGAAGAAGTGTAAAACTTGTAAAAAAACAATCTCATCACCTAAAACAATACCAATTTGTGATGCATGTCGTAATAAGGGCAAACAATTGACAGTGGTCGGGGTCGCTTTGCTAGTTTTTTTCAACAAAATAATAAATAAGAAGAATTAATCTTTTTAACAGCAGGAGAGTATTTTACTCTTCTTTTTTATTTTTAAGAGGAGAATAATATATGCTAGTACAATTGCCAGAAGAACAAACTCAAGAAATTCAGCAAATGATTGCAACACTAATAAAGAATGAAATTCATCATTTTAAAGAGGATATTGGGGCTGACAGCACTTTTCTAAACAAAAAACAGACTTACAACTACCTAGGTATCTCTAATAATACACTTGATATTGGGATTGCAATGGGATTACCCTATATCCGAATCGGAAAATCTATTCGTTTCAACAAGAAAAGTATCAATCAATGGATGACAAGATTAGAAATCAGCGCATAAGGAGGTAAATATGTCTATTAAGAAAACAAAAAATGGAACATATCAATTACGACTTTACATTCCAGAAGATGTTCAAGCAAAATTGGGTTTAGGTAAACTTTTTGAAAGAAAATATAAAACCAGACGAGAAGCCAAAGAAGTAGAATTAAAACTTTCTATCGACATTAAAAATGCTAAGTCTGGAAAAAGCCATATAAACATAAAAAATAAAGGAGAAATCATATTCAAAAAATTTTATGAAGATATTTGGCTCGAACCATACAAAGCAGGTCAAACCACAACAACAATAAAACCACCCACAAAAGCAACAGTTTTCCAAACAGAAAATATATTCAGGCTACACATTTTACCCATTCTGGGTAAATATTCTATCGAATACCCAAATAATAATAAACAACTTATTCTTTCATTACTTACTCCCAAAGCAAATAGCTATGCTAATTTCAAAGTAATTAGGAGCTATGTTAATTCTGTTTTCGATTGGGCTGAGGAACTAGAATATATTCCATCAAATAAACTCCGCAAAACAATTACTAGAATTAAAGCTAATAAAAAGATTCTCCTTAAAGAAAGCAAACGAGAGGAAGATTTATCTCTCGATAAAGAAGAGCTGAAATTATGGTTACAAGCTTTTGACATAGACTTAGAGAAAGGACTTATTGATTTAAAAGACTACACTCTCTTTTATACGACATTCTTTTTATCCGATAGAAAATCAGAAAGTTATGCTCTTCAATGGAAACACATCAATTTCTCTACTGGAGAAACACTGATAGAACAAGCTTTAGATCGTTTCGGAAATATAAAACCCACCAAAGGTCGTAAGAAAACACTCTTTAAAGCACCATCAGAACTAATGGAACTACTAGCTAAATGGAAGGTCCAGCAACAAAAGGAATTAAAACTATTTGGTTTACGCCAGACTCAAAAGCAGTTTGTGTTTACCTATAATGACCGATCCAATAATATCAACCTTCCACTTCATACAGATTACCTCAACTATAGAATGAATTCTGTCAGACGTAGGCATCCAGAACTATCCCCTGCTTCACCACATAAGTTAAGACACACAGGTGCCACTCTTGCAAGAAAATCTGGCGTTCCCCTAGAGATTATTTCCGAGGCATTAACTCATAGTGATAAACAAATTACAAAGACCTATGTTAACACAAAAATATAGTAAATCAAACTGCTGGAGATATTGCATATAGAAGCTTAAAAAAATAATAGGGTGAACATGGGGTGAATTTTGGGGTGAACTTTATAAATTTCAACAAAAAAAGACACCCAAGAGATAACTCTTGAATGTCTTGAAACATTGATATAATCGTATTGATTAACGTTTTGAGAATTGTGAAGCTTTACGAGCTTTCTTAAGACCTGGTTGGTGGAACTTACATCTCTTTAAATACTAAAAGTCTTTATTACCGCACTTTTATCACTATGTACTTTTCACTTTATGTTATATAATTTCAAATAATTTCTTTTAAATAAGGTAAATTTCTTAACACTTCCAAAAAAATAGAATACTGAGCTAGAGGTTATCTTATTAGACAAGGAGCCTTTTTTATCTCAATTAAATAAAAAAATATAAAATTGCTCAAAACAAGGAAAAAGGTTTTCAAATCAATGTTTGAAGACCTTGAACTATACCGGTACCGGCAGCCGGTATTTTGATATTTTAATTAAAATCGATTTGCTGATTTTAAAGCATTTGGATAATCTAGGCTACTTAAAAAGTAGCTTATTTTGTTATTTTTTGGGAGAAAAATTGGGGCAGAATTTCTCTAAAAAGTAGAAAAATCATGTATGCCTATACCTATGTTTAATTTATTAATCTCCAGTCATTATCTATTTTATTTTTCGATATTTTCCAAGGTTCATTAATTTTAAAAATAGGTGTCTCATGATAGTTATCCTTTGAATCATAATATGAAATTCTTACTTCATCAAAGTTTTTTCCTTCCATATCTTTTTGTAAGATTGCAAATTCTAAATCAAACCGTTTAATTTCATTTCCAGCTAGCAAAAAGGTATAGGAGCCATTTTCTCCATAAGGCTTGCTTTCACCGTCTTCTTCATAATGGCTTAATTGAACAGTCTTACCAATCACCTTTCTATGATTATACAAGACTAGGTTAATATTTCTAATAACTTGTTTAGTTGATTTCATATTGTGAATTTCTATCCATAATGGAACATCAAACATTAAACCTTGGAATGCACTATTTTGGAATCCCCAAGGTTTACCAGTCATTTTATTGTAAACTGATTTAATATAGATTTTTACTTTTCCCTTGTTTGCAAGTATTGAAGTTACAAAAGTTTGTGCAAAAAAACCTATTATTGTAGAAATCAAAGAAATTATAGAACCTAAAATAAGTATTAACATTTCCTGCTGCTGAAATAATTTCCCCATTGTACACCTCACTTCTTCCATTATGTTTTATATAATAACTTTTTATTCCTCTAGTGAAACCATAGAATTTACATCAAAATACTTAGAATACTTGGTATAATAGTTATCCTTTGAGATTAAAGCTACAGTTGGAAACGGGGAAGCTTCACCATGTGGAAATTCACTTGTATAAAAGTATTTATTATTAAATGCCCACATAACAAAGTCAACTTTCGATGTTATAAATAGATTCATAAAATTTTTATCAAAAAATGGATAGTCAAGAAAAGCTTCCTTAGTTGAGATAGGATTAGTTTGAAATTGTTTTCTCGTTATATAAAAAGTAGAATCATCTACAATTAGAAATCCCAATTTTTTGTTAGGATAGTTTTTTCTATATGCTTCAACACTATTTAAATGTTTCTGACAGATTCTCTGAAAATTACTTAAATAAGCTCTATAATTATGATGACTTACTGAATCATCGGGAATAAAATTATCAGATTTGGGATTATACCTTGTATCCCCGTGAGCAATAATTTTTAAGTCATCTGCAAATGTTCCCTCTGGAAACTGTTGAATAAGTCTTTCCACTTCTCTTAATGCTCGAGCATCTGCTTTTCTTTGAGGATTCTCTCTTCCTTTTTTCTTAGCAACTATATCATCAACTTCAAACATTTCTATCATCATATCATTAGTGATAAAATCTGGTCTTGTATCTGTATTATCATTCCAGATTGAATTACAAATTTTATCAGCTAATTTTTGTTCTTTTTTTGATTTTGTATATATAGCTTCACAACTATGTATTACTGATTTAAATATATCCCATTCTGATTCATTTGAAAAAAATTTGAACATAATACCGTCTCCATGTTTCTAAAAATCTAGGATAGTTTCTCTCCAATTCACATTAAATTCTTGCGATAAAGAAGAGAAAGATGTGTTGATATTCGTTAATAGAAGGGTGCTATTAACATTGTTACTTAGTAAATCCCTCAGTTCAATATTTTTTAATGGCATAATTTTTACATTTTCTGCAGTTTTTCCAAAGGTTTGAACTTCCCTGCTAGATTTCAGAGGAACACTTGCTACCGCACGCCATATATTTATAGTATTGTCATCAAGTTCATCTGCTACAAACAATGTAGTTACTGGCTTAGGTTCTTCATCTATTGTTAAGTTTGCAGCATGCCGAAGAACAGGTTCCCATTCTCCCCGCTTTTGAGTGTTTCTATCCATTAAGGTTACTTCCAACTGAACAATTTCATCATCGTATACTGCAACTATATCACCGTATCCGCCACCAGCAAATTTTTCTGGTAAAAAATCAGCTGTCATTGTTAAATTAAAACTGGAATGTAAATCATAATCTTTATCACTCAAGTAGTACCAAGCTAAACCTACTATGTACTCATAAATGGTTGGTACAGATGATTCTACTCCAACCATTTTTTGAATAATCTTATCATTGCTTCTATCCGAGAACAATGGAAGAATTTCTATTATTTTATCTTTTGGAAAAGTTCTATGAACAAATTCTTTAAATTCTATAGATATTTGAGACTGTAAATGTCCTTTTACTTCATCTGCAGTAGATAAAGACAATTCATTTGTAATTTCCCGAACTATAGAAACTACTTGATTTTCGTCATATCCATAAATTTTAGATAAAGTAATATTATTATAGAAGACTGAACCATAACTATTTTCATAAAATTCCATATCCTCTTCAGTACTTGGAACAAAAATATTATTTTGGAGTACATCTAAATTTAAAAATTTTTCCCAAAGATTTCGGTAAGCCAATTCAGCTATACCATTATTGACATGTAAAATTCCTGTTGCCAATGCCACTTTTCTAAAATTTCTGTTGTACTCTCTTACATCTGAATTGCGCTTACTAAATCTAAACTCTGAGTAGTACATCGCATTATTTGTACCATCTGTCAAATATACCTTGTCAGCATTCTCTGTTAGGAACTCTTCAATTCTAGTTTTTTTAGTATTATAAACTGATTTCTTACCACCAAATGCAGTTTTTATAACCTTCCCTTTTGACTTATTTTTCAATAATTCTATTAAGATATCTAAGGATTCTTGCGTTTTATTTTGAACAAATCTGTAATTTTTTAAATAAAACTCATAATATATCTGTGACTGAGTTGAATCTTTCTGACTTGTAAAGTACTTTGAAAAATCCTCATACTGCATGACTCCTTGAAAATCTGGAAATTCGTCATTCCCGGATATTCTATTATTATAAGACAATTGCACCTCTTCAAAGGTGGTTGTTAAAACTCGGTCCAAAAATGTGTCAGGATTTACTGGAAATTTAGGATTTAGTAATTCAATCATTTTAAACAAAACTGAATCTGATATCCTATTATACTTCAACAAAGTATATAATAGTAAATTAAATGGTGAGTAGTACATACTACCATCTTTTGAATATACTCTTAATTTTGAAAGCTGCCGTAATAGAATTAAATTTATTGAGTTGATTGGCAAAAGTTTTTCAAATGTATCGAGTTGACCAACTTTTTCATTAAGATAAGACTTACCTACAGTTGAAATTTTTCTGTTGTTGTATGCAAACCCTATTTTTGTTAAATTACTAGTATAATGTCTCGCTCTTGCTTCAAGATTTTTATCCAAATCCTCTAGAAGTATTTGCCCTTTTGGCAAGCTTTCAAATGTTTCTTCATCTAGAGCCCAAAAAGAATTTGCATATTCACTCTTTTCTAAATATTTATTAAAGCTATCCAATTTGTTTGTGTCTTTAAAAATTTCTGGACTGGATTGGATTGCAAGCATATAAAAAACGAATTGTCCAACACTTTTTGGAAAACTATCCCACTCATAATTTCCACTTTCAAATTCCTCATTTAGTATAGTTAAATATTTTGTATAAGCATCAGTTATATCTTTTCTCCTACCATTCGTATTCCACATATTAAACTTTGAGTCTTCAGCAACTTTCATTCATGTCTCCTCACTATCATTTTTAGTACTTAGATTACTTTTATTATAACATTAAAATAAAAAAGGAAGTACGGGATACTTCCTTACTATTCAATAATTCTTTATTAGAACTTCAATAGTTTCAGATTTCTTAGCTCTTGACTGATAATTACTATTATTATAATTGAATGTCAGCCGTAATGGTGATTTATTTTCATATTTTTTACTCCACTCAATAAGTTCTTTATTGTATTGTCCTTTATGAGCAATTACATTTGACATTGCAAACTTAGCACCAATGCTATCAACTTTATCAAGGTAATCAAACAAATCTAAGTCATCTTTTAAAGTCCAACCATTATTTTCATTATAGGTTGCTGTACTTATCCGGTATGGGGGGTCAGCGTAAATGAAATCACCCTTTTTAATATCCGTAACATTTCGGAAATCTTCTTTTTTAAAGGAGAACTTATGAGAACTTAATATTTTTTGGAATTCAATCAATTTATTTTTCATTTGACTATTGAAATCCCTTTTCCCAACTGGGAGATTATACTCTCCTTTAGAATTAAAACGTATTTGATTATTGAATCCAAAAACTATTAGCAAATAAAACAAGATATTTTCATCTTGCTTATTTTGATGTTTATTGTAGTCTTCTCGTAAAATTTTATATTTTTCCTTATTATAGGCACTAACGTCTTTCTTATCTCCAATATAATAAGGGGCATACCCAAATTTCTCAGTATTAGACAACCCATATTTATTTATATAAAAATATATTTTTTCTAGTATTTCTTCAATTTTAGATTGGGATAAAAATTCTAAAAAATCTATAACATGATACTCACTATCATTAACAACAATTTCTCCATCTTCTTTAAATAGACTTGAAAAGAATTCATTAGCAACATTAACAGATACTACTCCTCCTCCAGCGAATAAATCAATAAACCGATTGAAAGTATCGGGCTGAGGAAATTGTTGAAATAACTGAGGTAGTAGCTTATGCTTTCCACCCGTATAGTTTAAAGCACTTTTTATGTAATAATTTTTCACTATTATACCTCAATTGACTTCACATAAATATAGTATTTCTTTATGATTCTTAATATGAGATTTACCCGTTGTAAATGGTGCAAAATCTGTTTCAAACTTGCTAACCTTTCCTTTTTTATTTAGAATCGCCATTATTTCTTCTCCTGAAATTTTTGCATTAGAGCGTGAATTTCCCTTCTTTTCCATATTATTATAAGAAACTAAAATATATTTTGAATTGATATTTGAAATTAAATTATTAAATGCTATTGGTGCTTTAGATTTTGTATAATCTGAACTTTTTTCTGAACGATTTACTGCTTTACGAGCTATACCTTCAACTTTAGGCTTTTTCCACTCTGCTACATTTTCTAGGACATGATAAGCATTCTCATATCCTCTAGAATTATATGGAGTATCAATATATACCAAATCAGCCTTAATATGTTTAACTAATTCATTCGCGTCCATATTAAATAATTTATTTCCCGAATTTATTTTAATATTAGGTACTCTAAGAATTAATTCTTGAGTGGAATCCATTTTTTTTCTATATGCATCAAAATGCCCAACAGTATTTGCTACTTTATCCATTGCATATAAAAGTGAAGTCATTATACATGACCTTTCTCTACCATTTAAGTTTGTTAAACAGTCTATTTCTTCTCTGATGGCATCTATTTTTTGTGCATTTTTTATACTAAAATATCTATCACCAAAAACATCTGTGACATACCCTCTTATGCCCTTAAGATTATTTAATCTATCAATTTCATATTCAACTTTTGATAAATCTACATTATCATTCCCAAACCAAGTTACATAACTTACAAAATTACTAAACAAAATATCATTAACAATTATTTGTTTTCCTTGACGATTGAATAAATCTGCAACTACTCCTGTTCCTCCGAAAATATCAGCAATGATATTTACATTTTTAGTATGCTTCTCAACAACTTCATTAATGAAGGGGAGCATTTTTTGTTTACTTCCCAAATATCTTCTATTTTGGATTTCTAGTTTTTTCTCTTGAGAAAGTGTATGACGTTGATTATCGTATTTTGATTTAATCACTTTTTTTATTTGCTGGATATCTTCATTTGACCATAAATATCCTTTTCTATCTCTGAAAGGTTTCTCAATATCTCCTTGTTTAATATAATTATGAAGAGATTGACGTGTAATATTCAATTCTTTCTCAATTTCTACAGTACGCAACATAGGCATCACCTCTTTTTTACATTATGGTAATTATATCATCTTTTTATAAAAGTTCCAAGTTATATTTTTTTAATAGTTCATAGTTAAAGATAAAGTACACTCTATATCTTATCTTAAAATTTGATAGTTGTATCTGATTTGTAACATTTTTCTAGTATAATATTATAAGGGAGGTTTGGAAAATGAAAAAAATACTTAGTCTATTACTTTTAGGAATTACTGCTATATTTCTAATATCTTGTTCCAAACAAAATAGTCTTTATGGAAAATATTATGATATCTATGACGGTAAAGCTAAACTTATTTTAGAGTTTAATGAAAATGGTGGGAGATTCTACGAGAATGAAACCCGTGCTATAACGAATATTGATACTAAAAATAAGACTTTTACATTTTCTGTTAACGGTCGTGACGTTGTTGTTACCTACGATTTAAAAGAAAATGGCACTTTAAAGTATGATACAGGTAGTTATTTTACTTCAGGTAATGAAAATATTGCATACAAAAAGGATAGTGAAGCCTATAAAAAGGCATTGAAAAAATGACTTAGAGATTTTCTCTAGGTCATTTTCTTGTTATTAAAAGAAGTTTTGCATGTCGTTTAGCTTCTACTTCTGTCACTTGTTTGGGATTCCAAGCATAGCTAATAGATTGCCCCTTATCATACAATCCCCAGATTTTGAACTTTGGATAACATTGTTTTATCAAAGAGGTGAATTGAGTATCTGCTAACTCTGGTAAGTCAATATCTGAAATGAAGTTTGATTGATTTATTAAATGGTTGAACTTATCTAATGCGCTAGGTTCAAATTCATTGTAATCAGAGATGATATAGTCTTTCACTTGGTCAAAGTAGCTGACAATGTGTTTGTTTTTTCTAGTTAGGTAATCCTCTACAATCTGTTTTGCAGATAGTCTATTGATGTCTAATTCAAAATTTAAGAAGTCTGTCAAACGAGTTTTGAGAGCTTGACCAGAAACTTGTAGTGCTGCTTCTACCTCTTGAAAAGCCATTTGCTGGTAAAAAATCTTAGTCAAAAGCACAATATCAGGCATTAAGAGAAAAGCTGAGTAAAAATTAGCCTCCCTTTCTTGTAAAGAATCATCATGAAAATCAGTGAATACTCGCCCACTGTGATGTAATAAGATGTGCCCTAATTCATGACATTTTGTAAAATTTTGACGAGTAATAGAATCACTATCTTGATAGGAAATCGTTAAAACATCATCATTGATATTAAAACCTGCTATATCTATCCGGATATGGTGAGGAATAACAAGTATATTTTTCTTGTCAACTTCATAATTGAAGTAATCCTGAAAAGTATAATAAAGAGGATGTACTTTATTTAATTTCATGAATGGATAAAGTGTTTGTTTGACACGATTCCAAACATTAAAGTAAATTCTTTGCACGAAACATCAGTCTTTCTTTTCTTTATTCATAGCCTTAATGGCTTTTTCTCTCTCTAACAGAAATTCTCTCAAATCTTCTTCTAGTATTTTTTTCTCTTCATCAGATAAATTTTTAGAAGTTTTCCGATATAGAACTTCAAATGTTGATAAATCAATCTCATCTGAATTTTTGTAGTCAGATTTACCCATTAAATAATCAATGGATACATTGTAAAAATTCGCTAATTTGGTAATAACTGATTGTGTTGGGTTAGCTTTAGCATTTTCCCATTTAGCATAGGCTTGCTGAGAAATCCCAAATTCTTTTGCTACATCGCTTTGTGTTAGATTGGCTTCTAAACGCAGAGCTTTTAAGCGTTCAGGAAACATTTTTGTACCTCTTTAAAAATTTTTAATTTTTTTTACAAAAAACTCTTGACAATACAACCTATAAGTTGTATTATATATTTACAACCTAAAGGTTGTGTAAGTCTTGTTAATACTAAACCTAAAATTATGAAATAGATAAATTTAATAAAGTATGAAAAAGGTCGATATTAACAAAAAGATTTAAATTTGTTCTTTGAAAATTGAATAAAAAAGTGCGTCAGACAACCTCACTCAAGCTTAGCTGACCAACACACAATAATCATTTAGCAATTATTATTGTACAGGTTTTATCGCAAAAAGTCAAGGAGGTTGGAGCAGATGAACACAAAAATTCTTTGGAGTTATCTCACGCACTCGGCTTTTTGCCCCTCTTGACCGAATAACAAAGGGGAACTGCTGGCGCTGGTGGCGTCGGAAATGCTGACAGGTAAGATTCGTTCTGCTGGGGTAAGCATAGGCGGTTAATCGTGGCTATAGTGAAGTGAGATGACTATGATAACAGAGATTAGTTAAGTACAGTTATAGGACGGTGATAATAACAATGAGTGTGCGACGATATGAGCACGCCCTAAACAGATAATTCATCTGTTTAGACGAGTAGAAAACACTAAAACAAATACAAATGATTGACAATGTAAACTATATGGTTTACAATAAATAATGAAAGGTGGTGGCGTTTATGGCAACTGTACCAACGCAAATTCGGATTGATGAAACTGTCAAAGCCCAAGCAACTTCATTATTTAATGACTTGGGGATGGATATGTCTAGTGCGGTTAATATTTTTCTTCGTCAATGTCTATTGCGTGGTGGGCTTCCTTTCACGGTTGAAGTTCCCAATTATAGTCAAAAGACCTTAGAAGCTCTGGCAGAAGCTAAGCGTATTTCTCGTGATGAAACGGTCGCTTCTTATGACAATCTAGCAGATTTAAAGAAGGCTTTGGAAGCTTAGATGTACCAAGTCAAGTTCACCTCTGCTTTTAAAAAGAGCTACAAACGGATTAAAAAGCGAGGCTTAGAGATGGCACTCTTAGATGAAGTGATTGAAAAACTCCGTCTAGGACAGACACTAGAAGAAAAATACCGCGACCACGAACTCAAAGGAAATTTTGTTGGTTTTAGGGAATGTCATATTAAGCCAGATTGGCTCTTGATTTATCTCATTGAAGATGATATTTTGACATTAACTTTAGCTGATACAGGCAGTCATGCGGATTTGTTTAAGATGTGAAGACAGTTCTTTGTGAGCTGTCTTTTTTGTTTTCTACTCCTTTAAGCTGATGAATCATTAGCCTATCCATGTCCTTTCAAACGGACATTTCAAAAAATTTCCATTTTAAAGGAAAGTGAGGAAAAAAGATGAATGATTATGAACAAAGTTTTCGCCGCATTTATGAGAACTTTGTTTTTTCTTTGAAAATCTATCCGGATAACCATCATCAAAAGGTCTTATGTTATCAAGTGCTAGAAAAAATGGATAAGTTGTTTCACGACTACCAAAAACTAGGCTTGCCAACGGTTCAGTTAGTACAATGGAAAAATCACTACAAATTTAAAATTCAACAGTATTACATTATGAATGGAGGTACAACATGAATTATTTTGAACAACGATTCCAACAAATCTATGAGAAGTTTCTTTTCTCCCTTAAAATTTATCACACGAATCCTACACACTGTGAAACGTGCTACCGAGACTGTCTAAACGAAATGGACAGTCTTTTTTTACGCCATGATACCCATGACCAATTTGCTAAACAGCTTTTGAATTGTAAAAAAGTTTTTCAGCTTAAACTCAAAAAAGCTTATTTTGGAATGTAAGGAGGGCAGTATGACCAGAGTAAGAGCTCCTGTAAATTAAAAAGATGAGTTGATTCTTTGACCTAGACAAGTCATAAAACGGTCTAAACAAATAGAAATTGAGGTAAACCTAATGGAAATTACAAAAGTATTCGTTGACCAAAACCAAGTCTTAGGAAATGAGGTCTTTGTCTCAGGTATGGAAGAAGTCCGTGCCAATGATTATAACCCTGTCTCTTACCGTATCTTTGAAATTTCAAGTCGAAAAGAGCCTTCTGCCTTTCTCATTGTAGAAGGGTTTAAAATGTCAGATGTCCCTGAAGGGCGTCAAAGGGTTGTCTTCCCTCGTGGGATTGCTATTGAACGCCGTAACTTCCGTTTTGGAGGCAAACGTAAACATGAAAATGTCATTGTGGCGGAAGAAATGCGTACGGTAAAGTCTAAATAAGAAATAGAATAGGAGAAACACTATGACTGTAAAATTTGCTGCTGATGTGATTGAAACTTTTGATACTGCAAAAACACTTGGAACACTTAATTTTCTTGAAGCTCTTCCTAGTATGAAATGGGAAGATTACCTTGAAGAAGGAACGGGTGAAGAAAAGCGTCGTGAAACAGATGAAGTGGACTATGTAAATGTGAAGCTCTACTCTTCTGCTGTAAACGGGGACATTACCGTAACCGTTCCACCTGAAGCCAAAGTGGCTCAAATGACCGCTGAAAAGAACTACAATGATGAAGTAACGCTTGTAGCTCCTACGGCTCGCTTCTGGTCAAATTCAGAAACTATTAACAATCGCCGTGTCCTGACAAGTGGGGTTAAACTACGAGCTAAAGATGTTGTCTTAGCAGGGAAGCCTGAACCGAAAAAGGAAGGATAAGCGCCTATGAAGCTGTTCACCTATCGGGGGATTCGTGTTCGGAAGTTTCATGAAAAAATCAAACGGCTAACCTTTGCTCTTTTTCTTCTGCCCTTTCTCCTTGGAGGGGGCTTTTTAGCTTACCTGAACCAAAACCAGCTTCAAAGCCAATTTCAACGTGACCCGATAACCTATGGGATTCTTTTTAGCGGAAGTGTATTAGGATTGTTGCTACTAGATGGCGTAGTGCAAGTGATTTGTTACCGAAAATTTCTTTTCTTTAGCCGTTTAGATAGTTTACGGATTCTTTCCCACTTTTTGCTGGATAATAACTTGTATAAGGTCAAGAAAATCAAGTCAAATCATCATACGAGGGAGCGAATTCTATTACCCAAAGTGTATTTGAAGCGTGACCGTTTTAGTATCACCGTTTCACTCCACCTTCAAGGTAGCCGATTCCAAGACCGCTTTATCGCCCTTGAAAAGCCTCTTGAAATTATGTTTGACGGGGACTTTATGAATAAGAAATTTACCAAAGGCTACGTGTCCTACACCATTGCCATTGACCAATTTTCAGGTCGCTTATCTATCTTTGATGTTAAGATGACCGAAAAAGGCATTTACCTGATGAAAGATGTCTATTGGGATTTCAATAAACATCCACACTTGCTGATTGGTGGTGGAACGGGTGGCGGGAAAACAGTTCTTTTGATGATTTTGATTTGGGTCTTGGCACAAATTGGTTATGTGGAAATTCTTGACCCGAAACGCTCTGATTTTGTCGGGTTGAAACAGATTCCTGTCTTTAAAGGGCGGGTTTACTGGGATAAACAAGAAATGTTAGCTTGTTTAAAGCGTGCTGAACAGGAAATGGATAAACGTTATGATTACATGACTAGCCACCCTAACTATCAGGCAGGAAAAAAGTATTATGCCTACGGACTAAAACCTCGCTTTATTGTCATTGATGAGTTGGCAGCCTTAGCCGCTAAATTAGAACGGGATTACCAATCATCTGGAGACTTTATTGAATACCTAACAGAATTGATTTTAAAAGGTCGCCAATCTGGAGTCATCATGATTGTTGCTATGCAACGCCCTGACGGAGAATACCTCAAAACGTCTTTACGTGACCAATTTATGAAACGAATTTCTGTTGGTCACTTAGAAGATGTTGGGAATAAAATGATGTTTGGGGATGCTAACGCGAATAAAGTTTTTAAAAAGATTGATGAAATTGACGGGGAGGAGATTTTCGGTCGTGGTTATATTGCAAATGGTGGGGAGGTGGCTAGAGAATTTTATTCACCTGTTATTCCCTTTGAGGAAGGATTTTCTTTCTTTGAGGAATACAAGAAACTCCCCGTCTTAGATGACCCATTATTAGAGACAATAGAAACTACGCAAGCTTCATCATCTGACTTGCCCGTTGAACAAACAGAATCTTCCCTCCTTCCTTTGAATGACTTTGCCAAGGAAGCAGATGTGCCCATTTCAACCTTACGAAACCTTGTGAAATACATAGAAGAACAGGACTATATGTTCAGAAGAGAGGATAATCGTATCCTGCTAGATGAAGCAGATAGGGCTTTGTTGGAGGAAATTGTAACAGAGAAAGAACAGGCTGGCTTGCCCTATAAGCAAGTTGTCCTTCAACACTTTGAAACACCTCCTGAGCCAGCGTAGGCACGAAGGTCAAGGTCAGGGCTACGCCCGTCCGACCTGCCCGACCGAGCTGACAAGCGGGCGTTTTGGGGTGTGCCCTAGGCACGCCCCAAAAGGGCTTAACCTCCCGATACTAATAGGGGGGTTAAAACTAACACAAGCCTTTAAAAGGCTGTTAGATTCCCTATTCTTCTCCGTTACTAGAATAAACACAAAAAGGAGGTTAAAAAAGAGTGATAAGCAATACCGATTTAAAACGTATTAGGCTTGAGTTAGGGTTTACCCAACGCAAAATGGCAACGATGATTGGTTATAGTTACTACAACTACCGAAACATTGAACAAGGTCAACGAAAGATGACCAAGGAATTTGAACAAACACTCTTTCACTTTCTGAATCGCCAATCAGAAACCAAATTGGAAAGCACGGTGGATTGGTTAAAAATTCGCTTCAAAACACTTGATTTTAAAGCTGTCATCACCTCTGTTCTAAAATTAAAACCAGCTGATTTTTTTCACGAAGAAAAAAGCCTATATAGCTATTCAGATATGGTAACTTATGGTTCGATTCGAGTGCTTTATTCCCATTCTGAAAAGAAAGCAGAAGCTGGAACATTGATTGATTTAACAGGAGGGGGTTGTCGTGAGTTTGAATTGTTATTAAAGCAACAAGGACGGGATTGGTTTTCTTTTCTTCATGATGTCTTTCTCTTTGCAGAACAAGAACGAAAAGATAGACTTTTGGAAGATTTTTTAGCCTTTCCACGTTTTGATATTGCTCTTGATGAATTATACAAAAAGTCAGGCAATCTTGACTTATTTGATATTAAAAATCGGATTTTTGACAATAAAATCATCATGCGCAAACTCCGCACCTTTACTGCTATTGAAGGCTTGAAAAAAGTTGAAAATCGCTTTGTTAATCAAGGCTTAACCTTAAACTTTGGCAGTCGTCAATCCAGTCTCATGATTCGCTTTTATCAAAAGGATTATGAACAAGCTCTCTTAAAAGATGTTTCTGTTGACTATATCCATGAAGCCTATAATTACAAAAACCGCTATGAGATTGAACTACATGATACTAAGGCATTTGATATCTTGAAAGAGTGGTATACGCTGGAAACAGACTTGACCAAAATAGGCGCTCGGATTTTAAATAACTATTTTGAAGTGAAAGATTGGAACGGCAACTATGATAGTGAATGGGATAACCTGCTTGGCACACAAGCAGGTTTTAAATTTGTCACACGTCCTCGTCAAATTAACTATGCAAGGACAAAACATTGGGTCACAAAACAAGTCTCTAGCGCTTTGAAATTGTTGAAAATCGTTGATATGGTCTATCAGACAGATGAGCTGTCAGAAATCATTTCTGAAGCTTATCTAAGTAACAATCATACAAAACTAGCAGAAGAAATTTGTGAACGAAATGGAGTTGATTTTGATGTCATTGTCGGACAGATATAAACCTATAAATATCCCTGATAAATTCAATCGCCCTCTTCAAACAAAGACCTTCCCAGTCGGTTATGAAGAACTCTACCTATCGTTTTACGATTTTGAATTGGTTAAAGATTTGATTGATTATTGGGGACTCTTATATTATCCACCTAAGAAAGATTCTGAATTAAAATATACAGAACAATTTAGAAAACAATCCTTTAAAGATGAAAACCACCGACAAAATGTGATTAAAAAGGCAACTAGACAAGAGGCTAGGCAGCCTTTTTTTGAGGAGTTAAAAACAAAACCCTTAAAAAAGATGAGCCAAAATGCTCACTGGGTGGCAGAGATGCTCCTACAGACGGGCTATGCTCAATTGGTATTATAAAAATGAAAGGAAAAATGGAATGGAATATAAAGTTGAATTGAATAGTCTGGATAATTTCAGGGCTTGGTCAGGTGCACGCAATACACTAGCAACTGTCCGTGAACGGGGAGATATGGACAGACTAACCTCACTTGGTGAAGATATTTTTTCAGGAAGTATCCCCACAGAAACAGAAATCAATGATTGGCTTTGGTTTGATTCTGATGACATCTATCGATTCCTTGGCTATCATGATTTGGTAGAAGATGACGTATGAAGCTTGTAAAGAAAATTTACGAGGGAATCTCCTGTTTCCCTGATAAAAACGAATTCTGGAATCTCTACATCGTCCTAATGAAGGAAAAAGAGTTTTTCTTAGACGCTTTTGCACGGAAAACCATTGACCTTGAATACCCCGCCCACTACCAACACGCTTATTTCACACTGGATGGTCAAGTGTTAGACTTCAATCAACACATGACGACACAACTTGTCACTCTTTTTAGACAGGTTATCTTAGAAAATCAAATAACATTTATGGAGGAACTGATAATGGCAACACAAAACACACTTGAAAAGAAAGTCAGAGCGGTCTCATTGGAGCTAGGAGAATTGATGAAAGCCCATGATGATAAAGAAGCTTGGAAAAAAGCAGGTGAATTGCACGGACTTCTCAAAAAAGAAGAGGTGAAACAACTCCCTGAAACACTGGTTGAAAGTCTTCACGCTGAATTGCGGGGTTACTATTATGTTAATAGTGAACTTAATAAACTTCATAAACAACTTTACGCCAAAGGAAATAAATTGATTGAACTAGCCAATCAGTAAGGAGCACTTATGAATACAGTAAAACTTATCTATCATCAATTAAAAACTTATCTTGGAAACTTTACCAAACGTCCTAAAAAGAAAGGAAAACCAACATTAACCCTTGCCAACAAAAAAACAGTCAATCTTGCCGTTCTATCAGGATTGGCTTTTATTTTGCTTGTAGGGCTACTAGGAAGCATTCGTGCGATGACAATGTCTAGTAAAGTCACCAATCTTGAAAAACTGATAGCTGCTAAAAAAGCTACTTCTTCTCCCTCTTCTGCTTACCAAACAATAGATAATCGCCTGCAATATTATCTGAATGATTTTGTAGAGTGCTATTTCACGATTCCTGCAGATTCAGACGGTCAAACCAAACAAGCTAAGCAATTAACGAGCTTTTACGGTTCAGAGCCCGATATTCAAGCACAAGGTCAAGTCAAAAATCCTAGTCAATTGAGCTGGTCACGTTTGCTAACCGTTACAGATAATGTGGCAACGTATGAGGTGCATTATAAGCAAACGGTAAAAAATGGGGATAAGACAGAAGAAAAAGAATTGGTAACGGGTTTTAATATCCCTTATGCCAAAACAAAAACGGGCTACTATGTTACGGGCTTACCTTGGTTTTCTAGTTTATCGACCAATCAGGCAGATAAGAAAAGTACCAATACAGAAGTCAAGCTCAATCAGTCAGATAGGGTTTCAGAGAAAACAAAAAAGAAATTGGATAAGTTTCTCAACGTTTTCTTCACTAACTATACGACTGACCAAGATAATTTGGACTTAGTGGCTCACAATGTAACAGTTGTAAAAAATGCCACTTTTAAAACCTTAGATTTTAGTTACTACAAAGCAACCGATAAAGAAGTTATGGCCTATGTTCAAGTAACATTTGAAGTCGCAGGCTCAACACATGCTGAAAACTTCACCTTGACCTTATCAGAAAAAGGGAAGTCCTATTATGTGGAGAAAGTCAGCCATACAATCCCTGCTAATTACGCAGATACAAAAGAATAAAAGGAGAGTTTAATCAATGAGTTCATCTAATTTACAAACATGGTTACAAGGAGACGGTTTCTGGTTCATTACCTTTGGAGCGATTATCCTGATTATTTTAGCTTGGAGAAACAGCTCTTGGGGGCGACTATTTACCACGCTTGTTTTCTACGCAGTGATTGCCTCTTTAACAGGAGGCGGACGACAATTACTTCACGTTATCGGTTGGTTCCTCCGTCTCTTTGGAATTGAAACGGGGTTGTGACATGGAAGAAGAACGATTGTATGATTACGCTAGAGGGATAAACGCTCCCTACTGGATTCAAGAAGTTAAAACACAAAAAGGAAAACGTATTTGGTATTTTGCAACACCCATGCAACTTTCCTTTTTTGTGGTTTTTGCACTGGTCTTGATTTTAATGTTGACAGTGTTTAGCTCACTTCTTCTTCCGTTGAACAAATTAACGCATTCCATTTCATGTTATCTTTATTGGTATATCCCTTATAAACTCGCTAAATTTTATACAGAGTATGAACCACAAGGAAAGAAAATGCACGTTTTCTTATGGGATTATATCTGCTATCTTATGGATTTTCGCCTCAATCGTAAAGCGATTTATCATGAAGATAGAATGAAAATGGTGGATGAAGAAGAAATTGTTTTTGAAAAAACAGATTTATAAAGGAGGTCTAATGGTTCTAAAACTTGCCTATCCGATTCTTAAAACACAGAATAATATAGCTTTAACAACAGATAAAATGGTGATAAGTTTTTATCGTATTCCCAATACTCCCATCACCATTACAGATAAAGCAAAGAAACAAAAACACAAGCTGACAACTGCTCAGCTGATAAAAAAACTGGTTAAAAACAAGTCCTTTGAAGTCTCCTTGATTCCAAAGGACTATTTGTTAGAAGAAAAGATGAAAGACTTTTCTCATGCCTTGTCTCCCGATAGTCAAGCATTGGGGGAAGAACTGTTGCAGTATTCGACAGACAAATTGACACAAGAAATGGAAATTCCCTATCAATTTGACTGGTTGATTGGTGTCAATCTTTTAAAAGATGACCAAAACACCACCGTTCAGGATATGGCGGTTGAGCGCTTCTCTGAAGTCTCTGAAATGATTGCTAATAGCGTGGGCTTTCAATATGAGATTCCTGAAGATTGGGCGCAAGAGTATCTGGTTAGTGAAGCGACCGTCTATCAAATCCTTTCCGCTCTTCGGGCACAACGCTTGACCAATGAAGAGCTCTTTTACTATCAACGCATGCAGTACTTGCGCTATATTCCTCATCTAAAGCAAGAAGTCACAGCCAATCGGGAACTCTTTAATGTGACTGATACGGTCTTAAGACCAATGGCTGGGGGCTTTATGAAGTTAGACAGCCCCTATGGTTCTTCTTTTCTTACCATTCTTCCGATTGCTAAAACACCCATTATTTTTAATGGCTTTCATCTGGGGGAATTTACCCAACGCTTTAATTTCCCTGTAGAACTACGGATAAAGGCAGAATTTATCGAAAAGAACTCTTTAAAAGGGCGAATGGCACGTTCTAACATTCGTTATCGCAATATTATGAATGAAGCCGAAAGTACTGATACCGTCCAACAAGATGAAATTATTCTGGGGGCAATGTCTTTAAAAGACCTCATGAAAAAGGTAGGCGGAAAAGAAGAAGTCATTGAATATGGAGCTTACCTCATTGTTTCTGCTTCTAGCTTGTCCCAACTACGACGTCGCCGTCAGGTAGTCTTAAGTTACTTTGAGGATATGCACGTAGAAGTGAGTGAAGCTAGTCATGATACGCCGTATCTCTTCCAGTCTCTCCTTTATGGTCAACCGCTTGAAAATAAGACCAGAACGTGGACACACTATGTCACTCCAAGAGGCTTTGCGGAGCTAATGCCGTTTACCAATACAGCTTCAGGAAACCATATTGGCTGGCATATTGGAAGGGTGGATAATTGGACAGGTCGGTGGGAAAGTATTGAAAAGGCACAAGAAGCGTCTAAAAATATGGTGCTCTTTAATGCGACCGTTGGAAATAAAGAAGGGATTGCAGGAAAACTCACAAAGAATCCACATATCCTGATTACTGGCGCAACGGGTGAAGGAAAATCCTTTTTGGCAGAACTTATCTTTCTTCTAACCTCTCTTCAAGATGTGAAATGTTTGTATGTTGACCCGAAACGCTCTATCCGGAAACACTTTGAAGCAATTGCTCATCACCCAGACTTTGAAAAACGATTCCCACTTTTTGCTGAACATATCAAACAGATAAACTTTGTCACTTTGGATAGTAAGGTGAAATCCAATCATGGAGCTCTTGACCCAATTGTCATGTTGGATAAAGATGACGCTGTTTCGGTTTCAAAAAATATGCTCAATTATCTTATTTTCTCTAACAAGCGAATGAAGGTCACAATGAAGCAAATGACCGCTATTTCTAGAGCGATTAACAAAGTGGTAGCTCAAAGACAAGCGGGAGAAACCGTTGGGTTAAAACACGTCCTCAAAGAGCTCACCAATAATCCAGATGGCACTATCTTTGAAGTAGGAGACTATCTAACATCTATTGTAGAAAATTCCATTTTGGAATTGGCTTTTTCAGACGGTAACGTAGAAGGATTGTCTTATGATAAACGGGTGACTGTTTTAGAAGTAGCGGATTTATCCCTACCAGATAAAGACAATCAACAAGATGTCACCCCAGAAGATAAAGAAATCAATTCTACAGCTCTGATGTTTGCTTTAGGAGCTTTCTGTACACGTTTTGGAGAACTCAATCGTTATGAAGATACCATTGAATTCTTTGATGAAGCGTGGGTACTGATGAAGTCGGCAGAAGGACGAGCCGTTATCCAATCCATGCGCCGTGTTGGTCGTTTTTATAACAATGTGCTTTGCCTGATTACGCAATCCGTCCATGACGCTGAAGGAGATGATGATACCACAGGCTTTGGGACACTCTTTGCCTTTAGAGAAGACAATGAACTTCCCGATATTTTAGAACACGTTGGACTAACGGATAATGAAGAAAATCTGGAATGGATTAAAAATATGATTTCAGGGCAATGCCTTTATAAAGACGTTTATGGTAATCTCAATATGATTTCCATTTATAACATTTTTGACAGTATTGACCCACTTCTAAAACCAATGAAAGCTACGGTTTCTTCCAATCTTGAAAATAAATACGCATCTTAAGGAGGTGAGCTTGTGCAAGAAGCATTTGAAAAATTAAAAGGCATGGATATTTTTTCTTTAAAATCCTACATGATGAAAACTGGCTTTGGAGATTTCAGCGGTGTTTGGGTGATGTTCAACGAAATCTTTGTCAACTTCCCCTTTTTCCTCCTTAACCTTATTGTTGGCTTCTTCTCCTTGATGATTCGGATTTTAGAAAATGTCCGTCTTTACGACACTTACAAGCAATATGTCTTTAATGGGGCTCAATCCATTTGGCGAGGCTTTACAGGAGCTACTTCTGGTGTGGCTCAATCTTCATTAGTCTTTTTGCTTCTCCTTTGCTTGGCTTTTTATCTCTTTTATCAGTTCCTCATTTCTAAAGGCAATTTCTCTCAAAGATTGCTTCATGTCCTTCTAGTTCTCTTTTTAGGCTTTGGTTGGTTTGGGACAGTTGCTGGAACTTCTGGCGGACTGTATCTGCTCAATACAGTAGACAATATCGCTAGTACTACGATTCATCACATTTCTAATGTCTCCGTCTCCTACGGAAAAAATCAGGTTTTAAAAATAGGGTCTTCTGTCGCTGATTCTTATATCGCAGAAACCTCTTATAAAGCCTATCTCTTTGTCAATACAGGACAAGAAAACGGGAAATACAAAGACCGTCAAACAGGAAAAGAAGCACCGTTTGACGATTCAAAGGTTCTAGGAAGCTTGGATAAATCAGGCAAGTTTAAAGCCGTTTCTACCGCTGATAGGAATAAATATCTAGAAATAGGAAATGGAGCAGGGGATGATAATGAACATAACCGTTGGGTATCAGCCATTCCTGATTATATCCCTGTTAAGTTCTTCTATATTCTTTTTAAAATGGTAGAAGCAATTGTCATCGCCATTCCTATTGTCTTAATTCAGTTGCTCAATGTCCTTGCACAAGCCCTTGTCCTTATCATGATTCTTCTTTTCCCTATTGCCCTTTTGGTTTCTTTTATTCCCAAAATGCAAGATATTCTCTTTGGAGTTTTTAAGGTCATGTTTGGAGGTCTTGCCTTTCCAGCCATTACAAGCCTTTTAACCTTGGCTTTGCTTTACCTTGAAAAAATCATTGAAGACTTAGTAAGCAGTCGTTTTGATACAGTCATTGGAGATTTTTCTTCTTTGTCTACTTTTAGCGCTCTCTTTAAACTAATCGTTTCTGTTTGTGCCAAAGGCCTGATTTATTGGTTGCTTTGGAAATACAAAGGAGAATTGATTGAATTGTTACTCGGTTCACGAGCCAAGATTACGTTTGACGAGATAGATACCAAAGTCAAAGAAACTGTGACAAATGGACAGGAAACTATGAAGCAGTTGCCGACAAAAGCCACTAATGCCTTTGAAATGGCTCAAACATCTGGAAACTTTTTCCTTGCTGGAGCAGGATTTGGAGCGGGACTATTCATGAATGCTGGTAAACAGATGAAAACTCTTTTTTCAAATCCCCATCCGACTTCAGAAAAAACAGAAAGTTCAACACCTTCAGAAAATGACGAGGAGGAAACACCCGCTACTTCTTCCTTTGAAGAAACAGGCGTTCCCAACGAGGTAACAACAGCATTTCAAGAGCCAGATATGCCAATGGAGACTTTTGAATCTGCTATTCAGGAAGAAGACACAAGCGTTCAACCTTTTGACACAGAACCTTCTCCGCTAATGGATACAAAGCAAAGCAGAGAACAGAAAGAGTTTGAAGAGCGCCGTCAAAATCGCCTCTCTTGGAGACAGAAGCGCAAAATCAATAAACTCGAAAAAGAATTAGAACCTTATAAAGATGATGAAGCACTATACCAAGCGCAAGGTTCAAATGCCTTTATCAGGAACTATCGTAAAACCTTGCCAAAAGACGATAAATTAAAAGTCAATATCAACCGTAAACATCAGATAATAGAGGAATTAGCACGATTGAGAGGAGGAAAGGAATGATGAATACACGCATTTATTCTAAAAGAGGTTTTGAACAGACGGTGAACAATGCGGTTGCCCTTGCCTATGAAAAGAGAAAGCCTTCTATTGACTTTCTCCTTTTATTTTCAGTAAAAGAGCCTGAGAAAGAGCAATTGTTGGCAACTATCAAAGAAAATTCTCTTATTTTAACAGCTCAATGGCGATTTGAAACGGTGATGATAACAGTCTATGTGAAAACTTAGGAGGGAAGATGAAGAAAAAACTAGTAATTGTTAGTGCTCTAAGTGCTCTGGTTTTACCTTTGTTCTTGGTTGTTATTATCATGGGAGCTTTTGCGGGTAGTGCGTCTTCTAATGGACAAGCCAAAGGCCTACAAACGAAACTAACCGCTAAAGAGGTGGCTCAAAAAGCTAATATTTCAGAAGAACGGGCAAGTGATGTCATCAAAATTCTTAATCATGAACTCTCACAAGAACAGTTTACTATCGCAGGAGCTTCAGGAAGTTTAGCCGTTGCGGAACGTGAAAGTGGCTTTAACCCTAAAGCAGTCAATGCAGGTGGCGGGGTGGCTGGTTATTTCCAATGGTCAGGCTGGTCTTCTACTATTAACGGCAATCGCTGGTCAAAGGCAAAACAAAAGAAATTAGATTCTGATATTGAACTAGACCTCTTATCTACAGAGCTAAACGGCTCTTATAGCAAAGTCAAAACAGAAATGCAAAAAGCGACTGACCCTGAAGAGGCAGCGCTTTATTGGTCAGAACATTATGAAGGGGTCGCTTTATCAGACGGTCAAACCAAAGCTAGTGACCTGAAAAAGAACGCTAGAAAATGGTATAACCTCTTCAAAGACACTTTAACAGGTGATACAACTAATGACAAAACACGAGATGGTGGAGGCGTAACTTCTGATGGAGTGCCTGCTGGATATAGCCTTATAAAAACAATCAACACTTCTAACTATACTTCTGCGACTTATCCTTGGGGACAATGTACGTGGTTTGTCTATAATCGAGCCAAAGAGGTAGGCGTTAACTTTGACCCTTATATGGGCAATGGTGGGGATTGGAAGCAGAAAGCAGGCTACCAAACCACACATACACCAACTGAACATAGTGCTCTTAGCTTCTCTCCTGGTCAGGCTGGTTCTGACCCAACTTACGGACACATTGCGTTTGTGGAGCAGGTCAAATCAGACGGGTCTATTCTCATTTCAGAAGCCAACGCCAAAGGACTTGGAATTGTTTCCTATCGCACATTTGATAAAGCAACAGCGAGCCAATTTACATACGTAATTGGGAAGTAAAAATTTGACAATAAACTACATTTGTCGTACAATTGAAGTACAAAAGGGGTGATTGTATGACTAAAAAAATGTTTCAAAAGCGAGTAGATTCAGAATTACTAGATGAAGTATCGGTGCTATACAAATCTTTAGGAACTTCTGTAGGTGATGCTTTCGTGATGTTCTTACAAAAATCAAAGGAGGTGAATGGATTGCCATTCGATTTAAGAAAACAAGTTCATGCTATTTCTGATAATCCTTTAGAAAGGCTAGCTTTGGCAAACTCAAGCGTTATCCAAGTAACTGCTTCTAATCCAGAAGCAATCGCAGATTTCTTTGATGAAGACTATCCAGAATACGAGGAAAGATATGGACAACTATAACCCATATGATATTCTGACTGCGACTATCGCTTTTAGTGATAGGACAGGAGCTAAAAGACGACCTGCTCTGGTCATTGCAAATAATGAAGAAGTTATCAGAACCTACCGTATCACTAGTCAGTATTCCCGTAAATCATCTTATATCCGTTCAAAATACTTTGAAATAAAAGAATGGGAAGAGGCAGGATTAGTGAAACCATCTTGGATTGATACCGTTCAACTTTATGATTTAGACGTAGAACTTGTTCAAGTTCGCTTAATCGGAAAGTTAACAGAAAATGACCAACAGAGATTTGAAAAATTTTTAAGAGAAAATTAAGATTATACGATTATATTATAAATAATCCTAAAACTTTTCTTTTTCATAATCTCCTTAAGGTAAGGGCTTTATAGCTCTTGCTTTTTTATTGCCTAAAAGGGAGGAAAATTATGCAAGTTATTTTACCAGAAGAACAAACAAAAGAAATTCAACTTTTTGTTGCAAATCTTATTAAAAATGAGATTGAAACCGTTAAAGAAGATTCAGGACAAATTAGTCCTTTTTTAAATAAAAAGCAGACCTGTCAGTATCTGGGAATTTCAAATAACACGCTGGATATCTGGATAAGAAAGGGAATGCCACATATTCGGATTGGAAAAACAATTCGATTTGATAAAGACAGTATCCGTAGATGGATGATACAACTGGAAAATCACTTTTGATTTCATTATAATAAAGTCAGGGTAATTTTCTAGCTCAGTAAAAAGGAGATTACTATGACAATTACAAAAACCTCAAATGGTTCTTATCGTTTAAAACTCTATGTTCCAACAGAAGCTAGACCTTCTTTGGGAATTTCAGGAAATTACTACGATAAGCGTTTTAAAACAAAGAAGGAGGCTAAAGAAGCTGAACTACACATTTTAATAGATATTAACACTATCCAAAAAGGGGGTGCATTACCACATCAAGCAATCAATGGCGATATTCTCTTCAAAGATTTTTATCATAATGTCTGGTGGGAAGCCTATAAAGCAGGTCAAACGACTTCAACAAATAAACCACCCACTCTTCCAACAGTTAACAATACAGAAACTGTTTTTAGATTACATATTTTACCAATGTTTGGAAATTATTCCATTAAATTTTTAAATCAGAATAAAACAGTCGTCTTAAATCTGATGACTGCTAAAGCAAATGAATATGCAAATTTCAAAGTCATACGTAGTTATGTTAATTCCATTTTTGACTGGGCAGAGGAATTAGAATATATTGAAATGAATCGCCTATCTAAAACAATCAGTCGTATTAAGGCTACTAAAAAAATCAAATTACAAGAAGCTAAGCGTGATGAAGATTTATACCTTACTTTAAGTGAGTTACGGGAATGGTTTGAAATGTTCCAAGAAGACCTAGAAAACAAAAAATTGTCGCTTAAAGACTATGTTTTATTTTTTACAACTTTTATCTTAAACGACCGTAAATCGGAAAGCTATGCTTTACAGTGGAAACATATCTCCTTAGATACATCTGAAATTGGTTTAATCCAAGCCTTGGATAAATATAAGAAGCCTAAGTCTACTAAAGGAGAAAAGAAAACAATTTTTGCTATTCCTCAAGAGCTAACTGTTCTCTTATATCAATGGAAAATTCAACAAAAATCAGAATTAGCAAAATTTGGTATCATTCAAACTCCAGAACAATATGTCTTTACTTATATTGACACTAAAGGCAATGTGAATAGCCCTCTGCATGCAGATTACCTTAATAACAAGATGAAATCTGTAGAACGTCGCCATAAAAATCTTAGGCATGCCACTCCTCACATGTTAAGGCATACTGGTGCTACTTTAGCTAAGAAGGCAGGAATGTCTCTGGAATCCATTTCAGAAGCTTTAACACATAGTGATTTGAGTACAACAAAGATTTATGTTAATACTTCAAATGTTGTTCCACTTAGTGCTGGCGAAACTGCTTACAGAGAGCTCAAAAATAAATAAGGTAAAAATAAGGTGAATTTTGAGGTGAGTTTTTCAAAAAGTGCACGAAAAAACACCCAATGAGGTAAACATTGAGTGTCTGTAATCGTTGCTGTAAAGCTGTTCTTAACGTTTTGAGAATTGTGAAGCTTTACGAGCTTTTTTAAGACCTGGTTTCTTACGTTCAACCATACGTGCATCACGAGTAAGAAGTCCAGCGCGTTTCAATGAATCGCGGAAGTCTGGGTCTACTTGAAGAAGTGCACGAGCGATACCGTGACGGATCGCACCTGATTGACCAGCGTATCCACCACCTACAACGTTAACATGTACGTCGTATGAACCTTCAGTTGAAGTAACTGCGAAAGGTTGGTTGATAACGAGACGAAGGTCTGCGTGTGGGATGTATTCTTCTAGATCTTTTTTGTTAACAGTGATTTTACCAGTACCTGGAACCAAACGTACGCGTGCAACAGCGTTTTTACGGCGTCCTGTACCTGCATATTGTGCTTGTGCCATTATATTAGTGCTCCTTTCCTCTTAGAATTAGATAAGTCCTGAGATATCAAGTACTTCTGGTTGTTGTGCAGCGTGAGTGTGCTCACCGCCAACGAAGACTTTCAATTTCATACCTTGTGCGCGTCCAAGAGTATTGTGTGGAAGCATACCTTTAACTGATTTTTCGATCAAACGAACAGCGTTTTTAGAACGAAGTTCACCTGCTGAGATTTGTTTCAAACCACCTGGGTACATTGAGTGAGTGTAGTAGATCTTATCAGTTGCTTTTTTACCAGTCAATTTAACTTTTTCAGCATTGATAACGATTACGAAATCACCTGTATCAGTGTGTGGTGTGAAAGTTGGTTTGTTTTTTCCGCGAAGTACGCTAGCAACTACTGCAGAAAGACGCCCAAGTGGCACATCAGTTGCGTCAACGACATACCATTTACGTTCAACTTGGCCTGGTTTAGCCATAAATGTTGTTTTGTTCATGATTTCTCCTATATATAGTTCGATTTTTGTTTACGAGTGATGGGTGTCCCTTCCCATCGAAAAGTATTTGGAAGGTTCCGGGGCCTTTCAAATGGGGTAAACAATACCGTTTAACATAATATCAAAAAAAGAAGTCCAAGGCAACACTTACCTACCATCTTTTCTTAGTTTTTTAGCGATTTTTTCTTCTTTTTCATAGAAAACGCTTAGCGGAATTTACGGGTATTTTCTGCTAAGTGAACTAAGTGGCGTAAAAAGTCATGCGTTTTTGCTTGGTAATCATAAGTCCTGCCTAAATCATAGATATAACCATTGATATAATCAACTTCTGTCTGACGTCCTTTGTTCATATCTTGGTACATTGACGGATAATGCAGAGGGCTTGTTTCCGCGCTAACATACCTAATAGTCTCCCATTCTTCATCACGACTATTCAGAGGAGTAATGCCCGCTAATTCGGCAACGTTATAAGCTTCATCAATTAATTGACGTCCTAGTTTTTCGGCACCTTCATAATCAATGAATTGTCCCATACGAATTTCAAAAAGGGTGCAAATGGTATTGATGACAGAATTGAACACAACTTTTGTGTAAAGTGTTCCTAAAAAATTATCAGTCAGATTTGGATTGAGGTTTGAGGCTTCAAATTCAGTTATTATCTGCTTTTGAACATCATCGACCATCCCTGATTGAGCGGCAAGATTAATAGAACCAGCACCTGCTTTTCCAATAAAATCAACATTTCCTGCGTCTTTCAAGACCGTTCCAATCAGACAAGTTCCTGCTAAAACTTTTTCAGGCGCAAAATAGCGATTGATTTTCTCGATATGTCCCATGCCATTCATTCCTGTGAAAACATATTGATTTTCGTGGAAGAAATGCTTACTTCGTTCGATCAACTGTGACAAATGCATTTGTTTATCAAAAATGATAAAAACATCTGGTTTCCCTTGGTATTCTTCTGGTGTCTGAATGCTAATTGGAATCAGATGACGATTTTTACCATCACGTGATTGATAAACACCACCTTGTTTTCTAACCGTGTCGATTTGCTCTTCCCACGTATCAATAAAATCCACTTGAGCACCGAGGTGTTCTTTTAATAGCAGCCCAAAACGTAGTCCCATTGCACCACTTCCAAGTACAGCATAAGTCAAAGCCATGTCTTTTCCTCCTTTGATTTTAAAAATTATATCACTTCATCAGTCGAATATGGAGGAAATCAGGTATAAAATTTTCTTATGGCTAGCTATAAATAAAGCAATGAAAGATTTCATGTGCTTTTTCAAACAAGTCACTAACTATTAACTTTAATATTGTAATCCAAACTAACAACTTTTTCTGTATAAGCATCGGCTGTAATGCGAATACAATAAGTCTCCACTTTTAAAATAGAGCTTTTGTTAATCTTTTAAGTCATCACCATCTATTTGATAATAGTGATGATGATTATTATCTACGATAGTTAGATGAAGGTTGCCATTATCTGTCGTCGCATTAACCTTGACCTCTAATTTACCAGCTTTTGGAACTGTAAAATGCCCTTTAGCCACTGTCAGAGAGGTTTGTGCCGCATCATTACTTTTATAAGTTTTATCATCTTTCATGGAAAAATTAACTGATTGGCTATTGTGTTTATTCCAAATACCAACAGCTATTACACAAATGAGGACAAAAATTGGTAGAGCAATCAACCATAAGCGAGAGTTTGTCTTGGATTTGTTGTTAGTCGTCAATTGCATTTCATTTTTGACTAAGTCATCAACTGAGATTCCAAAGTGTTGACTAATTTTAATGAGCATTTCAACATCGGAATAACTTTTCCCATTTTCTCAACTAGAAACCGTTTGTCAAGATACATGGAATAAATTAACAAACCCATCTTGACTAAGATTATTCTTTTTTCTTAATTCATTGATATTCATTATAAAACTCTCCTTTCGCTACTGACGTAACGAGTACATTATCTCCTTTTTCGTTTTGAAACACTATCCAATATCCTTGACATATTAGCTAAGGTGCCTTTACATCGTGTCAAATTCACTTGACAGTCCCATTTTACAATAAAAGAGCAGCATTTTACTACTCTTTTTACTTTAACTTTATCTAGCTTTCTCACCAATCGTAAAGACGGCTAACGTCCCTGGTCCGAAGTGGGTAGAAATAACTGGACCTAGTGGCATAATAAGAACTTGCTCAATGCCGTTAACTGTTAACAATTGTTCTTTTAGATTCTCAGCAGCTTCTAAATCATTAGCATAAGCGACAATCGCTGTGCTATGTCCAATATCCTGAGTAGCATACAACACCATTTCTTTAATGGCTTTTTTACGTCCACGGATTTTAGCCAAAGGAACCAACTTACCCGAATCGTCTAGCCAAAGAAGGGGCTTGATATTAATCAAACTACCAATAATTGCTGAGCTCTTAGAAAGACGGCCCCCACGCATAAGATGATAGAGATCATCAACTAAGAAATAAGTTCGTAAACGTGGCAAAATGTCCTCAATCATGGCTTTCGTTTTGGCTAAACTCTTACCTTGGTCACGAGCTTCTGCCGCCAAGATAGAGAGATAACCTTCTCCACCTGCTGCCGCCAGGGTATCTACAATCTCAATGACAGCTTCTGGATGCTCATCCAAAATCATGTCACGCGCCATAACGGCACTTTGATAAGTACCTGAAAGCACTGATGAGAAGGGCAGATAAAGGAGATCATCACCATTTTGAGCGTGACGACGAAAAACCTCTTCAAATTGACCAACATTCACCTGACTTGTGGTCGGTTGACCTCCTTCTTGCATAGCTTCCAACAGACGGTCACTCGTTAATCGATTGGGGCCAACGGTCTCATAAGTAATATCATCGAGCGTAATGGTTAGACCAATAAGTTCAACATCATTCTCCTGAGACCATTTTTCATCTAGATCTGCTGTTGAATCTGTCAAAATTTTAAATGTCATATATCCCTCTATTTTATTTCATTTAAAAGGTTCTGTAATTTTCCTAATTGTGTTTCGTCCCATGGACGTAACTTGGGGGTTGTTAAGTCAATATGTGCTGACATCTTGTCTAAATCCGACTTAACGGTATTAACACGCTCCTCCAACTCACGTGCTGAAACACGTAAAGCTCCTTGAGAAAAGATGGCCCACTGTTCATTTAAGTCGCTAGTTGCTACTTCAACTAGATTTTGAATAGTATTCATCTCGGCTGCTGAGCGCTCAATATAGCTATCAGCTGTCTCGTCTTCCTCAGTAAAAATAACACTGACACGGTACTGATCATAGCGCTGACGATTCCCTGGAACAAACTGGGCATCAAACACACAGATGATATCAATATGCTCAAAGTTGGCATAATGATTAAGCTTACGAAGCAGTGTTTCACGAGCTTCGTCAAGCTGATTGGTCTTAAAGAGTTGACGGGTTTCTTTCCAAAAGGCAATCATATTATAACCATCAACCAGAAGTATTCTTTTTTTCATAGTTACAATCGGTTTCGATAAACTTCATACATAAGAACCGCAGCTGCCACACTGGCATTTAGGCTCTGCACATGGCCACCCATAGGAATAGTAATCATCTCATCAACTTGTTTCTTGATGTTAGCGGAGATCCCCTTACCTTCATTACCAATGATAAGAGCAATCTTGCCAGCTGTGTTCCATTTATGAGATGCTGTACCATTCATATCTGTACCAAATACCCAAAAACCTGCTTCTTTAAGCTTATCAAGGGTTTGGCTAAGATTAGTCACTCTTGCAATCGGAATATACTCCACCGCTCCTGTTGATGTCTTGGCAACGACAGGTGTTACCCCTACAGCACGATGCTTGGGAATAATGACTCCTGTCACCTGAGTAGCATCAGCCGTTCGTAGGATAGAACCAAAGTTATGAGGATCATTAAGTCCATCTAAAATGAGAATCAGAGGGTTCTCCTCTTGCTCAGCCTTATCCATAATAACTGAGAGATCAGAGTAAGCGAACTCTGACACACGAAGGACGAAACCTTGATGAACAGCCCCACCTGTCATATCAGACAAGGTTTTCTTTGGTGTCCAAGAGATGGAAACCTTCTTTTCAGCTGCCAAGGCCTTAATAGCATCCACATTTTTCCCTCGAAGATCGTCTTGAATATAGAGTTTGTTTCCAGTATTAGCTTCTAGACTCTCCGTTACAGCATGCACACCATAAACAATGTCCAGGATTGATTCTTTAGTTGTTTTCATATGCCTATTCTATCATAAAAAAAGCACTCTTACGAGGGCAAAGCGTATTAAATAAATGTAATTTCCGCTAGGTAAAGCACTAGAAGAAATAAAACAACCCTTGCAGCAGCCAAAGTCTGCTTACCAATTGTATCTAGATCTGCAATTGATTCCGCAATCTTTCTCGCAGCCTGGGTAATGGTTTTACCTGCTGCTTGTAAGATGTCAATTGAGCCTGCACTTGTTGAACTGTTTCCGGAAATCTCTGAGATAAGTTCGTCTGTAAAGGTTACTTCTGACGAATAGATCAAATTCTCAATCTGTATTTTTATCCAACTGACTTATTTCTGCAGTTGTCTATACAAGAGAGCTATCAGTTTCTTAAGCCACTTCAGATATTGGGCTTGAATATCTTCGCTCAGATTCAGCTACTGATCGGTCCTCACCAAGATCCTGGACACGAGCCTCTTCTGAATGAGGTTTAGCCATAGAAACACTCGTTTCTACAATATCAACTTGAGAATGCACCTCAAGAAGCGCCTCATCTGTCTCACTTGAAGAGAAAACCATCAGTGACGTTGAGGTTACCACTGAGCTTACTTGACTGGGTGGTTCTGCCTGGGCTTTAACTGAAGAAAAATCAACTTACGGAGCTGATGCCTCACTATTAACATAATCTATTTTAGCTTCATCAGATTTCACCTGAACTTCGTCTGCTTTACCTGTTTGCAACATAAAACTAGACAAAATCAAAACAACAAAAGTTGTATAGAAAACTTTTTCCTTAGCTATTTCATTCACCTCCTCATTTTTGATATAGACTCATTTACTAACATTATAGACTTCTTTAACTTTCTGTTAAAAGAGTTTTATTAAAAAACGTTATAGTATCGGGATTACACGTGTCAGACACTCCTTAATTTCCTCATTTTAAAGCCTCTAAATATCAGTTTTATCTTATTTTTATTGTTAAAACACTGAATTACTTTGATTCTCAAACAATCTTGATTTTTAGACATCGTTTATTTTTCACAATCTAGATGAATTTTAAACAACAAAAAATCCTGCTCTCAGCAGAATTTTTAGATTTCTTTTTCAACTTCATCAATGCACCAAGCAACCAACTCTTCTAGACGGTCGATATCCTCGGTCATATGAAGATAACCCATGACTGCCTCGAAGCCTGTTGACATTTTATAGGTAATAACATCCGTATTTTTAGCTTTGGTATGACTCTTAGCATTACGACCTCGTTTGTAGATGTCCAGCTCTTTTTCAGTCAAAAGCTCTCGCTCTAGCATTTTTTCAATGAGGCTAGCTTGAGCCTTGGCGGAAACATAGCGTGTAGCTAGACGATGCAATTGATTTGGCTTAGTCTGTCCTTGAAAAATCAGGTGACGGCGAATGTATAAGGAATAAACAGCATCTCCCTCAAAGGCGAGTGCAATACCATTAATAAGATTTACATCAATGTGTTTAGTCACGTGTCCACCTCACGCCCTCCTTGGTATCAAGAAGTTTGATACCTTGAGCAGCTAACTCATCACGAATACGATCTGCTGTCGCAAAGTCCTTGTTGGCACGAGCTGCTTGACGCTCTTCAATGAGTTTTTCGATATCTTCATCAAGAGTTTCTTCTTCGAAAACAATACCGAAGACTTGTAGAATTTTTTCAAAAGCATCTTTAACAGTTTCATCATAGTTGCCTGAATTAATCCATTTGGCCATATCAAACAGAACAGTCACACCATTTGCCGTATTAAAGTCATCATCCATAGCCGCCTGGAAAGCATCAAGATAAGCTTGCAATTCGACTTGGCTTACCTCTTCTGTTAGTGGTAGACTGTGCGTATTTTTCAAATACTTGAGATTGACTTCAGCATCATGGATAGCTTTCTCGGTAAAGTTAATTGGTTTACGATACTGTTGTGTCGCTAGGAAGAAGCGAAGCACTTGCCCATCAACCGTCTTAAGCATATCATGAACAGTCACAAAGTTACCTAAGGATTTTGACATTTTCTCATTGTCCACATTGACAAAACCGTTATGCATCCAGTAATTAGCAAAGGTCTTACCAGTCTTGGCTTCTGATTGTGCGATTTCATTAGTATGGTGTGGGAACTCAAGGTCCGCACCTCCACCATGGATATCGATAGTATCCCCAAGGATTTCAGTCGCCATAACAGAACATTCGATGTGCCAGCCTGGACGTCCAGGTCCCCAAGGACTTTCCCAAGAAATCTCTCCTTCTTTGGCAGCTTTCCAAAGGGCAAAATCCAGAGGATCTTCCTTACGATCTGTCTCAGCATCCGTACGTCCGCTAGCACCAATTTCAAGATCTTCCAAGGTCTTGTTGGCTAATTTAGCATAATTGTTTGACTTAGTTACTCGGAAGTATACATCACCTTCAGAAACATAAGCAAAACCTTTATCAATCAAGATTGATACAAATGCAATGATTTCATCCATGTAGTTAATAACACGAGGATTTTGTGTCGCTGGTTTGATGCCAAGTTGTCCGGTATCTTCCATAAAGGCTGCGATAAACTTGTCCGACAATTCCTTAGTTGAAATACCAGCTTCATTAGCTGCCTTGATAATCTTATCATCTACATCCGTAAAGTTGGAAATATAGTTAACTGTGTAGCCACAATATTCAAAATAACGACGAATAGTATCAAAAGCTACTGCTGAACGGGCATTTCCGATATGAATATAATTGTAAACTGTTGGTCCGCAGACATACATATTGACAACATTTTCTGTCAAAGGTACAAAATCACGGAGCGAACGTGTCATCGTATCATAAATTTTAATCACTTGAGATTCCTTTCAATTAACTGGAAACTATTTTTTATCCTTGATATGGTTTAGGTACAAACACAAGAGTATAACGAGAATGATAATCCAAATAGTCGCAACTAGCTGACCTTGAGCCAAGAGAGACATAGCTGAAAGAAAACTCCCAACTATATAGAAGACCAAAAAAGGATTACTTTTGAACAATTTTTTCACAACTCAAGTCTCTGACGTTGCTTGTAGACAATACCAGCCCACAAAAAAGAGATACAAAACCATAAAGCAGCCATGCTATAATCCCCTCTATGTAAAGCAATGTAAACAAGAGCGAGTGGACCTACAACGGTCAGTCGAGTCACCTTTGAACTAAAGAGTTTTATCTTTTTCTTTCCTTATAGACGTGATGAGTGAAAGCTAGCTGCTTTTAGAAGATCTTCTAGCTTTTCGCTATAGTATTCACGACCTTCCTCAATGTCATGAATCACTTCTTCATCCTTTTTACCGTGAACACGTACGACCTTAGCAGGGACACCAACTACCGTAACATCTTCTGGGACATCGGCAACAACCACAGCTCCTGCACCTACCTTGGCATTTTTTCCAATCTCAATAGGGCCAATAATCTGAGCATGGGCTGAAACCAATGCACCCTCACGAACGGTTGGGTGACGTTTTCCGACATCTTTACCAGTACCACCTAAAGTAACACCGTGATAGAGCATAGCTCCTTTTTCAACCACAGCTGTTTCACCAATGACAAGGCCAGAACCGTGATCAATAAAGACACCTTCAGCAATCTGAGCCCCAGGGTGAATCTCAATCTGAGTCCAAAATCGCCAAAATTGACTATGCATACGAGCTAAGAGTCGACAATTGTGGCGCCAGAGAAAATGTGAGATACGATGAGCGGCCAAGGCTTTGAGACCAGGATAGGTTAAAAGAACCTCCAAACTTGTCCGAGCCGCTGGATCATTTTTCTTTACAATATCAATACTTTCTTTCCACCATCCCATATAGGTCACTCCTTATATCATTATTGTTTACTGTCGCCTTATTATCTTTTCAGAGGTTTGATAATACCAGGATTACTTGCTATCATCCTCAAAATAAGCCCAATCGACTAACTCAGGATGCTCATCAAAAGGATTGATGACAACACCTTGAACCTTGTCCAACTCATTTTCGCCACTTGAAGGCTGGTAAATTTCTGCCAATGGCCACTGCAGAATGTTCCCTTTAGCCTTACGGAAAGGTAAACCAAAAGTCTCGCTCCCGTACCATTTAGCAAAGCTCGTCAAGTTTGTAAACACAGGCACATAGCTCTGCCCCTCTGCATTCGACATAGTCGCAAAGAAACGGTCATCCTGACCATCTTCCTCGCGCTTGTGAACGAAGGCTGGAACAAGATAAATCTTATCCTTAGGATCTGCCTTTTGATTTTTCTCACCCAGAAGATTATTAAGAGTATGAGTAAAATAGTTGATGAATTGAATTAATTCACTGCTTGCAAAAAGAGTGGTATTCGAGAAGTCACCCTCCTCTTTAAGGTTAAAAGCAAGGCCAAAAAGTTCTGCCTCAACAAGCTGAGATAGAATATCTAAACTTGAACATTTTACCCAAGTCTGCTCTTTGGCACTATCTTGAGTATCTTTAAAGGCTTGCAAATCCTGATCACTTGTAAAGACAGGAACAACCTTCTTCCCTTCTACTTCAACTGCATAAAGGCTTTGAGTTGCCAATACCGGAGTATGTTGGAGGTGATTAACCAAGGACAGACTAGTCAAAAAATGGTCTGGTTCCGTTAAAAACTCTCTCAAGGTTTCATCAAAGGCTTGCAATTCTTGATTTTCTGTCATTATTCTATTTATTCTTTCGTTTCTGATTCATCACTTTTTTTCGGTGCTTCCACACTTTCATTATGATGGTCTGGTTTATGATGAGAACAACAGCAGTGACGATGCTCTTCTCCATTTTCCCCGTCTTCATTTTTTTCAGGTTTAGGAAGCAAGGTTTTGATTGAAGCATCAACACGACCTTTTTCATCGATTTTGATAATTTTAACGGTTACCATATCCCCAACCTTAACCACATCTTCAACATGCTCAGTGTGTTTCCAAGCTAATTCTGAAATGTGGACTAAGGCATCAGTCTTATTGAAGAGGTGGACAAAGGCACCGAACTTTTCAATACGCACAACTGGTACGGTGTAGACCTCGCCAACCTTAGCTTCACGTACAAGGTCAGAGATGATTGTTTTAGCACGGTCAATAGCATCCTGATCACTAGAGAAAATCTGAACGAGTCCTTCTTCATCGATATCAATTGTGACACCTGTCTCAGCGATAATCTTGTCAATGGTTTCACCACCCTTACCGATGACAACCTTAATCTTGTCAACAGGAATCTGAATACTATCGATCTTAGGAGCTGTTGGGGCCAATTCCGAACGTGGTTCAGCAATCGCTGACTCAATAACATCAAGAATTTCAAAACGTGCCACCTTAGCTTGAGCTAAAGCTTCCTCAAGAATAGCAGGTGTAATTCCTGAAATCTTAATATCCATCTGAAGAGCTGTAATACCTAGACGTGTACCAGCCACCTTAAAGTCCATATCACCAAAATGATCTTCTAAACCTTGAATGTCGGTTAGAACAGTGTAGTTGGTTCCATCTGAAATAAGACCCATGGCAATTCCCGCAACAGGTGCCTTAATCGGCACCCCACCGGCCATAAGAGCCAAAGTGCCTGCACAAATAGAAGCCTGTGAAGAAGAACCATTTGACTCCAAGACTTCGGATACCAAACGGATAGCATATGGAAACTCTTCAACGCTTGGAAGAACTTGAGCAAGGGCACGTTCACCTAAAACTCCGTGACCAATTTCACGACGGCCTGGTGCACCGTAACGCCCTGTTTCACCCACCGAATACTGAGGGAAATTGTAGTGGTGAAGGAAACGTTTCTTATACTCTGGATCCAAACCATCAACGAGTTGTGTATCACTCATAGGGGCTAAAGTCAAGACTGATAAGGCCTGGGTTTGCCCACGTGTAAAGAGACCTGATCCATGAACATTTGGCAGAAAGTCAATTTCAGCATCCAAAGGACGAATTTCATCCACACGACGACCATCAGGACGAACCTTGTCTTCTGTAATCAGACGGCGCACTTCAGCATGTTCCATCTGCTCAAAGATTTCTACCACATCACGTAGAATGGTTTCCTTATCCTCATCTTCTGCAAAACGTTCTTGATAAGAAGCGAGGACCTCTTCTTTAACAGCCTTGGTTGCTGCCTCACGCGCCAGTTTTTCTTCCACCTGAACAGCCTTAGCTAACTGATCATAATAAACTGCTTCAATTTCAGCCTTCAAATCAGCATCCACTTGGAACAGTTCAACCTCAGCCTTTTCCTTACCAACAGCCGCAACAATATAATTTTGGAAATCAACCAACTCTTGAATAGCTTCATGTCCCTTCAAAAGTGCTTGCAACACGATGTCCTCTGACAATTCCTGAGCACCTGCTTCTACCATATTGATGGCTTCCTTGGTACCTGCCACTATCAAGTCTAAATGTGAAACTTCTTTATCTGATGCACTTGGGTTGATGATGAAATCTTCCGCTGCATAAGCCACTTGAACCCCAGCAATAGGACCATTGAAAGGAATATCCGAAATAGAAAGTGCTAAAGAACTCCCAAACATAGCGGCCATTGGCGCACTAGCATTCTCATCATAAGAGAGAACAGTATTAATGACTTGAACTTCGTTACGAAAACCCTCCGCAAACATGGGACGAATAGGACGGTCAATAAGACGAGCAGTCAAAGTGGCATCAGTCGAAGGTCGTCCCTCACGCTTGCTAAAGCCTCCTGGGAACTTACCAGCCGCATACATTTTTTCCTCATAATTAACCTGTAAAGGAAAGAAATCTGCAGTTGCCATCTTTTTAGACATAACAGCTACTGACAATACGGTTGTATCTCCATAACGTACTACAACGGCACCATTAGCCTGCTTGGCTACCTGTCCCACTTCCACAACAAGTGGGCGTCCTTCAAAGGTCATCTCAAAAGTTTGTTTAGCCATGTTGATCCCTCTTTTTATCCATAACCAACCCCACAAAAACGAACTGGTCAACTTTATATCATTCATTTGATATAACTTCCATTTTACCATATTATAGTCGAAAATGGCAGAGCTTCGGCATAAGTTGCGCTCCAAGCTTTTCTCGATTTCAGATATTTAAGTGGTTTTGTGATATAATAAACACTTATGAGAGACAAAGGAATGACTATGAAAAAATTACAACACATCATTATGATTGCCTTAATCTTAATAGGTCTAGCAACACCTGCCCTAGCACAAGATCAGACTGATTCCTTCGATGTTGCTGCAAAACATGCGATCGCTATCGAAACCACTACAGGAAAAGTGCTCTATGAAAAGGATGCTACAACTCCTGATGGTGTTGCTTCAATGACGAAAATCCTGACAGCCTACATGGTCTACAAAGCCGTTGATCAAGGTAAAATTACTTGGGACACTGAGGTAGGTATCTCAGATTATCCATTCAACTTAACAGTTGATCCAGAAGTTTCAAACGTCCCACTAGACTCTCGAAAATATACTGTTAAACAACTCTTAGATGCTACCCTCATTAGTAGTGCCAACAGTGCAGCAATTGCTCTAGCTGAAAAAATCTCAGGAACAGAGAGTACCTTTGTTGACACTATGACAGCCCAACTAAAAGAATGGGGCATTACAGATGCTAAATTATTTAACGCTTCGGGTCTGAACAATAAATATCTAGGAGATAACCGTTATCCTGGCTCTAAACCAGATGACGAAAATACCATGAGTGCTCTAGATATTGCGATTATCGCAGACCATCTCATCAAAGACTATCCCCAAGTACTCGAAATCACCAAACAAACCGAGGTTGATTTCGAGGGTGACAACAAATTGACTACCCACAACTACATGTTAGAAGGCCAAGAAAACTACCGTGAGGGGGTTGATGGACTTAAGACTGGAACAACTGAACTAGCTGGGGCATCCTTCGTAGCCCACTCCAATGAAAATGGCATGAGCTTGATTACAGTCGTTATGAATGCGTACAATGGTGGGGACGATGAATCTGCACGTTTCACAGCCACAAATGAGTTGCTAGATTATGTGACACAAAACTGGGAAATCAAAACCCTCAACACTAAGGGACAAATCGTCAAGAAAAATGATATCAAGGTAGCCGATGGAGACAGAAAAAACATCTCTGCTAGGCTCGAATCAGATCTTACAGTTGTCCAAAAAAGAAATAGCCAAAATGATTCAGTAAAAATACAAGCAAAAACCGTGACAGCTCCTATCAAAAAAGGAGATACCATTGGAACAGCAATATATGATGATAAAGATCTCGTAGGAACAAGTTATATTTCTGATCCACCTCAAGTTGATGTCACAGCCAACCAGTCCATTATGAAAAGCTTCTTCTTAAAAGTTTGGTGGAATCATATCCTTAATTTCTTCACAGGAAGCAAGTAAACACAAAACTATCTTTTGATATCAAAAGATAGTTTTTATTTGCTTTGAAAATCGTGGTATAATCGTAAAAGCTCCTTCTCAACACCTTAAGTTCCTCTCAAAATGTGGTATAATAAATACCCAAAACACATGAAAGAACAAACCATGAAAAAACTGATTACACTTATTATGACCTTCTTACTCTGTCTGGGAAGCGTAACTCCTACTTTTGCAGCAGATAAGAAAAAAGGATTTGATGCCTCAGCCAAGCATGCTATTGCTGTCGAAGCAACTACCGGTAAGATTTTATACGAAAAAGATGCGACTACCCCTGCTGGGGTTGGCTCTATTACCAAACTTCTAACAGCCTATATGGTTTATAAAGCAGTAGACCAAGGAGACCTCAAATGGAACACTAAAGTTGACATTTCTGACTATCCCTTTGAATTGACTGTCAGTGTCGGAGTGTCCAATATTCCACTAGATGCCCGTAAGTACACTGTCAAACAGCTCCTCGACGCCAACTCTTATTGCCAGTGCCAACAGCGCAGCCATTGCCCTAGCCGAGGAAATCGGAGGTACTGAGAGTAAGTTTGTTGATATGATGAAAGCCCAACTCAAAGACTGGGGTATCACTGATTCCAAGATTGTCAATGCCTCTGGACTTAATAATTCCTATTTAGGTAATAATATTTATCCAGGTTCTAAATCAGACGAAGAAAACACCATGAGTGCCAAGGATGTTGCTGTCATTGCACAACATGTGATTAAAGAATATCCCGAAATCCTCGACATCACTAAAAAGACAGAAGCTAATTTTGATGGTGTCAATAAACTCAAAACCTTTAACTATATGCTTAAAGGACAGCCTAGTTACCGCAAGGGAGTTGATGGGCTCCAAACGAGTACCACTGATTTGGCCGGAGCCTCCTTCGTAGCCCATTCAAATGAAAGTGGGATGAGTATTATCACAGTCATCATAAACGCTGAACACACCGATACGGATGACTATGCCCGGTTTACCGCAACCAATGAACTCCTTAATTACGTGGTCTACCATTGGGAAAGTAAGACTATTGCTAAGAAAGGACAAGCCATCAGCAAAGGCCAAGCAGATGTCCTCGATGGTAAATCCAAGCAAGTGTCTGCTGTCGCTAAGTCTGACTTTAATACTATCCAAAAAATAGATGCTAACAATAACAAACACATTAAAGTCACTACCAACCAGATTCAAGCCCCTGTCAAGTCAGGAGACAAGGTGGGAACAGCCACCTTTGAAGATAGGACTCTTGTAGGAGATGGCTACCTACCTAACCAAGGCTGCCAAGCATGGAACTGGTTGCTGGTAAAGAAGTTAAGAAGAGCTTCTTCCTCAAGGTTTGGTGGAACCACTTTGTCACCTTTGTCAACGAGAAACTCTAATACTTACAGTCGAGCGTGGCTCGACTTTTTCTTTTACGCCTGCTTTACGGAAAGGTTGACTCTATCTTGACTCTTATCGACACAAAAAGACAGATTATGGGTGTAATCTGTCTTTGATGTTTAATATTTACACTACTGTAAAGGTTAATTTATCTTTCGAGCAACCAATCTTAAGGGTCTGTCCGCTAACAACTTGGCCACCTAGTAATAACTCAGACAACTTGTCCTCCACTTGAGTTTGAATCGTACGACGTAATGGACGAGCTCCCATCTCAATATCATAGCCATCCTTAGCCAAATGCTTAAGAGCAGCTGGTTGGAATTTTAAGCTTATACCTTTATCGGCTAGAGCTGAAATTAATGGTTTAACCATAATCTTGACAATGTCATGTAGTTGTTCTTCCTCTAAGCTGTGGAAGACAACCTTCTCATCAATACGGTTAATAAATTCTGGACGATAGGACTTCTTAAGCTCTTCCATAATGCGTGCTTGCATGGCTTGGTGATTATGAGAAATAGTTTGAACACCAAAACCAACAGTTTTATCATCACGAAGAGCTGTAGCTCCCAAATTTGAGGTCATAATGATGATAGTGTTTGAAAAATCAACCTTACGACCACGGCTATCTGTTAAAACACCGTCATCCAAAACCTGTAAGAGAACGTTGAAGATATCTGGATGAGCTTTCTCAATCTCGTCAAAGAGAAGAACTGAGTAGGGCTTATTTCGAACTTTCTCTGTCAACTCTCCACCCTCATCATATCCGACATACCCTGGAGGAGCACCATTAAGGCGACTAGCCGCAAATTTTTCCATATACTCCGACATATCAAAGCGAAGCAAAGCTGATTCATCATCAAAGAGAACTTCCGCCAAAGCCTTGGCCAATTCTGTCTTACCAACACCAGTAGGTCCAAGGAACATGAAGGAGCCAATAGGACGTTTTCCAGTACGAATACCTGACTGATTACGACGAATAGCACGGCTGATAGCCGAAACCGCCTCATCTTGACCAATAACACGTTTGTGGAGTTCTGATTCAAGATTTAGGTAACGCTTGCTGTCAGTCTGCGTCATCTTCTCAACAGGGATACCTGATAAACGACTAAGAGTTTGCATAATCTGATCCGCATCTACCAAAGTAGGTTTAGGAAATTTTGCCTTTTGGTTAGCCTTATACTGTTTAACAGCAGCCCTAATATCCCCAGATATAAGTGCTTCATCCAAAGGCGTTATCTCACGTTTGGCCTCTTTTTTGATACGAACTTGAACAGTTGCACTCGCTTCATCTAAAAGGTCAATTGCCGAATCAGGCAAATTCTTACTCGTCAAATAGCGATGCGCTGCCTTGACTGCCGTCTCAACTGCCGCGTCCGTAATAGTCACACGATGATAGTCTTCATAAGACGAACGCAAACCGTTTAAAATATCGATTGCTTCAGATACACTTGGTTCTTCAATTGTAATTTTAGCAAAACGACGGGATAAAGCTGCATCTTTCTCAATATGCTTTTGGTATTCAGCTTGCGTGGTTGCTCCAACCATGTGAAGTGTCCCGCGCGCAAGGGCCGGTTTCAAAATATTAGCCGCATCCAAGGTACTATCAATACCTGAACCAGATCCAATAATCGTATGTAGTTCGTCAATAAAGAGAATGATTTTCCCATCAGCTTCAATCTCATCAATGATCTGATTCATACGCTCTTCGAAATCACCACGGAAACGTGTCCCTGCAACAACGCTCATCATGTCAAGCTCTAAGATACGCATATCAGCCAATTCAAATGGTACTTCGCCTGAAGCAATACGTTGCGCTAAACCAAGAGCAAGTGCTGTCTTACCGACACCAGCTTCACCTACCAAGACAGGATTATTCTTCGTTTTACGACTCAAAACCTGAATCATGCGTGAAATTTCTTCATCGCGTCCAATAACGGGATCAAGATTTCCTGACTCCGCTAATGCAGTTAAGTCTTTGGTATAATCTGCCAGTTCACCAGTAGATGATTGAGGAGGTTGCATCATATTGGCAAAATTCGCAGATGCTTTTGATTTCTTAGGTTTACGAAGATCGTGAATTGCCTTCAAATCTTGCTTGCTAAGACCAGCATTACGCTCCAAAGAACGTCGTAAATCTATGATGCGAGGTTTATCGCTATCATCTTTATATTGAAAACCAGCCACTTCAAGGAGGCGACAAACCATTAAATCCTTATGAAGAAGGAAGGCCATCAATACATGTTCAGACCCCACCTCTACAGCACCAGTCACACTAGCGATTCCTTGCGCCTCTTGCAACATAGCCTCTAGCGCAGGTGACTGTGCACGTAAATCGATAATATCTGATTTCGACAAGTCTTTTGGCCTCTTCTCCATAGCCAATACAGCAGCTGTCTCAATCTCTTCCGAATGAATACGGTCCTCAAAATCAGTAAATGTTAAGTAGGCTACAGATCCCGGAACCTCAACCATAGCCAGAAGCACATGCCAAGTCTCCAAGAAAGGACTTTCAAAACGCTCCGCTTCAAGCTGAGCACGATGGAAAATGGCCTGCATTTTTCTTGAATATATCGTCATCTAATTCCCTTCTCTATCCAATCTAAGTAATAGCGAGCGTAGAATACGCGAACGAATGATAGCCGCATCTTCGCCTAAAACATCATCACTAGCAGTCGCTAAAATCAAATTTCCCTCACGCTCAGTGATAATCTTTTCATCAAAAAGCAACTGAATGAGGTCTGTAAAGACTTGTTCGCTGAGCTGATCTGCCAAATTTTGCAGCAAATCATTAATCATATGGTGTTTGTCGGAGAATCTAACTTTGACAATGCGAATATAGCCGCCACCACCACGTTTGCTCTCAACAATATACCCACGACTCTCTGTAAAACGAGTCTTGATAACATAGTTAATCTGACTTGGTACTACTTGAAAAGCATCTGCTAAGTTCGAGCGTTGAATCTCAGCAGTTCCAGACTGGCCCAGCAATTCTTTAATATATTCTTCTATACTATCTGATGTATTTCTTGCCATCTTAATTCCTCCAGTCTAATTTGACTATAACTGACTATTATTATACCAAAAATGTTAGCACATGGGAAACTATACTCTCGAAAAGCTTTTTAAAGTTGTCATTGGAGAACATATAAGATACAATAGATAAGACTAAAAATAGTAGGTTTCTCAATTTTTTTACTGAAATATCCTGAACACCACGATAAAACTCACATTCCTTGAATTTTATCTCTTATTCCATTTCCTTATGAAAGGTTACTCATGAAATACATCATTGCATTCTTAATCTCTATGATTCCCCTTGTTGAACTCCGCGGAGCAGTTCCTGTTGCTATCGCCTCAGGTATTCCTTGGTGGCAGGCCCTTGTCCTTTGTGTGATTGGGAACATGCTTCCAGTTCCAATTATTTTCTTCTTCGCCCGCCGTGTTCTCAAGTGGGGTGCTGACAAACCTCTTATCGGTGGTTTCTTTACCTGGTGTCTAAAAAAAGGCCATAGTGGGGGTCAAAAGCTTGAAAAAGCTGCTGGAGACAAGGGTATCTTCTGGGCCCTTCTGCTCTTTGTAGGAATTCCACTTCCAGGAACAGGAGCTTGGACTGGTACGCTTGCAGCATCTATCCTAGACTGGGACTTTAAGCGCAGTGTTCTAGCTGTTATGCTCGGAGTTATCCTCGCAGGTATCATTATGGGAACTCTCTCCCTTCTATTTGGAGTAGACACTCTTGCTCATTAATAGAAATGTTTAGACATCTGGAGAAATGCTCAGATGTTTTCTAATTACAACAAAAAAGAAGTTACGATTGATTCACGTAACTTCTTTTCTTTTTATCTAGCAACTAGAATTAGTTGTTAAGAGCTGCTGCCATTGTGGCTGCAACTTCTGATTCAAAGTCGTTAGATGCTTTTTCAATACCTTCACCAACTTCAAAGCGAACGAATTCTACTACTGAAGCATTTACTGATTCAAGGTAAGCTTCAACTGTTTTGCTGTCGTCCATGATGTAAACTTGGGCAAGAAGAGTGTACGCTTGGTCAACTTTAGTGTTGTCAAGAATGAAGCGGTCCATTTTACCTGGGATGATTTTATCCCAGATTTTTTCTGGTTTACCTTCAGCAGCCAACTCAGCTTTGATATCTTCTTCAGCTTGAGCGATAACTTCATCAGTCAATTGAGCTTTAGATCCATATTTAAGGTGTGGAAGAGCTGGTTTATTAACCATTGCACGGCTTTCGTTATCTTGATCGATAGCATGGTTAAGTTGTGCCAATTCATCTTTAACAAATTGTTCGTCCAATTCAGAGTATGAAAGAACAGTTGGTTTCATCGCTGCGATGTGCATTGAGATTTGTTTTGCAATAGCTTCATCTCCACCTTCGATAACTGAAACAACACCGATACGTCCACCGTTGTGTTGGTAAGCTCCGAAGTGTTGTGCATCGGTTTTCTCAACAACTGCAAAACGACGTAATGAGATTTTTTCACCGATAGTAGCTGTAGCAGTTACGTATGCAGCTTCAAGAGTTTCACCTGAAGGCATAGTCAATGCAAGTGCTTCTTCATTGTTAGCTGGTTTACCTTCAGCAATCACTTTAGCTGTTTCGTTTACCAACTCAACGAATTGAGCGTTTTTCGCAACGAAGTCAGTTTCAGCGTTAACTTCAACAACTGCTGCAACGTTACCGCTAACGTAAACACCTGTCAAACCTTCAGCTGCAATACGGTCAGCTTTCTTAGCTGCTTTAGCCATACCTTTTTCTCGAAGTAATTCAATCGCTTTTTCGATATCGCCATCAACTTCAACCAATGCTTTTTTTGCGTCCATGACACCAGCACCAGATTTTTCACGCAATTCTTTAACAAGTTTAGCTGTAATTTCTGCCATTTTGTTTTTCTCCAAATTTATTTTATAAAACTAAGGGGCTGGGCTGAGCCCCGCCCCTTAGGTGTTTGTCGTATCTTTAGTGGGCAACACGCCCTAACCAATCTTAAAGATTAGTTGTTGTCACCTTCGACAACTTCAACGATTTCTTCGATTGAATCAGCTGCAGCTGCTTCTTGGAAATCTGCAGAAGCGTCTTCACCTTGATTACCTTCGATGATAGCGTCAGCCATTTTTGAAGTGATCAATTTAACGGCACGGATAGCATCATCATTAGCTGGGATGATTACATCGATCTCATCTGGATCAGCGTTTGTATCAACCATTGCTACAACTGGGATACCAAGTTTCTTAGCTTCTTTAACAGCGATTTGTTCTTTGTGTGGGTCAACGATGTAGATTACATCTGGAATACGAGGCATATCTTCGATACCACCCAAGAATTTTTCAAGACGTGCACGTTGTTTGTTAAGAAGTGCAACTTCTTTCTTAGGAAGAACTTCGAAAGTTCCGTCAGCTTCCATTTGTTTGATTTCTTTCAAACGAGCGATACGTTTTTTGATAGTATTCCAGTTTGTAAGAGTACCACCCAACCAACGGTGGTTGATGTAGTATTGACCAGCACGAGTTGCTTCTTCAGCAACTGCTTCAGCTGCTTGTTTTTTAGTACCAACGAACAAGATTACTGCATCGTTAGCTGCTGCTTCACGAACGAATTCGTAAGCTGTTTCAACCATTTTTACAGTTTGTTGCAGGTCGATAACGTGGATTCCGTTACGTTCTGTGAAGATGTACTTAGCCATCTTAGGATTCCAGCGACGAGTTTGGTGACCAAAGTGAACACCAGCCTCAAGAAGTTGTTTCATTGAAATTACTGCCATGAGTATTTCTCCTTAAAAAATTGTTTTCTCCTCTCCCAGACTTCATCTTGCAAACCCACCCATAAAGAGCAACAGGTTCACAATACATCCAGAATGAGTATTTGTTGCATAATACAACTATCATATTTTACCATAAAAGCCCAATTTTGACAAGTCAAATGCGACCTTAAAAAAGCTTTTCTTTAAAGTATTTTGGCAAAGATTTTTGCATACTTCCTATCATAAAATATCTGCCATGATAAATTATTGTTCCCTTATTACGAAAACAAAAGCCCGACAGAATCGGGCTTTTTGTGTGTAAACACATTATACAAAGGCGGTAGACGGATTTGAACCGACGATCAAGCTTTTGCAGAGCCGTGCCTTACCACTTGGCTATACCGCCATAACGAATAATATTCTACCTTAAAATCTAAATGACGTCAAGTAGTTTTCTTAAATTCTGAACTTATCTTACCGATTCTATTTCCTTGTAAAATACGGGATTTATGCTACAATACTAAAAATCTTTGGAGGTGTTTTATGAAAAAACTAAGTCCTAACAGTCACATTCGCGTACTCAGTCCGTCAGATTCAATTGCTCGCTTGGGTGGATTTGAAGCCAACCTTTCTCCCAAAGAAACGTTAGAAAATCTAGGATTTCGTGTGTCATTTTCAGAACATTATTTAGAATCTGATATGCTCTCTTCTTCTTCAATCAAGAGCCGTGTTGCTGATTTGCACGCTGCTTTTGCTGATGACTCTGTTGATGCTATTCTGGCTACGATTGGTGGTTTTAATTCTAACGAACTGTTGCCCTATATTGACTACGACTTAATTGCCAAACACCCTAAAATCATTTGTGGGTTTTCGGATTCGACAGCCTTTTTGAATGCTATTTTTGCTAAAACTGGAAACCTCACTTACATGGGACTGTCATATTCTAGTTTTAAAATGAAAGAAGGTCAAGATTACCAGATAAAGGCTTGGTTAAATGCCATGACAAAATCAGCTTATGACCTTGTTCCAAGTCAAGAGTGCTCAAGCGACCCTTGGTATGACCCAACACAACCACGCCATTTTATGCCAACAGAATGGAAAATTTACAACGCAGGGAAAGCTTCTGGCACCATTATTGGTGGAAATTTATCTACTTTTGGACTCCTTCGCGGAACACCTTACGCCCCTCAAGTCAACGATTATATCCTTTTCTTAGAAGAGGCAGAAGAAGATGACTATCATGATTTTGACCGCAATTTAGCAGCCATTTTACAAGCTTACCCCAATCCAAAAGCGGTGCTTATCGGACGCTTCCCAAAGGAATGCCAAATGACACCCGAAATATTAACCTATATCCTAGACAAGCACCCACTTCTTAAAACCATTCCTGTCATGTATGACCTTGATTTTGCCCACACTCAGCCACTCTTTACAATCACTATCGGCGCACAAGCAAGCATTGACACTGATACTTTGAGTATTCATATCGAGGAATAAATAACCTAAAAAAAGAATAATTAAAGTATTTTCATTTGCAGATTTGCAAATAAACCGATTTCATCAATTCCTCTGCTAAAATGGGGTTGTAATCTAAGGAGGAAATCTACTATGTTGAACCGCTTAATTATTTTATTACCTATTCTTATTTTTTTGCTTTTGCCACTTATTTAATAAGCAACCCTTAATAATAAACTTTAAACAAAACTCTTTTCATGACACAAAAAGAACCACTCTTATCTAATCTCTGTAAGGGCGGTTTTTATTTGTTTAGTTTTGGTCAAAAAGACTTGATAGATTTGCCTTTAAAAAAGCAACAATGGTCGGATTGCCAACTTCTTCGACGCAAGCAATATAATGCTCCAAATCAGAATGGTCATCTAACCCACTTTCGCGATATGGGTAATAATTTTTTCGAGAAATTCAAGCAAATCGTCGCAAATATATCTTGATAAGTTATGATTTTCTCCAAACATTCAATAAATAAGTCGCTTGGTAAATTTTACGATAACTAATCAGGGTCAAAATCAAGTTCAGAAAAACAAGCTTTGCACTTTTCTTATGATTTGGCAAAGATAAATACAATTTATCTCGCTCGACTTACTATTATCAGTTGAAACCACTAGATGGGCACGACAAAGATAAAGAGACTAAAGGCGAAATTCAAGAAATTTATTATGAGCATAAAGGAAATTATGGCTATCGCCGAATAACTCTGGAATTGAGGAATCGTGGTTTTGTAGTGAACCAGAAGAAGGTCCAACGTCTGATGAAGCTCCTTGGTTTAAGTTCCCAAATTCGTCGTAAACGCAAGTATTCTTCATACCAAGGAGAAGTTGGCAAGAAAGTAGATAACCTTAGTGACCAAGGTTGGCAATATCAACATCAGTATTAACATCAATTTTTAGAGGATAAAGGGATCCAGACGTCCATGTCACGTAAGGGAAATAGTCCAGACAATGGTATGATGGAGTCCTTCTTTGGCATTCTTAAGTCTGAGATATTTTATGGTTACGAGAAGACGTTTCACTCACTTGAGCAATTGGAACAAGCTATTGTAGACTATATTGATTATTACAATAACAAACTAATCAAGGTAAAATTAAAAGGACTCAGTCCTGTGCAATACAGAACTAAATCCTTTGTGTAAATTAATTGTCTAACTTTTTGGGGTCAGTACAGAAGGCTCGGGGTATTAATTATTCTGATTTAATCGCTTCAATCAAAGCCTCAGCTTGATTCTGAAGGCTTTCAAGAACTTCTTCTGTTACTACGAATTTTCCATCTACCCAGGCTGTATCATTTACACGTGTCGCTGTAAAATCACCAACTACTTGGGTACGGATAAATGGTAACAATTCTTTGTAGGCATCAAAAAGTTGATTGTGACCACCATTAGCAACTGATGATACAGTTACAATCTTATCTTGAAGAGCTGATGGTCCTGAAGGATCTGATAGATCAAGGGCACGACTCAACCAGTCAAGCAAATTTTTCACTGGCCCAGGAATTGAAAAATTATAAACCGGTGAGAAAATCCAGATAGCATCAGCAGCCAAGATCTGCTCTCGAACTTCTGTCAAAACAGGAAGAATTGGACTTTCTAAATCCTGATTAAAAACAGGTACTTGACTATATTCAAGATAAGAAACATTAGCTTTACCAGCTAGCATTTTCTCAGCTTCTTCTGCTAATTGGTGGTTAAATGATCCCTTACGAAGAGAACCAACGATAAATAGAATGTTTTTCATGATAAATTTCCTTTGTATTTCTAATAATCATTTTTACTACTACGTAGTAATATAATTGATTTTAGTATAAATATAAAGAAATCTCTGCTCAGACATTCTTAAATTTTTTCAGAAGCTCTACCAATTGGGACTGTTCGTCAGGAGACAAAACGGAAAAAGTCTCATCAATTGCTCGCTGATGTGGGGGATTGCTGCTTGGATAATACGGCGTCCCTCATCCGTCAAATCAATCTCAAAAGCACGCTTATCTGTTTGACAGGCTTTTCGTATCAACCAACCCTTTTTATCCATGTTTTTAATGACGACAGTCATATTACCCGAAGTGGCAAGCATGCAATCAATTAATTCGCTAATCTTCATACGCCCCTTGGCATTAAGCATATCCATGACTCCAAATTGAGTTGGTGTCAAATTAAATTCTTTAAAGGTCTCAGAAACCTTTGGCATCGATGGTCCGAAAAGCCTTACGCATAACAACCATACTTTTTACAGCCATGTTTTTATCTAGATCACTCATTCTAGTCCTTTCCAAATAGATGCTATTTTTAATAATCTACCACAGTTTTTCTAAAAGTGGTATATAAAAATGAAAAAAATAAGAAAAAGAGAATTCTGAGATATCTAACCAATATCTCAGAACTCTTTCATTTCTAACTATTACGATTCCAAAAAAGGGCTAATAAGATAACAGCACCTAATACCGAAGGAACTATAGCTGTATCTGCTAGCATTGGTCCCCAATTTCCAAAAAGAAGCTGACCAACAAATGCACCAAACCATCCTACAAAGGTCTTACCAATGCAACCCATATGTTCTCCTCTATTCGAAATAGCAGAGGCAATAAGGCCAATTAGAAAACCAACTATCATACTTCCAATCATGAGAAATCCTCCACAATACTTAAATCACCCAATCACCATTTCGGAAGATTGGTACACGGCTACCATCATGGTGGATGCCATCAATATTCATTTGATTTGAGCCAATCATAAAATCTACATGTACATCAGAACGGTTAAGACCAGCTGCTTTAAGTTCCTCTTCTGTCATATCTGCTCCTCCCTCAACACTGGTCGCATAGGCTGCTCCAATAGCTAGGTGGTTGGATGCATTCTCATCAAAGAGGGTATTGAAGAAGGTAATCCCAGATTGTGAAATAGGGCTTGAATCTGGTACCAAGGCACATTCACCTAGAGCACGCGCCCCATTATTGTTGAAGACGAGATTCTTCATCACTTTCTCACCTTGGTCTGCTGTAATATCTACAATTTCACCATCTTTGAATGTTACTTTGATTCCCTCAATAATATTACCATTATAGCTTAGTGGTTTTGTACTTGAGACATAACCATATGCACGACGGAAATCTGGTGCCGTAAAGACCTCTTCTGTTGGCATATTAGGAAGGAAGCTCTCTCCCTGGGCATTGATTGCACCTGCAGACTCCCAAACGTGGTTTTCGGCAAACCAAGGGTCAAATCTGTTCCTGGTGCTGTGTAATGAAGGGCTGAGAATTGTGCTTCATTGAGTATACGTGCTTTAGCATCTAAACGATCAGCATGTTCCTTCCAGGCACGTACAGGATCCTTTTCGTAAACACGACAGGTCTTGAAAATTTGGTTCCAAAGTAAATCTACGGCTTCCTCATCACTCGAAGCATTAGGAAAGACCTTCTTAGCCCATTCTTTACCTGCTGCTGCAGCTACTGTCCAACTAAGCTTATTAGACTGAGTTGCTACCTGCATAGGTTTAAAGGCCGCTCCAATAGCCTTAGCATGAGCAAATAGACGTTCAGGAGCTACACCATTAAGGGCACCTGGATCAGAAGAACGGACTCCTAAACGACTTGCTTTCTTTTCTAACAAATATTCCATCTCCGCTTTTTTATAAGCTGGAACCTCTTCGATTCGATTCGTCTCTGCATGCAAGAAACGCTCGCGATTAATAGTATCATCCGACCATTGAACAATTACCTCAGCTGCTCCTAAAGCATAAGCTTCTTTTACTAAGAGGTGAGCCAGCTCTGCTTGTTCTACATCAATGCTCAAGGCCACTGTGTGACCAGGCTGCACATTAATCCCATTAGCAACCAATAATTTAGCATATTTCTCAAGATTTTCTTTAAAATTTGGTAAAACCATGATTAATTCCTTGAAACTGTAATTTTCTATCAGTATACCATAAGACGAAGAAAAAAGTTTTCTATCAGCTTTGGCTTTTTATCATCACATACAGATATCTAAACAAAAAGAGAACGGAGACTGACTCCATTCTCTCAAGGTTGATGACAATTCACTTTAGCTATTAAAAGAAATCATCAAAAAGACTTAACTGATTATCTTCTGGCATATTTCCTAGAATGCCCATTTCATCTAATCTTTCAACCAAGGTTGATGATAGGCCTCCTCGTTTACGCAATTCTGTTTTGGAGAGAAATTCCCCTTCTTCACGCGCAGCAACCAATTGCTTCGCAACGTTTTCACCCAAACCTTCAAGTGCGATAAACGGAGGAATCAAGGTATCTCCTTCAATCAAAAATTCAGTCGCCTGACTCTTATAAAGATCTAACTGGCCAAAAGTAAAGCCACGTTCTAACATTTCATTGACAATTTCAAGCGTTGTAAACAAGTCATTTTCAAGATTAGTCGCTTCATTTCGTTGGCGCTTCTCCTTAATATCTTCCATTCGAGCTTTAACAGCATCGAGCCCTGCAGACATAGTCTTAAGCTCAAATGCTTTGGCTCGAATCGAGAAGTAAGCACAATAGTAATAAATAGGATGGTGCACCTTGAAATAAGCTACGCGAAGGGCCATCATAACGTAGGCAGCCGCATGGGCTTTAGGAAACATGTACTTGATTTTACCACAAGATTCAATATACCAGTCCGGAATATTATTTTCACGCATGGCTTGAATATAACCATTTCGCTCTTCTTCAGAAATTTTCAACCACATTCCCTTACGCACACGTTCCATAATGGTAAAGGCCATCTTAGGATCTAACCCTGCATGCATTAGGTATACCATGATATCGTCACGACAACCGATAACTGTTTTCAGGGTGGCAATACCTTCCTTAATCAAATCTTGTGCATTACCCAACCAAACATCTGTACCATGGGATAAACCAGATAACTGTAAGAGTTCCGCAAAGGTCGTCGGATGCGTCTCTTCGACCATACCACGAACAAAGTTAGTCCCAAACTCAGGGATTCCCAACACGCCCGTTGAGGTCCCAATTTGTTCAGGCGTTACCCCTAAAACCTCAGTCCCTGAAAAAAGTTTCATCACATCCGGATCATCTGCTCGAATATCCTTTGGATCAATTCCTGATAGGTCCTGTAACTTACGAATCATAGTCGGATCATCATGTCCCAGAATATCTAGCTTCAACACGTTCTCATCGATATCGTGGAAGTTAAAGTGAGTTGTCTGCCAAGCAGCAGTTACATCATCAGCCGGATATTGAACAGGTGTAAAATCATAGACATCCATATAATTTGGAATAACAACGATACCACCTGGGTGCTGACCTGTATTTCGCTTAACCCCAGCAACACCCATAGCCAAACGATCAACCTCAGCATCACGATAGAACTTATTGTAATCACGTTCGTAACCCTTGACAAAACCATAAGCTGTCCGATCTGCAACAGTACCTACCGTTCCAGCACGGAAGGCATATTGCTCTCCAAAAATATCACGTACATCCAAGTGAGCCGACGGCTGATCATCTCCTGAGAAGTTCAAATCAATATCAGGAACCTTATCCCCATCAAAACCGAGGAAGGTCTCGAAAGGAATATCCTGACCATCTTTTTTATACTCAGTTCCACATTCTGAACACTCCTTATCAGGCAAATCAAAGCCAGAGCCATAAGAACCATCCGTGATAAACTCTGAGTGTTGGCATTTAGGACATAAATAATGAGGTGGCATAGGATTTACCTCAGTAATTCCAATCATTGTTGCAACAAAACTAGAGCCAACAGACCCCCGAGAGCCAACCAGGTAGCCACGTTCATTTGAACGGTTCACCAGCATCTGCGATGCCAGATATATTACGGCAAATCCATTACCAAGAATTGAGGACAACTCTTTCTCAATCCGCAAGTCAATAATATCAGGCAAAGGATTACCATAAAGCTCAAATGCTTTAGCATAAGTCATCTCTGCAACCTGTTCTTCTGCACGATCAATATAAGGTGTATACAAGTCTTTTTTGACGACTTCAACCTCTTCGATTTGATTTGCCATAGCTTGTGTATTAGCTACAACAATCTCATAGGCTAAGTCTTTCCCCAAAAAGGCGAATTCATCTAGCATCTCATTGGTTGTTCTAAAATGAGCTTCCGGTAGAGGAGCAGGTTGAGCGTTTTCCCCCTTACCAATTGGCCTATTGATCATAGCTCCTTGTCCCAAAGCACGAACAATGATTTCACGATAAATGGCATCTTCAGGATTGATATAATGTACATTTCCCGTAGCAAGCACAGGCTTGTCAAGACGATTAGCAACTTCAATCAAATCCCTAATAAGTTGTTCTATAGCTCCCTCATCCTTGATTAAATCCTTTGCAATCAATGGCGCATAAATCGCTGGTGGCATAACTTCAATAAAATCATAGTATTTAGCAACTTCAACTGCCTTATCAATACCATGAGACAAGAGAGTATCAAAAACTTCACCATCTGCACATGCGGAACCGACTATGATTCCCTCACGATACTCATCTAAAACCTTACGAGGAATACGGGCTACTCCCTCAAAATATGATACATTTGATAGGCTTACCAATTTAAAGATATTCTTCAAACCCGTTTGATTCTGAACATATAGCGTCGCATGTTTGACACGAGACTTCTTATACGAATCATCAGAGACCAATTCTGTGTTCAACTGTTCCAGATTAGTCAATCCATGCTTTTCGAATACATCTTTAATGAAAATAAACAACAAACGACCTGTTGCTTCCGCATCATAGTTGGCCATGTGGTGGTGGTCCAAGGCAACGCCAAAACGCTTTGTCAAAGGACCCAAACCATGACGTTTATACTCAGGATAAAGATTCCGTGCAAATTCTAAAGTATCAATAACCGGTTGTGAGATTGTCGGTAACTGATGTCTTTCATAATTGGCATTCATAAACCCAACGTCAAAGGTCGCATTGTGGGCGACTAGCACAGCTCCTTTACAGAATTCTTGAAACTCCTGTAAAACTTGCACTAAAGGTTTGGCACCTTTAACATGATTATCAGTAATACCAGTCAATTCAGTCGTAAACGCAGAAAGCGGATATCCTGGATCAATGAATTCATCAAATTGCTCAACAATATTACCTTTATGCATTTTTGATGCCGCAATCTGGATCAAATCATTATGAACAGCAGACAAACCTGTTGTTTCTACGTCGAATACAACATAAGTTGCTTCTTTTAATTCCAAATTTTCGGAACTATAAACAATAGGAACTTTGTCCTCAACAAGATTGGCTTCAAGACCAAAAATCGCCTTAATTCCAGCTTTCTTAGCTTTATGGTATCCATGAGGAAAACTTTGAACATTTGCATGATCTGTTATCGCAACTGCTGGATGTCCCCAAAAAGCCGCTGTATCGATAAGCTCTTCAACTGTTGGTATAGCATCCATAGTTGACATGTTAGTATGAGCATGAAATTCAACTCGCTTCTGTCCCTCGGGCATCAAATCCTTACGAGGAGTATGAGAAATTTCCTTAATATCTTGTACATTCATAGTCAAACTATGTGTAAAAGGATTATTCTCAATACGACCTCGAACTCTTACCCAGTTTCCTTTTTTGATCATACCGAACTTAACAAGTTCTTCGCTATCCTTCACCCAACGTTGCATAGCAAAACTAGAGGTATAATCAGTTACCTTAAAATTTATTATAATCCTACCTGTTTTCGTTTCACGTTGCTCCACATCAAAAATATATCCTTCAAAAACAATCCTATTTTCTTCAGAATTGACTTCAATCATTGGAGTAATCTCAGCCTTATCAAAGCTTGCAACTCGTTGACTTTGTTTCTCAGCAAAATTTTGGGCCTGATGCTTCTGAGGTGGTGGTACCGGCGAACTTTGAACAATTGATTGAAGTGCTTGTCTAGCTTGAGATTCTGCTTCTTCTTGTAAGGAGATCTTATTTGTCTCGTAAGCCTCTTCAAGAAAGGATGAAGCTTCTTTATCCTCAAGAACCGAAATAGAAACATTAGATAAACCAACATTCGAAAGAACATCAGCAATCAGGACTATAAATCTCTCATGTAAATTCTCTCTAAGGATATGCGCAGGAGCCTTAACAGAAATACTATTATTAGAAATCTCAATCCCCAAATTGGAGAATAGGGAATAGATTGAAAAGTGTGATGATTTTAAAATATCTAAAGCATATGAAAAATAAGCTTCAAGTAAAGATTGATCACAAGAAATATCTTCTACATTAATCATATATGAAACTTTAGCCCCTAAAGAATCAAAAGAAGAATGAAGCAGATTATCAAAAAGAGTGAAAGTCTCATATGACAGTAGATTTCTGAAAGAAAAAACAAAAAACCACTGACGTTTTGATTTAAATAGCTTTACTGATTCAATAGAACCACTTTTAATTTCATTATAAGCTTCCTCATGCTGTGGAAAATGAATTTGTTTTAAAAGAAGCTTAAATTTATCAGACATAAAAAATAACTCCTATATACAAAAAAACACTCCTTATGGAGTGCAACTTATACCGGCGGCCGGGGTCGAACCGGCACGTCCTTGCGGACACTGGATTTTGAGTCCAGCGCGTCTGCCAATTCCGCCACGCCGGCAAAGTTTTACTGGGGTAGCTGGATTCGAACCAACGCATGAGGGAGTCAAAGTCCCTTGCCTTACCGCTTGGCTATACCCCAAAAATAGGCGAATGAGGGGAATCGAACCCCCGAATGTCAGAGCCACAATCTGATGTGTTAACCACTTCACCACATTCGCCACCTTATTAACACGGGCAGTAGGAATTGAACCCACACTGAAGGTTTTGGAGACCTTAGTTCTACCTTTAAACTATGCCCGTAACTATGGAAGGGGAGGGATTCGAACCCCCGAACCCGAAGGAGCGGATTTACAGTCCGCCGCGTTTAGCCTCTTCGCTACCCTTCCCAAATATAAATAAATGGCGCGAGACGGAATCGAACCGCCGACACATGGAGCTTCAATCCATTGCTCTACCAACTGAGCTACCGAGCCATATTGCGGGAGCAGGATTTGAACCTACGACCTTCGGGTTATGAGCCCGACGAGCTACCTAGCTGCTCCATCCCGCGTTAATTATAAGGAGGATGTGGGATTCGAACCCACGCACGCTTTTACACGCCTGACGGTTTTCAAGACCGTTCCCTTCAGCCGGACTTGGGTAATCCTCCATAAAATATAGTCCGTACGGGATTCGAACCCGTGTTACCGCCGTGAAAAGGCGGTGTCTTAACCCCTTGACCAACGGACCATATAATGGGCACGAGTGGAATCGAACCACCGACCTCACGCTTATCAGGCGTGCGCTCTAACCATCTGAGCTACGCGCCCAAGCTAAATGCTTGGATATTTGTTTCCAAATAAAGCGGGTGACGAGAATCGAACTCGCGACAACAGCTTGGAAGGCTGTAGTTTTACCACTAAACTACACCCGCTAAATGGGAGTTAACGGGATCGAACCGCTGACCCTCTGCTTGTAAGGCAGATGCTCTCCCAGCTGAGCTAAACTCCCTATTTGCTAAGCGACTACCGTATCTAACAGGGGGCAACCCCCAACTACATCAGGCGTACTAGGGCTTAACTTCTGTGTTCGGCATGGGAACAGGTGTATCTCCTAGGCTATCGTCACTTAACTCTGAGTATTCTCAACTCAAAATTGAATATCTATACTGTATCAAGAAACCAAATCGTTGTCAATATATCTCAGTTACTTTCGTTGGATAAGTCCTCGAGCTATTAGTATTAGTCCGCTACATGTGTCACCACACTTCCACTTCTAACCTATCAACCTGATCATCTCTCAGGGCTCTTACTGATATAAAATCATGGGAAATCTCATCTTGAGGTGGGCTTCACACTTAGATGCTTTCAGCGTTTATCCCTTCCCTACATAGCTACCCAGCGATGCTCTTGGCAGAACAACTGGTACACCAGCGGTAAGTCCACTCTGGTCCTCTCGTACTAGGAGCAGATCCTCTCAAATTTCCTACGCCCGCGACGGATAGGGACCGAACTGTCTCACGACGTTCTGAACCCAGCTCGCGTGCCGCTTTAATGGGCGAACAGCCCAACCCTTGGGACCGACTACAGCCCCAGGATGCGACGAGCCGACATCGAGGTGCCAAACCTCCCCGTCGATGTGAACTCTTGGGGGAGATAAGCCTGTTATCCCCAGGGTAGCTTTTATCCGTTGAGCGATGGCCCTTCCATACGGAACCACCGGATCACTAAGCCCGACTTTCGTCCCTGCTCGAGTTGTAGCTCTCGCAGTCAAGCTCCCTTATACCTTTACACTCTGCGAATGATTTCCAACCATTCTGAGGGAACCTTTGGGCGCCTCCGTTACCTTTTAGGAGGCGACCGCCCCAGTCAAACTGCCCGTCAGACACTGTCCCCGATAGGGATAACCTATCTGGGTTAGAGTAGCCATAACACAAGGGTAGTATCCCAACAACGCCTCACTCGAAACTGGCGTCCCGAGGTCATAGGCTCCTACCTATCCTGTACATGTGGTACAGATACTCAATATCAAACTGCAGTAAAGCTCCATGGGGTCTTTCCGTCCTGTCGCGGGTAACCTGCATCTTCACAGGTACTAAAATTTCACCGAGTCTCTCGTTGAGACAGTGCCCAAATCATTACGCCTTTCGTGCGGGTCGGAACTTACCCGACAAGGAATTTCGCTACCTTAGGACCGTTATAGTTACGGCCGCCGTTTACTGGGGCTTCAATTCATGCCTTCGCTTACGCTAAGCACTCCTCTTAACCTTCCAGCACCGGGCAGGCGTCACCCCCTATACATCATCTTACGATTTAGCAGAGAGCTGTGTTTTTGATAAACAGTTGCTTGGGCCTATTCACTGCGGCTGACCATCAGTCAGCGCCCCTTCTCCCGAAGTTACGGGGCCATTTTGCCGAGTTCCTTAACGAGAGTTCTCTCGCTCACCTGAGGCTACTCGCCTCGACTACCTGTGTCGGTTTGCGGTACGGGTAGAGTATAATTAACGCTAGAAGCTTTTCTCGGCAGTGTGACATCACTAACTTCGCTACTAAACTTCGCTCCCCATCACAGCTCAATGTTAAAGATATAAGCATTTGACTCATATCACACCTCACTGCTTGGCCAGACACTTCCAATCGTCTGGTTTAGTTAGCCTACTGCGTCCCTCCATCACTATATACTCTAGTACAGGAATATCAACCTGTTGTCCATCGGATACACCTTTCGGTCTCTCCTTAGGTCCCGACTAACCCAGGGCGGACGAGCCTTCCCCTGGAAACCTTAGTCTTACGGTGGACAGGATTCTCACCTGTCTTTCGCTACTCATACCGGCATTCTCACTTCTATGCGCTCCAGCACTCCTCACGGTACACCTTCTTCGCACATAGAACGCTCTCCTACCATACCTATAAAGGTATCCACAGCTTCGGTAATATGTTTTAGCCCCGGTACATTTTCGGCGCAGGGTCACTCGACTAGTGAGCTATTACGCACTCTTTGAATGAATAGCTGCTTCTAAGCTAACATCCTAGTTGTCTGTGCAACCCCACATCCTTTTCCACTTAACATATATTTTGGGACCTTAGCTGGTGGTCTGGGCTGTTTCCCTTTCGACTACGGATCTTAGCACTCGCAGTCTGACTGCCGATTATATCTCATTGGCATTCGGAGTTTATCTGAGATTGGTAATCCGGGATGGACCCCTCACCCAAACAGTGCTCTACCTCCAAGAGACTTAACATCGACGCTAGCCCTAAAGCTATTTCGGAGAGAACCAGCTATCTCCAAGTTCGTTTGGAATTTCTCCGCTACCCACAAGTCATCCAAGCACTTTTCAACGTGCCCTGGTTCGGTCCTCCAGTGAGTTTTACCTCACCTTCAACCTGCTCATGGGTAGGTCACATGGTTTCGGGTCTACGACATGATACTAATGCGCCCTATTAAGACTCGGTTTCCCTACGGCTCCGTCTCTTCAACTTAACCTCGCATCATATCGTAACTCGCCGGTTCATTCTACAAAAGGCACGCTCTCACCCATTAACGGGCTCGAACTTGTTGTAGGCACACGGTTTCAGGTTCTATTTCACTCCCCTCCCGGGGTGCTTTTCACCTTTCCCTCACGGTACTGGTTCACTATCGGTCACTAAAGAGTATTTAGGGTTGGGAGATGGTCCTCCCAGATTCCGACGAGATTTCTCGTGTCTCGCCGTACTCAGGATACTGCTAGGTATAAAGACTATTTCGAATACGAGGCTATTACTCTCTTTGGCCTACCTTCCCAGGTAGTTCTTCTATAATCTTTAAGTCCACGTTGCAGTCCTACAACCCCGAAGAGTAAACTCTTCGGTTTGCCCTCTTGCCGTTTCGCTCGCCGCTACTAAGGCAATCGCTTTTGCTTTCTCTTCCTACAGCTACTTAGATGTTTCAGTTCACTGCGTCTTCCTCTACATTACCTTAACAGTAATGAGTGACAGGCATTACCTGCCGGGTTCCCCCATTCGGACATCTCTGGATCATTGCTCACTTACAGCTCCCCAAAGCATTTCGTCGTTAGTCACGTCCTTCATCGGCTTCTAGTGCCAAGGCATCCACCGTGCGCCCTTATTAACTTAACCTTATTTTTGGCCTTTCGACCTAACTCATTAAATATTCACAGCGTTTCGGTTTATTTTCTTGTTACTATCT
>NZ_JBBOWN010000003.1:0-199902 GCF_038007085.1 Streptococcus sp. FSL E2-3494
AAGTAGTTCTGTGGTAAACTGAGTCATAGGAATAAATCCGTTATAGTAATGTTTTGCAACTCTACTATAACGGATTTATTCCTTTTTGTGTTTACACAACTTATTTTACACTACCGGTGCTGATACTGTCAATAATTATGTGTAAACACTCAAGTAGAGTTGAAGAATGTTAATGATACATAAGTAGTAAAACTATATAAGTTTATATTTATTTTACTAGTGTTTTTATCAGATATAATAATCTGAAATGTAATGGGTTATATCTCCAAAAATATACGAGGAACTTGACTTATCATATTAGAGTCAGGTTCTTTTTTGAATGAGAACTTTAAATTAGCACCCAAAGGTATCCCTTTCGTAATATCAGCCCCACAAGGTTAACTTGGTCTCTCCTGAGCTAGAAAGTGGACGAAAAGTTCAGTTTACACTGCATCATTGGTATAAAGTAAAATAAAAACGAGGTTGGAACAATTGTCTCAACCTCATTTATTTATTTTGGTGAAATCACTTCAGCACCACCCATGTAAGGACGAAGAACTTCAGGGATAGTTACTGAACCATCTTCGTTTTGGTAGTTTTCAAGGATAGCGGCTACTGTGCGTCCAACAGCAAGTCCTGAACCGTTGAGAGTGTGAAGAAGTTTTACTTTGCCATCAGCTTCGTCACGGTAACGGATTTGTGCACGACGAGCTTGGAAATCTTCTGTGTTTGAACATGAAGAAATTTCGCGGTAAGTATTTTGTGCTGGAATCCAAACTTCCAAGTCGTAAGTTTTCGCAGCTGAGAATCCCATGTCGCCAGTACACAAAGTGATGACACGGTATGGCAAGTTAAGTTTTTGAAGGATGTTTTCAGCATTAACTACCATTTTTTCCAATTCATCATAAGAGTCTTCAGGTTTTGAGAATTTGACCATTTCAACCTTGTGGAATTGGTGAAGACGAATCAAACCACGTGTGTCACGACCTGCTGAACCAGCTTCTGAACGGAATGAAGGGCTCAAGGCTGTGAAGTAGATTGGCAATTCTTTACCGTCAAGAATCTCACCTCGGTAGTAGTTGGTCAAAGGAACTTCGGCTGTTGGGATAAGGACGTAGTCAGTACCATCAAGTTCGAAAGTGTCTTCTTTGAATTTTGGATATTGACCAGTACCAAACATAGAGTCGTGGTTAACCATGTAAGGTGTGATCATTTCAGTGTAACCTTCTTTAGCATGCTCATCCAACATGAAGTTGTAGATTGCACGTTCCAATCTTGCTCCGAGACCTTTGTAGAAAAGGAAACGAGAACCTGTAACTTTTGCACCACGTTCCCAGTCAAGAATACCAAGATCTTCCCCTAAATCCCAGTGAGCTTTAACTTCAAAATCAAAGTCACGAGGTGTTCCCCAACGACGAACTTCTACGTTTTCATCTTCGTCAGCACCTACTGGAACAGAATCATTTGGTGTGTTTGGAAGTGTCACAATGATAGTGTTAAGCTTTTCATCGATAGCAGCAAGTTCGGCATCAATTTCCTTAATCTCTGCAGAAACTTTTTGCATGGCTGCAATTTGTTCTGAAGCATCTTCTTTGTTACGCTTAGCTTGAGCAATATCATCTGAAGCGATATTACGTTGAGCTTTGAGTTCTTCAGATTTGATAAGAAGCTCACGGCGTTTAACATCAAGCTCTTTTAGTTCATTTAAAGTCTCAGCAACGACACCACGTGTAGCCAATTTTTCGGAAAGGGCATCAAAGTCGTTACGAATACGTTTTACATCTAACATAAGTTCCTCCAAAAAATAAAACACCCAGTAAAAGTGTTGGAGTGACATGGGCCACGGTTCCATCCAACTTCACAGGAGTGCACTTATTTATGTTTTTAATTATTAGAAACGGTAGAATTTCGTAGGTCAACCCTACCTGCTCACAGCAACCGCAGGCTTTCTGGAAAGGTCTAGCTATTACTTATCCGTCCTTTACATTATACAAAAATTATGATTTTTTGGCAAATAAACTTTTGATACGAGCACCTATGGTTTGGATGAGAGTAGGTAATTTAACAACTTTTTCATTGCCAAGATGTTCCCTAGCAATCTTTAGAATCTTCCCAGAATCTTTTGAGGCAAAGAGGAATTTGCTCTTGTCTGTTAGAATCTCAAAGTGACGACTAACCCTCTTTCCTGATACATTTGCACCAATTTGAGTGATGCTGGTCCAAGGGATTTGAATATATTGCTCGACATTGACATCTGGGTAGAATTCAAGAGCCATATCTCCGATTAGAAATTTACCGACCTTTCCTCCGATAGCCATGTAGGAAACACCCGTTGTATGTAATTCAACTGTTTTGTTTAATGATTGTGCCATATCTATCTTTCTTTTTGACTGTAGTATTTTTATTATAGCATAAGAAAAGAGTTCAGCTTTGCTAAACTCTTGCTCTTTTTACATGATTCCGAAGAAGCTTGCAACAATACCAACTACAAAGAGTCCGATGATGATTGTGATTGGTGAAACTTTCTTCTTAAGCAACCACATACATGCAAAAGTAAGGAGAAGTCCCGTCAAACCTGGAATTAATGAATCCAATTGTTTTTGTAGGGTATCGACTTGAATCTTATCAAAGCTAAGCTTATCGTTGACTTGACCAAGGATAGTTTTTAGTTGGTCACCAGTAACATATCCTTTTGGCCATTCAATATAAGCACCTTTAGGCAAAACTTTACCTGGAAGCTTTACAGTGAAGACGACAGATACCCAACGTTCAACGAGGACGGCCAAGATGAACATACCAAGTATTGATGCCCCTTTAGTAATATCTTTCAAGATACCACCAGATATGTCTTTAGTGATTTCTGAACCTGCTTTGTAACCAAGTTCTTGAGTGTACCACAAGAAGGCCATGCGGATAAGGTTCCAACCAATGAAGAAGATAAGTGGACCAGCAATGTTACCAGCTTGTGCCAATGATGCACCAAGGGCACCAAGAATTGGACGAATTGTGAACCAGAAGACAGGGTCACCGATACCGGCAAGTGGACCCATCATACCGATTTTAACCCCTTGGATAGCCGCATCTTCGATTTCAGTACCATTAGCTTTTTCTTCTTCAAGAGCTAAGGTAACCCCTATGATAGGAGCAGCTACGTAAGGGTGAGTGTTGAAGAATTCCAAGTGACGTTTAAGAGCTGCGGCTTGGTCCTCTTTGTTAGTATAAAGTTTTTTGATAGCAGGAATGAGTGAGTAAGCCCAACCCAAGTTTTGCATACGTTCATAGTTCCATGCACCTTGCAAGAATTGTGAGCGCCACCAAACCTTTTTACGATCCGCTTGAGATAATTGAATTTTTTCAGCCATGAGAGCACCCCTTCCTAGTAGTCTTCCAAGATATCGCCGATTGGGTCGCCTGAACCAGATGAAGTTCCGCCACCATTTCCGCCACCATTTCCGCCACCTTGTTTAGAAAGGTTGAGGTAGATGAAGGCGATGGCAACACCAATGGTACTAAGAGCGATAAGTGTCAATTGGCTAATTGCTGCCAAAGCAAAACCGATGGCGAAGAATGGCCAAACTTCACGAGTAGCCATCATATTGATAATCATGGCGTAACCAACGGCTACGACCATACCACCACCGACAACCAAACCATGGGTGAGCCAGTCAGGCATCAAGCCAAGGGCATGTTGAACAGATTGGGCCGGGATGGCAAGAAGAAGGGCTGCTGGCACAGCAATACGCAAACCTTGAAGAAGGAGAGCGAGGTAGTATGCACGTTCAACACCAGCGATGTTTCCGTGTTCTGCAGCTTTATCTGCAGCATGAACAAAGGCAATAGATGCTGTACGAACAGGCATAGTTAGGAAGAGACCTGCAACTGCAAGCAGGATAGCTATTGCAATCGCAACACCGATACCTTCAGCTGTAAATTTACCACCTTTAACCAAAATGATGGCAGCAGCAACAGATGCAAGGGCAACGTCAGGAGCTACGGCAGCACCGATGTTTGCCCAAGCAAGGGTAATCATTTGAAGAGAACCACCAAGCATGATACCTGCAGTGAGGTTACCTGTGGCAGCACCGATGAGGGTACATGCAACAAGTGGTTGGTGGAATTGGAATTGGTCAAGGATACCTTCAAGACCAGCAAGGAAGGCAACAGCTACGACCAAAATCGCAGAAATAATTGACATATCTGACATGGTTATAATTCCTTTTCTATTGAGTTGTCGTTAGTTGAATTTATCAACTAATTTATCCGAATGAAGATTATTGAACGTTAGCTTTCTTGATAAGCTCAAACAAGTCTTTCTTAGAATCGTTTGGAACCTTACGGACGTCAAATTCAACGCCAAGGTCACGTAATTTTTCAAAACAAGCAACATCATCTTTATCCATAGACAAAACGTTGTTAACCATTGTTTTACCAGTTGAGTGAGCCATAGAACCAACGTTAAGTTCTTTTATTGGCACGCCACCTTCGACAGCACGAAGTACGTCTTGAACAGTTTCGAACAAGACAAGTGCATGTGTATTTCCAAAACGTGGGTCTTTAGAAGCATCAATTAATTTTTGAATCGGAACAACGTTTACTTTAATACCGTTTGGTGCAGCCTGTTTGATCAATTCCTTACGAAGCTCATCTTTGGCAACGTCATCCGAAGCAACAATAATACGGTCTGCTTTAGAATAAGGTACCCAGTTAGTTACTACTTGACCATGCAAGAGACGTGTGTCCAAACGTGCCAAGTTAATCTTGAGTTTACCATCTCCGATGACTGTTCCTTCAGGGATAGCTCCTTGAGGTGCTGCAGCTTCTACAGGAGCTGCAGTTGTTTCCTCAGCTGGATTTAGCTCCTCTGGAAGTGCCTTGATACCACCCTTAGCTTCCTTGATGATATTAGCAGCAACTTGCTCTACAGTAGCGTTAGCATCCATCATACGTTCAGTGTATGCTTGGATTAGCATTGGCAAGTTAAGTCCTGTGATGATAGCAATCTTGCGATCTGGATTTTCCCTAGCGATTCGACTAGCTTGGTTAAATGGTGAACCACTCCAAAGGTCAGCCAAAACAAGAATTTCATCATCAACATCGAATTGTGCAATGGCTTTGTTGAAGTGAGCGTACAAATCATCAGGACCTTCACTTGGCATGAAAGTCACAACTTGAACTTTCTCTTGGTCCCCAAAAATCATAGAGCCTGATTGGTGGATTCCTTCAGCGAACTTACCATGGCTGGCAATAATAATACCGATACCCATTCGTGTTCTCCTCCTTTTATATATTGCTTCTTAGGAATAGAAAAATGATTATTGATATTATCATTCATGACATGAAAATGACAACAATATTTTTTTAGCCCCTCGAAAATTAGAACAGTCTAATTATAAAGCGTTATCATTGGTTTGTCAATAGTTTTCGTAACAAAAGTATCATAAAATTGAAAAAAACATCAAATTCTTGCAAATATACTTTCTTTTCAGATAAAAGAATTTAGATATAGCTTAAAGCTATATCTAAATAGAGAAAATGGGATTAAGGGGAAATCAGATAAATGCTTGTAATGCGTAGTTACAACTGCTATAATTGCTTCAATTAACTATTTAAGGTTAAATCTATAAGAAAAGAGGGCCTCCTTATGTCAGATTTACTAAGTATTTATAATGAATTGCAATCCAAAAAATGGGTCGACTTGACCCACAAAATTAATGCGGAAAGTCCACATTTTCCAGTCCTCCCTGCTTTGAAACAAGAAGACCTTTTTACCTTAAAAGATGGTTTCCATGTTCAAAAATTCACAGTGGTTGGTCAATACGGAACTCATATTGATGCACCTATTCACTTTGTCGAAGGAGGTCGCTGGCTAGATGAGATTGCCCTCAAGGATCTCCTTTTGCCACTCTATGTTATCGACAAGTCTAAAGAAGTCTCTGAGAATCCAAATTTTATCTTGAGCAAACAAGATATCTTAGACTTTGAAGCAGAGCATGGAAAAATTAGAGAAGGAGCCTTTGTTGCTTTTCGTAGTGATTGGTCGAAGCGTTGGCCAGATCAAGATGCCATGCGCAACCTTGATGAGAATGGTGTTCAGCAAAGTCCTGGTTGGAGCCACGAAGCTTTGGAATTCTTAATCCATGAGCGTCATGTCAAGGCAGTGGGGCATGAGACTTTTGACACAGATGCTGGTATTCCAGCAGCAGAACATGGTTTGGTTAACGAATACTACCTCTTGGAACAAGACATTTATCAGGTAGAAGTCTTGAATCAATTGGATCAAGTTCCAGCTGTTGGTGCTTTGATTTCAATTGCATTTCCACACTGGGACAAGGCGACAGGTTCCCCAGTGAGTGCAGTGGCTATTTTACCTTAATCAGAAGAAAAGATACCGAAGAAATTTTCGGTGTCTTTTCTTGTTTATAAAAGTAGTTCCTGAAGTTTGCGAGCAACGCCGTCCTCCTCATTAGTCCATTCAATTTGTTCGTTAGCATGGGGGAGAAGGACAGAGCTAGCATTCTTCATGGCATAACCAGTCTTGGCAAGTTCCAACATCTCTGTATCGTTGTGCTCGTCTCCAAAAGCAATCAAATCATCCGTTGATTTGCGCATAACCTTAAGTAAGTAGTTTAGGGCATAAGCCTTGTTAATACCTTTAGGTGAAAACTCTAAAATATTAAGTGGCCCACCCCAAGAATCAACTTCAATTTCTTCCTTGAAGTCTTTCTTGATATCATCGGCTAGCTGGTACTTATCTTCGTGACGAGTTTGCATAAGAAGAGCATTTGGGTTGCGTGTAATTTTTGCTGGTTCCAAACGCATAGCCTCAATGATTTTATCAACACCAAAGAGTTGTGGTTGAATACGCTCTGGGTGATTCATAGAGATATAGAAGTGTTTTCGGTATTCACTAACCAGAAAATCCATCTCTAACTCATCATGTCGTTGTAAGAGGTTAATCAGATATTTTTTGTCTAATTTAACCGAATGCTCATAGGCCCAGTCTTGGTCTGGAAGATTGGTCAAGGAGCCATTAAAAGTGATGAGTGGTGTTTCTAACCCTAGTGTTTTGTAATGGTCAATAGCCATACGATAAGGACGACCTGTAGCAATAACAACTTGGTGTCCTTTATTTTGTACATCTTTAATCGTTTTTTGTGTGAATTCTGAAATAGTTCCATCTGGGCGCAAGAGCGTTCCATCAAGATCTAGTACAATCAATTTTTTTGTCATGTTCCTATTATAGCAAAAATCTATCCTTTGTTGGTGATTGAGAAAGAGTTTTCTAAGAACGTTCGGGTTTTCATAAGAAAAGTCTCAGGAAATAAACCTTGCACAGTTAAATAATTTTATGTAGAATAGTAATGTTGCATTCTACGTGAGAATGTTCCGAAATTATTCGGATTTTGACAATATTTTTTACTAAGGAGTCTAAACTTTCATGGAAAAGATTTTTAAATTGAAAGAACATGGTACTGACGTCCGCACAGAAGTGACTGCCGGATTGACAACTTTCTTTGCCATGTCTTACATCCTCTTTGTTAACCCAGCGATGTTGGCCCAAACAGGAATGCCTGCACAAGGTGTTTTCTTAGCAACAATTATTGGTGCGGTTGCAGGGACGTTGATGATGGCATTTTATGCTAACCTACCATACGCCCAAGCGCCTGGTATGGGTCTCAATGCCTTCTTTACCTACACAGTGGTCTTTTCTTTGGGCTACACTTGGCAAGAAGCCTTGGCTATGGTCTTTTTGTGTGGTGTTATTTCTTTGCTTATCACAGTTACTAAAGTACGTAATATGATTATTGAATCTATTCCGACAGCACTTAAGTCTGCTATTTCAGCAGGTATTGGTATTTTCCTTGCTTATGTAGGTATTAAAAATGCAGGTTTCTTGGAGTTTAAAATTAATCCAGGTACTTATACGGTAAGCGGAAAGGGAGCTGATATGGCTCAAGCTTCAATTACAGCTTCATCAGCTGCTACACCTGGCTTGGTAGCTTTCAATAATCCAACTGTTATTGTAGGTTTGATTGGTCTTGCAGTTGCGATTTTCTTTATTGTTAAGGGAATTCGTGGAGGAGTCCTCCTTTCAATTGTTGTAACAACTGTTATCGCTATTTTTGCTGGTGTAGTTGACCTTGGTAGTATTGACTGGCATGCTGCTAGTCTGACTGCTTCTATTAAGGATTTGGGGCAAGTCTTTGGTGTAGCTCTAGGTTCTAAAGGTTTGGGTTCTCTCTTCTCAGATATGTCACGTTTGCCAGGTGTCTTTATGGCTCTCCTTGCCTTCTCATTAACTGATATCTTTGATACTATCGGTACTTTGATTGGTACTGGTGAGAAGGTTGGTATCATCGCTTCAACAGGTGATAACAAAGAATCTAAAGCTCTTGACCGCGCCCTTTACTCTGACCTCGTTGGTACAAGTATTGGTGCCATTGCCGGGACCTCCAACGTTACAACTTACGTTGAATCTGCAGCAGGTATTGGTGCTGGTGGGCGTACTGGTTTGACAGCTCTTGTGGTTGCAGTACTCTTTGCGATTTCAAGTTTCTTTAGCCCACTTGTGTCAATCGTTCCTAGTGCAGCAACTGCACCTATTCTTATCATTGTTGGTGTTATGATGCTCTCTAACCTTAAGGCTGTGGATTGGGAAGACTTGTCTGAAGCAATTCCTGCCTTTTTCACTTCTATTTTTATGGGATTCTCATATAGCATTACCTACGGTATTGCAGCTGGTTTCCTTACTTACACTTTGGTCAAAATTATCAAAGGTCAAGCAAAAGATGTTCATCTTGTCATGTGGATTTTGGATATCTTGTTTATCCTTAACTTCATTAGCATGGCTGTGATCTAATATTTATAAGCAAAAAAGTCTGTCCTTTTGTCAGGCTTTTTTAGTTTTTTACGAGTGATGATTTGAGGTTTACTTTCACGACTGTTTTAAGTTAAGATTGAAATCTTGTTAGAAATATTAACTTTATGGAGGTTTAATTTAATGTAAGAAAGTATTAAATTAAGACAGGGTGTTATATCTAAATTATTCTTGCTATCTTAGTATTTATAAGCTTTTATGGATTTTTACAGTGGACTATAGTCCAGATTTTTATTTTTTGATATAATGAAAACATGATTTACAGTCAAAATGAAGAGGAATTGATTAGTATAGGGCAAAAGTTAGGTCGATTGCTCAATTCTGGAGATATAATTGTTCTATCAGGTGATCTGGGAGCTGGTAAAACCACTTTAACTAAGGGAATTGCTAAAGGTTTGGATGTTTCACAGATGATCAAGAGCCCAACCTATACTATTGTTAGAGAATATGAGGGGCGTTTACCGCTATATCATTTAGATGTTTATCGTATTGGTGATGATCCAGATTCTATTGACTTAGATGATTTTCTATACGGTGACGGTGTGACGATTATCGAGTGGGGAGAACTCTTAGATGAAAGTCTCCTGGGAGACTATCTCTTAATTTCGATAACTCATCATGGTGATGGACGTCAACTGCTTCTGGAATCTTTTGGCCCTAGAAGTAAAGAAATCCAGGAGGAGATGGTAAATGGCTGAGTACGAATTAGTCATTGAGGAAGCCCAGAGAGAGGATTCCGTATCCTTAGCACAATTACTAGAGACGGTAACTCTAGAGTCAGATTTTTTGGCTCAGGATGATAGGAGCTCTGTACTGAATGGCGAACAGTTAGCCTCTTATATTGATAGCCGTCAGAGTGTCCCAAATGAGATTTGCTTAGTCGCAAAATTGGGTCATGAGGTTATTGGTGTTTGTAATGTTACTTCTAATCAAGACACGAAGACCAGTCACATCGGTGATGTTTTCATTGCGGTTGCTAAACCTTATTGGGGCAATGGTATTGGTCAGTTTCTTATGGGAACAATGATTGACTGGGCAGTCAATACACCTGCTATCCGTCGCTTAGAGTTGACTGTTCAAGCACGTAATGAACGGGCGGTACATCTCTATCAAAAATTTGGATTTGATATTGAAGGCACTAAGAAACGTGGTGCCAGAACTAAAAATGGAGAATTTCTAGATGTTTACCTGATGGCTAAACTCATAGATTAGGAAAAAACATGAAACTTGGACGAAAAATTTTATTGATGTTGTCGGCAATTCTTGCCACCACAGTAGTAGCTGCTGGTATTTATCTAACGACAACTTATAATTATGCTACAGGAGAATTGTCAAAAACCTTTAGAGTTTCAAAGGTAACGTCGGGGAATAGTAAGGCTATTCAACAGACAAAGCCTATAACTATTCTTTTGATGGGGGTGGATACAGGATCCGAAGGACGTAAGGAAACCTGGGAAGGAAATTCTGATACAATGATTTTGGTAACAGTGAATCCTAAGACTAAGAGAACTACCATGACCAGTTTGGAACGTGACCTTTTGACAGATGTTGAGGGATCGGGTGAAGCAAAACTAAACTCAGCCTATGCTGAGGGTGGGGCTGACTTAGCTATTTCAACCATTCAAAAGGTTTTAGATATTGATATTGACTACTATGCGCTGATTAATATGCAGGGTATGATTGATTTGGTGGATGCCGTTGGTGGTATCGAGGTAACGAACCATTTTGATTTCCCAATTTCGATTGCAGAAAACGAACCAGAATTTCAGGCGAAAGTAGAGCCTGGAACCCATAAAATCAATGGAGAACAGGCCTTAGTGTATTCACGTATGCGTTATGATGATCCCGATGGTGATTACGGTCGTCAAAAACGTCAACGTGAGGTTATTCAAAAGATTGTGGCTAAGCTCATGAAGATGGACTCGATAGGTTCTTATAAGAAAATTTTGTCTGCTGTCAGTTCGAATGTACAAACAAGTATCAATCTTGGTGATAGCACTACTCTGCGTGGTTTGATGGGTTATAGTGAGGCCCTTAAAAATATCAAGTCTTACCAGTTGGCTGGTTCGGATGCAATGATCAATGGTGGAAGCTACCAAGTAGCCTCAACTGAGGATATTCTTAAGGTCCAAAACCGTATTAAGAAGGAAGTTGGCAAGAAGGGAGTTTCTGAATCTAAACTTAAGACTAGTTTGGTACTCAATGATTTTGGGACTTCTAGCTATGTTTCAGATGATTTCGTTAACTCTACTGGAAGTTATGAGGCTGGACCATCTGAGGCAACAGGTGGTGGATCAGTAAGTACCTACTATGGAGGTACCACCTACGGCAATAGCTACACTGAGAATACTAGTAATTATGTTCAGGACCAAGCTACAACAGCCCCTACAATTAATTATAATGGTTCAGGTGTAACTACTTATAGCTTGGTTCCAGCAGCACAATAGAACTCTTGAGAGATTCCCAGCCTTTTGGCTGTCATATGATTATTACTTGCAATAGTTTTTAAGCTATGCTATAATATGAAGAAATAACGAAAGAGAGGCGGAGTAGAAACTTCGTCTCTTGTGTGTGTAAGGAGGTCATAATGTCGCAAAAAATTATTGATCTCGTGACGGCTGTCGTAGCTCCAGCAATTCCTGACCCCTACGAATTGGTCGATATCGAGTATGAAAAAATTGGCAGTGACTATATTTTGTCCGTTTTGATTGATAAGCCAGGTGGAATTACTGTAGAAGATACTGCAGACCTGACTGAAATTATCAGCCCTCTCTTGGATACTATTCAGCCTGACCCTTTCCCGGATCAATACATGTTGGAAGTGTCTAGCCCTGGATTAGAGCGTCCCTTGAAGACTAAAGAAGCTTTGAAGAATGCTGTTGGTCAGTATATCAATGTTAGCCTTTACAAGGCTATTGATAAAATCAAGATTTTCCAAGGCGACTTGTTAGCCTTCGATGGCGAAACTCTAACAATTGATTATCTTGATAAGACTCGCCATAAGACTGTTGAGATTCCCTATCAAACAGTTGCTAAAGCTCGTTTGGCAGTCAAACTCTAAAACTCTTAGTGTAAATAAAGAAAGGATGCCAGTTTTGGCCCTTAACGGCTAAAACAACAAAGAATATGAGCACAGAAATGCTAGAAGCCTTCCGTGTCTTGGAAGAAGAAAAACACATTAACAAGGAAGACATCATCGATGCTGTGGTTGAATCACTTAAATCAGCTTACAAGCGTCGTTATGGTCAGTCTGAATCAGCAGTTGTTGAATTCAATGAAAAAACAGGTGATTTTCAAGTTTTTACCGTTCGTGAAGTTGTAGATGAAGTCTTCGATAGTCGTTTGGAAATCAGCTTGAAAGATGCGCTTGCTATTAGTTCAGCTTACGAACTTGGTGATAAAATTCGCTTTGAAGAGTCAGTCGACGAATTTGGTCGTGTCGCAGCTCAATCTGCTAAACAAACGATTATGGAAAAAATGCGTAAGCAAATGCGTGAGATTACTTATAATGAGTATAAGCAACATGAAGGTGAAATCATGCAAGGAACAGTTGAACGCTTTGACCAACGTTTCATTTATGTTAATCTTGGAACGCTCGAAGCTCAATTATCACGCCAAGACCAAATTCCTGGTGAAAGTTTTAAGTCACACGACGTCATCGATGTTTATGTTTATAAAGTTGAAAACAATCCTAAAGGTGTTAACGTCTTTGTGAGCCGTAGCCATCCAGAATTCATCAAACGCATCATGGAACAAGAAATTCCGGAAGTATTTGATGGAACTGTAGAAATCATGAGCGTTTCCCGTGAAGCAGGTGATCGTACTAAGGTTGCTGTTCGCAGCCATAATCCGAATGTTGATGCTATTGGTACTATCGTCGGTCGTGGTGGAAGCAACATCAAGAAAGTTGTCAGCCGTTTCCACCCAACACGTTTGGATGCTAAGACAGGTATTGAGGTTCCTGTTGAGGAAAATATTGATGTTATTCAATGGGTGGAAGATCCAGCTGAATTTATCTACAATGCTATTGCACCAGCTGAAGTGGACTATGTTCTCTTCGACGAAGATGATAGCAAACGTGCGACAGTAGTTGTACCAGATAACAAATTGTCTCTTGCAATTGGTCGTCGTGGACAAAACGTTCGTTTGGCAGCGCATTTGACTGGCTACCGTATTGATATCAAGTCAGCTTCTGAATATGAAGCACTAGAAGCTGAGAAAGCTGAGGCTGAAGTAGATGAAGTTGTCGAAGAAATTGTTGCAGAAGCTACACCTGTAGATGTAACAACGGAAGAAGCACCAGAAGCAGAATAAGAAGAAAATAGAGGTGTTTGATGGCTAGAACACGAAAAATACCTTTACGAAAATCAGTTGTCTCAGGAGAAATCATCGATAAACGTGATTTGCTCCGCATTGTGAAAACTAAAGATGGTGAAATTTTCGTCGATCCAACAGGAAAGAAAAATGGGCGAGGCGCCTACATTAAATTGGATAATGAGGAAGCCCTACAAGCTAAAAAGAAACAAGTTTTCAACCATAGTTTTTCCATGGATGTTCCCGAAAGTTTTTACGATGAACTCATTGCTTATGTGGATCACAAGGTCAAAAGAAGAGAATTAGGTCTTGAATAACACAGAAAAATTGTCAAATATGTTGGGACTAGCACAAAGAGCTGGGAAGCTTATTTCTGGTGAAGAACTTGTCATTAAGGCAGTTCAATCAGGGCAGGCGAGACTAGTTTTTCTTGCCAATGATGCTGGTAGTAACGTGACTAAAAAGACGACTGATAAATGTAACTACTATAATATAGAAGTCTCCACAGTGTTTAACGCGCTGGAATTAAGCATGGCTATTGGTAAACCAAGGAAAACGGTTGCTGTAGTAGATGCTGGATTTTCAAAGAAAATGAGGACTCTTATGGAATAAAGAATAGGAGGACATCACGTGTCAAAGAAACGATTATATGAAATCGCAAAAGAGGTTGGTGTAGAAAGCAAGGTTATTGTTGCGAAAGCTCAGGAACTAGGCCTTTCTGTTAAGAGCCACTCCTCATCAGTTGAAGAAGCAGATGCTAATCGTATCACTTCAAGTTTAAAAGCGGGTACAGCCAAGGCTGAAAGTAAGCCAGCACCTAAAGCGACACCAACCCCTAAAGAGGAGAAGGTAGAGCCTAAGGTTGATAAGGCATCTGTTGCAAAATCAGCTCCTGCTAAAGAAACATCAAAGGCTGAAGTCAAAGAAGCCTCTGTGGCTCTGAAAAAACCGAAAAGCCGTAATTTTAAGGCCGAACGAGAAGCACGTGCCAAGGCAGAAGCAGAACGTCGTAAAAACGGTGGGGGACGAGATAACCGTAACCGAAATCAACAAGGAAACGATCAAGGTAAGCGTCACAATAATGATCGTCGCAATCAAAAAGGAAATGGTCAAGGGGACCATAACAAAGGAAATCGTGATAACAGTACTAATCATGACCGTAAATTCCAAGGGAAACTGCGTAATGATCAGAATCAAAATAACCGTAGAGATAATGCTCGAAATAATCAGGCAGGTCCGCGCATTGACTTAAAAGCGCGTGCAGCAGCCTTGAAGGCAGAGCAAAACGCAGAGTATTCACGTCAAAGTGAAACACGTTTCCGTGAAGAAAAAGCTGCAGAGCAACGCCGTGCAAAAGAGCAGGAAAAGGCAAGAAAAGAAAAACAACAAGCTGAAGTAGCAGTTCAAAAGGCCGCTGCTGAAACTAAGCCAGCTCCAAAACCAGCACCAGTGGCTCCCCAATCAGCTCCAACTGCACAAGTACAAGATACACGTCGTAAAAAAGTACGTCCAAATAAATCACGTGATAATCGTCGCGTGAATGAAGATGGACCAAAGCAAACTAGAAATAATAAGTGGAATAATCAAAACCAAGTGAGAAATCAACGAAATAGTAACTGGAATAAAAACAAAAATAAAAAAGGTAAAAATAACCGTGGTAATTCAGCTCCGAAATCAGTAACAGAGCGTAAATTCCATGAATTACCAAAAGAATTTGAATACACAGAAGGTATGACGGTTGCAGAAATCGCAAAACGTATTAAACGTGAGCCAGCTGAAATCGTTAAGAAACTCTTCATGATGGGTGTTATGGCAACTCAAAACCAATCTCTTGACGGCGATACAATTGAGTTGTTGATGGTTGGCTATGGTATTGAGGCAACCAAAAAAGAAGAGGTCGATAATGCTGATATCGAACGTTTCTTTGTTGATGAAGATTACCTCAATAAAGATGCTATGGTAGAGCGCGCACCAGTTGTTACTATCATGGGACACGTTGACCACGGTAAAACAACCCTTCTTGATACTCTTCGTAATTCTCGTGTTGCTACAGGTGAAGCAGGTGGTATCACACAGCACATTGGTGCCTACCAAATTGAAGAGGGTGGTAAGAAGATTACCTTCCTTGATACCCCTGGACACGCGGCCTTTACATCTATGCGTGCTCGCGGTGCCTCTGTTACAGATATTACTGTCTTGATTGTAGCTGCGGATGATGGTGTTATGCCACAAACGATTGAAGCCATCAACCACTCTAAAGCTGCGGGTGTTCCAATCATTGTTGCGATTAACAAGATTGATAAACCAGATGCGAACCCAGAACGTGTTATCGGTGAATTAGCAGAGCATGGCGTTATCTCAACAGCTTGGGGTGGTGATAGCGAATTCGTTGAGATTTCAGCGAAATTTGGTCAAAACATTGAAGAATTACTTGAAACTATTCTTCTTGTCGCAGAAGTTGAAGAACTTAAGGCTGATCCAACAGTTCGAGCCATCGGCACTGTTATCGAAGCTCGCTTGGATAAAGGTAAAGGTGCGGTTGCTACCCTTCTTGTACAACAAGGTACTTTGAATGTTCAAGATCCAATCGTTGTTGGTAACACTTTCGGACGTGTTCGTGCTATGACCAATGACCTTGGTCGTCGCATTAAGACTGCAGGACCATCAGCACCAGTTTCAATTACTGGTTTGAATGAAGCACCAATGGCTGGTGACCATTTTGCGGTTTATGAAGATGAAAAGGCAGCTCGTGCTGCTGGCGAAGAGCGTGCAAAACGTGCTCTTATGAAACAACGTCAACAAACACACCGTGTTAGTCTTGATAACCTCTTTGATACCCTTAAAGCTGGTGAAATGAAAACTGTTAATGTTATTATCAAGGCTGACGTACAAGGTTCAGTTGAAGCCTTGGCAGCATCTCTTCTTAAGATTGATGTTGAGGGGGTTCGTGTAAATGTTGTTCACTCAGCAGTAGGTGCTATTAACGAATCTGATATTACGCTTGCCGAAGCCTCAGATGCTGTTGTTATCGGATTTAACGTTCGTCCTACACCACAGGCGCGTCAACAAGCGGAAACTGATGAAGTTGAAATTCGCCTTCATAGCATCATCTATAAGGTTATCGAAGAAATCGAAGATGCCATGAAAGGGATGCTTGATCCTGAATTTGAAGAAAAAATCATTGGTGAAGCAGTTATCCGTGAAACCTTCAAAGTTTCTAAAGTCGGAACAATCGGTGGATTCATGGTTACTAATGGTAAAATCACTCGTGATTCAAGTGCCCGTGTCATTCGTGATGGTGTCGTTATTTTTGATGGTAAATTGGCAAGCTTGAAACACTATAAAGATGACGTTAAAGAAGTCGGAAACGCTCAAGAGGGTGGTTTGACGATTGAAAACTATAACGATATTAAAGTTGATGACGTTATCGAAGCTTACATCATGGAAGAAATCAAACGGTAATCACGTCATATTTCTAAGGAAGCTTATTTAGGGGACAAAGCTGGGTCATCTGCCTGGCTTTTGTTCCATTATAAAAAAGAAAGGATAAGATTATGGGAAATTCATTTCGTGTAGATCGTGTTGGAATGGAAATCAAACGTGAAGTCAACGAAATTCTTCAAAAGAAGGTTCGTGATCCACGTGTTCAAAATGTAACCATCACGGATGTTCAAATGCTTGGTGATTTGTCGGCGGCTAAGGTTTTCTATACCATTCACTCTACTTTAGCGTCAGACAACCAAAAAGCGCAAACTGGTCTTGAAAAAGCGACAGGTACCATTAAGCGAGAACTTGGTAAAAATCTGACTATGTATAAGATTCCAGATTTGATCTTTATAAAGGATGAGTCTATCGAATACGGTAATAAAATTGATGAGATGCTTCGTAATTTGGAGCGTAAAGACTAAGCGAAAACTCCTGTCAGTTATGGCAGGAATTTTTGCGTTATAATAGAATAAGAAGAGGACTTCGATGAAAGTAACAGTCTATTTGGGAGCTAATATGGGTGACAATCCTAGCTTTAAAGAAGCAACGATTGCCTTGGGGAGATGGATTGCTAAAAATAGTCTTATCCTAGTTTATGGTGGCAGTAAGATGGGACTTATGGGAGTTCTGGGTGATACGGTTTTGGAATATGGAGGTCAGGCTCATGGTATCATGCCACAGTTTCTCAAAGATAGGGAAATTGCTTATGAGGGATTGACCTCAATGACTATAGTAGAAACGATGGCAGAGCGTAAGACTGCCATGTTAGAGCAAGGTGAGTATTTATCGCCCTTCCAGGAGGTCTTGGAATCCTTGAAGAAATCTCAGAAGCTATTGCTGCTGCTCGTGTGGGTAAGTTGGACAAACCCTGTGTTTTCTTTAATCTCAACGGCTATTACGATGCCATGAAGGCCATGTTAGATACCATTGGTTGCTCTTGATTTTTTAGAGACTGAAACGGCTGCAAAATTTCTCTTTACGGATGATTTTTCTGAAATTGAGGCCTTTGTTCAGTCTTATACCCCACCTCAATTGAGACGTTATAGGTAAGTATCAATGAAGAAAGGTTCTTCCACATTCAAGTGGAAGGACTTTTTATAATCAAATGAAAAGTCGTGTAGGTTTCAAAAAATATCGCAAAATTCTTAACAAAAGTGGTAATTTTGTATATAATGATGTTTATATTTTTAATAATTCAACTAGTTTTTCTCATTATATGTGAGTAATGTTCATGATCACCCAATACCCCTCTTGGTTTGGAAAAATTTTCCATCATTAAAAGTATTTAATGATTTAGGGAAATGTGGGATATAGGATGAAACAGAAAGGGATGATAGTAATGTCTATTTTTGTTAAAAGTGTTAGTTTTGATGATTATCGAAACACACAGCTAAATGAAAAGTGTGCTAATTTTCTGCAGTCTGCTGAGATGGCTAAGCTTCAGGAAAGTCAAGACCATATAGAAAAGGTAGAAGCTCTGGTTTTTGAAAGAGATGGCTTAAGGGTAGCACAAGCAATAGTCGTTTATAAGAAAAGCTTTCGTGTATTTAAAAAGGCCCTCTTGTTACATGGACCCCTGCTAGATTACCACTCCTCTTGCTGGTTTGACAGAGAGATACTCGAAGCTTTAATACTTTATTTAAGAAAGAAAAATATTGCCACACTTTCTATACACCCTTATCTGACAAATCTTATTAGAAATGAAAAACTTGAAAATATTGAAGTGGATAAGGCCAGTGATGTGCTAGAGGTATTTGAAACATTAGGTTTTGAACACTCTCTAGATTCGGAACAATCTCTTGTGGTTAACCAGATGTTCGTAAAATCAATAGAAAGTTTTGCTAGTTCTGATGAAATCCTTGCTGCCTTTTCTCCATCATTGAAGCGAGACCTCAAAAAATTCACTGCTCTGAATGTCAAGACTGAAGAACTTGATGAGCATCAACTTGACCAGTTCTACGATATTTTAAGTCGAACAGCAGAGCGAAAGGGATTTTCTGTTCATCCGCTAGTTTATTTTCAAAATCTAAAAAAATGTTTTGGCAAATCTGCCAAGTTTATGTTAGCTTATTTGGATTGTCCAGCTTATCTAGCTTATCTTGATGAGAATATTCAGTCTTTTGAAGCCAAAATTCAGGATTTAAAAGAAGGTCCTCAGAAAAAACGTACCAAGGGTCAAATAGCAGATGCGGAGGATCAATTGAGAAGCTACTATAAGCGGTTAGAACAATTCAAGTCTTACCAAATCAAGACTGACAAATTACCGCTTTCAGCTTATCTTTTCATGGATTATGGTCCAGAAATTGTCAGCTTTTACGGGGGTAATGATGAAGCCTACCTTAATTTCGGTGGAGCGGTTTTGCTTCATTGGGAGATGCTAAAATATGCTAAAAGTAAGTCTAAAAAGCGTTTTAACTTTTACGGTACTATTGAAACTGAGGCAGCTAGTTCTGGCAAAGGAAACTTTAATTTTAAGCGTCAGTTTGGCGGACAATTAGAGACGCTTGTTGGTTCATTTGATAAGACCCTCAATCCCTTCTATGATGTTTTTAAGAAGATACTAGGTAAAGACTAGTGTTTCGATAGCAAAAAAAGCCAATTGAGATGAAAATCATCATCTCAATTGGCTTTTTGAGTTATTTGTTTACAAATATTTCTTAGCGACTTCAATATCACCAGCATAATCAGTGCGTTTACCATTCACAATTTGAAAGGCATCAGCTCCCTTACCGGCGATAACAAGGGCATCGCTTGATCCTGTGGTTTCAGACATGGCTGTTTTGATGGCTTCCTCTCGATCGACAATGATACGAATCTTACGATTGATATGACTAGCAATTTCTTGACAGATGGTAAGGGGGTCTTCCTTGTTAGGGTCATCAGTAGACAAGATGACATTTATTTCGGGGTAAGTGTTGAGGACGTGACCAAAGTCTTGACGACGGCTCTCGCCCTTATTCCCAGGAGCTCCTAGAATTAAAGTAATCTTACCTTTTTGGTGGTCAGTTACGACTTGCAAGAGCTTGTCTAGGCTGTCACCATTGTGAGCATAGTCGACGAATACCTTAGCACCATTTGCCTGAGTGAGAATTTCCATACGGCCTGGAACAGAGGTTTGAGCAATTCCTTTTTTAATATCTTCAAGACTGGCTCCAAGACGTAGGCAGGCTAAACCAGCAGCCATGGCGTTATCCTGATTAAAGTCACCAATGAGTTGGATATCGTAATCACCAGCTAGTTTACCTTTGGCTTTAAAGCTAAAACCTGAGCTATGTTTAACGGTATTTTCAGAGTTCTTACCATAGAAGTCGTGGTCTTTATCAGCGACTTCTTCAGCAACAAAATCGAAGTGATTCATACCACTATTGACAATAACTGCTTGACTATTTTTCAAGAGGAGACGCTTGTGGTAGAAGTAGTCTTCAAAGGTTGGGTGTTCAATAGGTCCGATGTGGTCTGGACTGATGTTAAGAAAGACACCTACATCAAAGGTCAAACCATAGACACGCTTGGTTAGATAGGCCTGACTTGAAACTTCCATAATCAGGTGGGTCATGCCGTTAGATACAGCTTCAGCCATCATATGGAAAAGGTCCAAACTTTCAGGTGTAGTTAAGTTAGATTTGAAGAAGGTTTTTCCGTCTAGTGTCGTGTTCATGGTTGAGAGCAAGGCGGGCTTATGACTTTGCTTAAGTATGTTAAAGGCAAAGTAAGACGCTGTTGTCTTCCCTTTTGTACCAGTAAAGGCTAGTAGTTTTAGTTTGTCTTGAGGGTATTGGTAGAAGGCCTGAGCAACGAGACTCATGGCTTGCTTGATATCTGAAACGAGAATTGCAGGGATTCCTACTTGGTAATCTTTTTCAGCCACGTAGAAGCCTAATCCAGCCTGGACAGCACTCTCCAAAAACTCAAGTTTGAAGCCAGCTCCCTTGGCAAAAAATAGGGTAGATGGTGTGATATCACGACTGTCGTAAGAAAGATGATCAAAAGTCACCCCAGTCCATGAATAGTAGTAGTGCTCTTGGTTGATAATATCTCTAAAATTATGGTCCTTTTTGAGAACCTCTAGAACTTGTTCAATAGTAATCATAGTTCCTATTTTAGCCTTAATGTTCTTGTTTTACAAGTCAGAGCCAAAAGTTTATAATTAACTAGATTGTATTTTATTATCTAGAAAGAGAATTATGACTGAAACTAAAACTGACACGCAGCAGCAGCAAATGCTAAGAGGGACGGCATGGATGACAGCATCCAATATTATCAGTCGTCTCTTAGGGGCACTCTATATTATTCCTTGGTATGCTTGGATGGGCAAACAGGGTGACCAAGCCAATGCTCTCTTTGGTCAGGGATATAATATTTATGCCCTTTTCCTTTTGATTTCGACAGCAGGGATTCCAGTCGCCATTGCCAAGCAGGTATCAAAATATAACACACTTGGAAAGATGGAAACGAGTTTCTTCTTACTCAAACGTATCTTGTATTATATGATTGGGCTTGGACTAATTTTTGGTGTTTTCATGTATTTTGCTTCTCCGTGGATGTCATATCTTTCTGGGGGAGACGAAGACCTGGTTCGAGTAATGCGCAGCCTTTCTTGGGCGGTTGTCATTTTTCCATCGATGTCTGTTTTACGAGGCTTTTTCCAGGGCTTTAACAACATGAAGCCTTATGCCCTAAGTCAGATTGCGGAGCAGATTATCCGTGTCATTTGGATGCTGTTGGCGACTTTCTTCATCATGAAAATTGGTACAGGTGACTATGTGACTGCAGTTGTCCAATCGACTTTTGCTGCTTTCATCGGTATGTTGGCTAGTTATGGAGTACTTTTCTTCTATCTTTGGAAAGAAGGCAAGCTCAAGAGCCTTTTTGGTAAGCAGGCCGTTCATCCTGATATCAATCCAACTGCAATTGTTATTGAGACATTTAAGGAAGCCATTCCCTTCATTATTACTGGATCAGCGGTTCAACTTTTCCAGTTGATTGATCAATGGACTTTTATCCGTACTATGGAGAGGTTTACAAGCTATAGTAATAGTCAGCTTCAGGTTCTCTATGCTTATTTGTCTTCAAACCCAAGTAAGATTACTATGATTTTGATTGCCGTTGCTATTTCTATTGCTGGGGTCGGCATCCCACTTCTGACAGAAAATATGGTTAAAAAGGACCTTGGGGGAGCAGCCAAACTCATTATTAATAATCTCCAGTTACTTTTGCTCTTTATTGTACCAGCCATTGCGGGTTCTGTGATTTTGGCCAAGCCATTATACACTGTCTTTTATGGAGCACCAGACAGTCAGGCTCTTTTACTCTTCGTAGCTAGTTTGATTCAAGTGATTTTCTTAGCTTTGTATAGTGTTTTAGCACCAATGCTTCAGGCTATCTTTGAGACCCGTAAAGCTATCAATTATTTTGCGATTGGGGTGCTTATTAAGGCCATTCTACAGCTACCGTTGATTATTTTTTTAGGAGCCCTCGGTCCGGTTATTTCAACAGCCATTGGGTTAGGAGTTCCTATTGCTTTGATGTATAATCGCCTTCACACAGTTACTCACTTTAGTCGTAAGACAGTCTTTAGAAAAGCTCTACTCATTTGTATTATTACAATGCTCATGGTTATTCCAGTTGCTGTTTTCTATTGGTTATTCCAATTTGTCCTATCTCCAACAAGTCGTATGGGTAGTGTGATTTACTTAGTGATTGGAGGAGGTCTTGGCGTTTTGGTCTATGGAGTGCTTGCTCTTGTGACACATATGGCTGATCAATTGCTTGGCGCACGAGCAGGTAGATTACGAGCTAAATTACATATTAAATAGTATTTGAAACCAAGTCATGTGGCTTGGTTTTTCTTTTCAACTTCTTGTTCTCTTTGGGACGCATTCCTCTTCCTTTAACCGTTATGCAAATCCTAGCTATTGACTTGGGAACAGATATGGTACCTGCTTTGGGATTGGGGGTTGAATCACCTGAAGAAGGAGTGATGGACAAGCCACCAAGACGTTTATCGGGACGCTTACTCAATCGCCAACTGTTGCTTAAAGCTTTTGTCTGGTATGGATTGATTGAAGCAGTCTTGGCTATGGGTGCTTTCTTCCTTAATTATTGGGTAAATCAAGGAAATTTGAACCATCTGGCTAGCTCAGGGCCCCTCTACCGGGAGGCGACCACCATGACTTTGGGAGCTATTATCTTTACTCAGATTGGTATGGTTATGAATAGTCGTAAGGGCAGGGGCTCTATATTCCAAGTTAAACATTTTGCTAATAGGATTATTAGCCTAGGAATTGTTCTAGAAATTGTTCTCTTTATTATCCTGTCCTATGTACCTCTTTTCCACACGCTATTTAACACAGCCCCAATTGGACTTGATGATTGGCTCTATTTACTTGCTTGTCCATATTTGTTATTATGACTTTGGAAGAAATCAGATATCGCTTATTTGATAAAAAAGTAAGTCAGTGGTTTACCTTAGATTGAAGAAAAAATTTTGATCTATGTCTTCCTTAGGAGAGTAAGGACATTAGTTATCTCAAAAAGCCTGGAACTTTTAAATTTCAGGCTTTTTCGGTGTCTGAAAAGTCACCTTTAATCATCTCAGAAAGTTTGTCTGTTCAATATTTTGAGGTTATAGTAATAAACTATATATAACTATCAAGAATTCGTATGATGAACTTTCCATTCTTTTCAGAAAATAGTGATAAAATAGAGGGCATAGATATGGAGAATATCCATTTTATCATGTAGAGAGGGTGCAATATGACACAAGATTATCAATTAGAAACTATTTTGGCACATGCAGGAATCAATTCTGATGAAGCAACAGGAGCTTTAGCTTCACCGATTCATTTTTCAACAACTTACCAACATCCAGAATTCGGACAGTCTACTGGTTTTGACTATACACGAACTAAAAATCCAACGCGTGCAACATTGGAAAAAACGCTAGCAGCTATTGAAAAAGCGGATTATGCCATTGCGACAAGTTCAGGGATGAGCGCTATTGTTTTGGCCTTTGAAATTTTCCCTGTAGGTAGCAAGGTTGTCGCTGCCCGTGACCTTTATGGAGGTTCTTTCCGTTGGTTCAACGATAAAGAAAAAGAAGGACGTTTCTTCTTTGAATACACCAATACAGAAGATGAGATGATTGCGGCTATTGTAGAAGATACTGATATTGTCTACATTGAAACACCGACAAACCCACTTATGATTGAGTTTGATATTGAGAAAGTAGCTCAGACTGCTCATGAAAAGGGTGCGGTGGTTATTGTTGATAATACTTTCTATAGCCCAATCTACCAAACCCCGATTACTCAAGGTGCTGATATCGTTGTACATTCAGCTACTAAATACCTATCAGGGCATAATGATGTTTTAGCTGGTGTTGTTGTGACTAGCAATCCAGAATTCTACGATAAACTTTATTATAACCTCAATACGACTGGTCCGAACTTGTCCCCATTTGATAGCTATATGCTCATGCGTGGACTTAAGACCCTAAAACTTCGTATGGAGGCATCAACGGCTAATGCTAAAGAAGTTGTGGCGTTCTTAGAAAAGTCCCCAGCTGTTAAAGAGGTTCTCTACCCAGGTAAGGGTGGGATGATTTCCTTCAAAGTGGCTAACCAAGATAAGATTCCAACTATTATCAATACTCTTAAGGTCTTTACCTTTGCGGAGAGTCTGGGTGGTGTTGAAAGTTTGATTACTTACCCAACAACACAAACTCACGCAGATATTCCAAGTGAAATACGTGCTTCGTATGGATTAACGGATGACTTGCTTCGTCTTTCAATTGGTATTGAAGCAGCAGAGGATTTGATTGCTGACTTGGAAAATGCCCTTAGTCTTTAAGGAGTTATCTATGACACGTTATGATTTTACAACACAACCAAATCGCTTAAATCAAAACACTATGAAATGGCATGAAGCTGAAAGTGATCCTGAACTACTTGAGCTTTGGGTTGCTGATATGGACTTCTTACCTGTTCCTGAAATTAGAGATGCGGTGATTAACTATGCTGAAACGCATATCTTTGGTTACCCTTATCCAAGTGATGAGCTCTACCAATCCATCATAGATTGGGAAAAAAATCAACATGGCTATTCAGTTGATAAGGCCAGTATTGTCCTTATTGAAGGGGTTGTCCCAGCTATTTCAACAGCTATTCAGGCCTTTACCAAAGAAGACGATGCTGTCCTTATCAACACACCAGTTTATCCGCCATTTGCTCGTTCTGTTCGCTTGAATAATCGCAAGTTGATTGAGAATAGTCTTGTTAAGGTTAACGGGCATTTTGAAATTGATTTTGAGCAATTGGAATGTGATATCGTAGACAATGATGTTAAACTCTATGTCTTCTGTAGTCCACATAATCCAGGTGGTCGTGTCTGGACTAAGGAAGAATTGACCATGGTAGCAGACCTTTGCCAGAAACATGGTGTTCTCTTGGTATCTGATGAAATCCATCAAGACTTGGCCTTATATGGGAATAAGCATATCTCTCTAAATACGCTTTCAAACGCTTATAAGGATTTTACCTTGGTGCTTAGTTCGGCGACTAAAACCTTTAATATTGCTGGTACCAAAAACAGTTTCACCATTATTGAAAATGAAGACTTGCGTAAATCCTTTAAACAAAAACAATTGGCTAATAATCAACACGAAATTCCAACTATTGGTTTGATTACAACACAAGCTGCCTTTACCTACGGTCAACCTTGGTTAGAGGAATTGAAGACAGTTCTTGAAACTAATATTGACCTTTTAACTAAGGAACTTAGTGAAAAGACTAATATCGAAGTTATGAAACCTGAGGGCACTTATTTGGTCTGGCTTGATTTTTCAGCCTATGATCAAGATCACAATGAACTTGGACGTTTGCTTAAAGAAGAAGCGAAGGTAGTGCTAAATAACGGTATTACTTTTGGTTCCGAAGGAGAAAAACATTTCCGATTTAACGTAGCTACGCCAACTAAAGTTGTTGCTGAAGGTGTGAAACGTTTGGTTTCTGTCTTTGGAAAATAAGAAAAGTGATACAAATGGCATCACTTTAAATTTGAGGCAGACTCTTCTTTTGAGACTTTACTTAGACGATATCAGATGTCTGAGACCGTCTTCGAAGTTCCAGTAAATCCAACAGGTGGAAACCATTCTACTGATGATAAGACTTCTAAATCAGCAGATAATAATCAGCCATCACCTGATAAAGAAGATAAAGCAGAAACACCGACGAATACAGGTTTTCCAGTTCATAGACCGCTCAGCTAATGATAATAATTCATCAGATGATTATCAGGTAGAGGTTCCTGTGAAACTTTCAACAGAGGGTTCTGTCGGTGACCGTCGTCAAGTATCTCAAGCTACAGAGATTGCGACAACAGTACCAGAAGCTATTGTTTCAATTGGACCATCTATTCCAGTGAATGCTATTGAAGAAAAGGTAGTTACTGATACAGAAACTCCAAAATCAGCTAAGTCTGATGAGAGAAGTAAAGACAACCACATTAAAGTTGCTGTCAACTGTCAATCTTGGCAGCTATCTTTGCGGCTATTGGTAGCTCGGCACTTCTTGGCTATGGTTTAGTAACAGGTAAGATTCATCTGTCTAAAAAATAAAATTGGATCCTTTCCAAAAACGTTTGCAAGTAAAGCAAGCGTTTTTCTTGTGTTTTTGATATAATAGAGTGAATATAAAGCAAAGGAAGAAACTATTATGGGTAAATTTCAAGTTATTTCACATCCATTGATTCAACATAAACTCTCAATCTTACGTCGTGAGGATACGTCTACCAAGGACTTCCGTGAGTTGGTTAATGAAATCGCTATGCTTATGGGTTATGAAGTATCACGTGATCTTCCTCTTGAAGAGGTTGAAATTCAAACACCAATTATAAAAACAGTTCAAAAACAACTTTCTGGTAAAAAATTGGCAATTGTTCCAATCCTTCGTGCGGGTATTGGTATGGTAGATGGTTTCCTTAGCCTCGTACCTGCAGCAAAAGTTGGTCATATTGGTATGTACCGTGATGAAGAAACACTTGAGCCAGTTGAGTACTTGGTTAAATTGCCAGAAGATATTGATCAACGTCAGATTTTTGTAATGGACCCAATGCTTGCAACTGGTGGTTCAGCAATTTTGGCGGTGGATTCACTTAAAAAACGTGGAGCAGCTAATATCAAGTTTGTATGTTTAGTTGCCGCACCAGAAGGTGTAAAAAAATTGCAAGATGCTCACCCAGATATTGATATATACACAGCATCTTTGGATGAGAGACTTAATGAGAATGGCTATATTGTTCCAGGTCTTGGAGATGCAGGTGACCGTCTGTTTGGTACAAAATAAGTTGAAAAGGGAAATTTTCCCTTTTTTGCTTAATTAGCACTCTTTTTAAATGAGTGCTAAGGAATATACTTTTTATTTGACCTAATTTGACTAAAATCATATAATAACATCAAGACAATATTAAAAGGAGAATTCATATGATTCCGGTAGTTATTGAACAAACATCACGTGGTGAACGTTCTTATGACATTTACTCACGTTTGCTCAAGGATCGTATTATCATGTTAACAGGTCCTATAGAAGATAATATGGCAAACTCAATTATCGCTCAACTCTTGTTCTTGGATGCTCAAGACCATACAAAAGATATCTATCTGTATGTTAATACACCTGGTGGGTCAGTTTCAGCAGGCCTTGCCATTGTTGATACAATGAACTTCATCAAGTCTGATGTTCAAACCATCGTTATGGGGATGGCAGCATCAATGGGTACAATTATCGCTTCAAGCGGTACCAAAGGTAAACGTTTCATGTTGCCAAATGCAGAATACATGATTCACCAACCAATGGGTGGTACTGGTGGTGGTACTCAACAAACAGATATGGCTATCGCTGCTGAACACTTGCTCAAGACTCGTAATAACTTGGAGCAAATCTTGGCTGATAATTCTGGTCAGCCAATTGAAAAGGTTCATGTCGATGCTGAACGTGATAATTGGATGAGTGCCCAAGAAACACTTGAATATGGCTTCATTGATGAAATCATGACCAACAACCAATTAAAATAAGTCTAGCTTATCTAAGATAAAAGTCAGATGCTAATCGGTTTATATAAGAACCGTTTCATCTGACTTTTTGTGTTACAATAGGAAACATGTTAATAATCAATGAGGAGCTACTTGCTATTGATCAAGCAATAGACAGTCTTGTTTTACATTTTTTAAGATTGCCAGAAGTAGAGAATTACCGTTTAAAACAGCAGAGATTCAAAAATGCCAGAGAACTTCAAGAGCTACTCTTGGAATTTCAGGAATTAAAGGAAAGTTATGATAAAGCTAAGGGGTATGAGGCTTTTAGAGCAGATGTGAGAGACTTGAAACATCAGGTTTTACGAATGAAGCGCCAAATTGATCTAAACGAGGTGGTTATAGGCTATCGTCAGGCGGAGTTCGATTTGCAGATAATACTAGCTTCACTTGGAGAGGAGGTTGCTCAAGCTATCTCAAATCAGATTTTCATTGATACTGGCCTACCTCTTGCCCCTCATAAACCTCATCATAAAAAGGGTGGCACTAACATAAAGGAGGAGATGAGTCGTGATTAAGCGCCAAGGTATTATTGTTTATTTATACTATAATAGAGACTTACGTAAAATTGCCAAGTTTGGCGATGTTGTCTACCATTCTTATAAGATGCGTTATGTGCACCTTTATGTAGATCAAGACAGGGTTGAGGACATCTTGATAGAGCTTGAAGGAATGAAGGCAGTCAAAAAAGTTCTCCCTTCTTATTATTCTGATATTGATATGGATTTTGTAGGTAGTCTGGAACGTTACGACACCTCGGTCCCTGAACATTTAAAAAACTTTTCTCTTTAGCTAGGAGAAAAGTTTTTTTCTTAACTTAAACGTTAGTTTAAAAGCAATGTAATCGATTACCAGGGATAGAACATAGTTGTATATGATTGACAATTTTCTGATAATTCTGTAACCTATAAGGTAGACTTTTTTAAGAAAATATTAAGGAGAAATCTTATGTATAAAAAGATCACACTTATTGTGCTAGCCTTTTTTGCCTCCATTTTTTTGGTTGCCTGTGGCAAGTCACCTGATGTGACTGCTAATGCCAAAGGTACTAAGATTGGGGATACAATCAAAATTGGTGTTAACATGGAGTTGACAGGTGCTGTTGCGGCCTATGGTAAGTCAGAGCAGAATGGTATTAAGTTGGCTGTTGATGAAATTAACAAAGCAGGTGGCGTTGACGGCAAAAAGATAGAGCTCGTCACAAAAGATAATAAATCTGAAAATGCTGAGGCTTCAACATCTTCAACGAACTTGGCTATTCAGAGTAATGTAAATGCTATCGTTGGTCCATCGACATCAGGAGCTGTTGCTGCTGCTAGCCTCGTGTCACAAAAAACAGGGGTTCCTTTGATAACACCTTCTGGTACACAGGATGACCTTACGGTAGATGCTAACGGAGTTAAGAAATTTGTTTTTCGTACAACCTTTAAAGATAGCTACCAAGGTGAAGTTTTGGCGGCTTATTCTTACAATAATTTGAATGCTAAGAAAGTAGTTCTCTACTATGATAATGCTTCGGATTATGCCAAGGGAATTGCGGATGAATTCAAGCGTAAATATAAAGGTCAAATCGTTACTGAAGCTACCTTTGCTTCAGGTGACAAGGACTATCAGTCAGCTTTGACTAAATTTAAAGACCTAGATTATGATGCGGTTGTAATGCCTGGTTACTATACTGAGACTGGTATTATTACAAAACAAGCACGTGACCTTGGAATTGATAAACCAATTTTAGGACCTGACGGATTCAGTGATGAGAAATTTACTGAGCTTGCAGGTAAAAAGAATGCTTCAAATGTCTACTATGTATCAGGATATTCAACAAATGTTGCTCTTTCTGACAAGGCATCTGGTTTCATTAAAGCATATGAGAAAGCTTACAAAATTGAACCAAATATGTTTGCGGCTCTAGCCTACGATTCTGTTTATATGGTTGCAGAAGCATCGAAAGGTGCAAAAACATCAGTAGATATTGCTGATAACTTAGCAAATCTGAAAAACTTTGTTGGGGTTACTGGTAAAATGACAATTGACAAGGATCATAACCCTATTAAAGCAGCTCTTATGGTTAAAAGAGATAATGGTGAAGAGGTTTCAGCGGAAACCGTTGAAATTGAAAAATAAGCTCTTATCTTTACTAAAAATAAACTAGAAAGTTTGGTTATATATGTTTTTTGAACAACTTCCACAACAACTAGTCAATGGTATCATCTTGGGTAGTATCTATGCACTACTTGCCCTTGGTTATACTATGGTTTATGGGATTATCAAATTGATTAACTTTGCCCATGGAGACATCTACATGATAGGTGCCTTCGTTGGTTACTATGCGATTAACAGCTTGAAGATGAACTTCTGGATTGCCCTTGTGTTTTCCATGATTGTATGTGCCATTTTAGGGGTTGTTATCGAGTTCTTGGCTTATCGCCCACTCCGTAATTCGACACGTATTTCTGCCTTGATTACGGCCATTGGTGTGTCATTCTTTCTTGAGTACATCATGGTTTACTTTGTAGGTGCAGATACACGTTCATTCCCACAATCAATCAAGGTGCATACTTATCATCTTGGTTCAATCTCTGTTACAAATGTGCAATTGCTCATTTTGGTAGTTGCTCTTGTGCTTATGGTTGCTCTTCAATTGATCGTTAAGAAGACTAAGATGGGTAAAGCTATGCGTGCTGTGTCTGTTGATAGCGATGCAGCGGAGTTGATGGGTATTAGTGTTAATAATACGATTAGCTTCACTTTTGCTCTTGGATCATCACTTGCAGGGGCTGCCGGTGTCCTCATTGGTCTTTACTATAACTCAATTGAACCTCTTATGGGGATGACTCCAGGTATTAAAGCTTTTGTTGCTGCTGTTCTTGGTGGTATCGGTATTATTCCTGGTGCAGCACTCGGTGGTTTTGTTATTGGTATTTTGGAAACTTTGTCAACTGCAATTGGTTTATCAAGCTACCGTGATGCCATCGTTTATGGTGTCTTGATAGTTATCCTCTTGCTTCGTCCAGCGGGTATTCTTGGTAAAAATGTGAAAGAGAAGGTGTAAGACATGAAGAAAAATCTAAAAGTAAACCTTATTTGGTTTGGTCTTATCATTGGACTCTTCCTTATCTTGAAAGGTCTTGAACTTTCAGGTATCATGAATCTTTACTACATCCAAATCTTAATGGGGATTGGGATTTCAATCCTTATGGGACTTGGTACTAACTTAGTTCTTGGTTTCTCCGGACAATTTACACTTGGACAAGCCGGTTTCATGGCAATCGGTGCGTACTCATCAGCTATCATCACTGGCATGATGCCAACTTATGATGGTTTCTATCTCTCCATGGTTGTAGGTGTCATCATCGCAGCTGTCGTTGCTCTTATTTTTGGTATACCTACCCTTCGTTTGAAAGGTGACTATCTTGCCATTGCAACTCTTGGTATGGCTGAAATCATCCGTATCATTATCGTTAATGGTGGTGAATTGACCAATGGTGCCGCTGGTTTGACTGGAATTCTTCCTTATACAAGCTGGCCTGTCATCTATTTCTTTGTGGTTATTATTACAATCTTGGTACTCAATTTCTTGCGTTCAGCAACTGGTCGCCAAGCAATTACTATTCGTGAAGATGAAATTGCTGCAGAGTCAATGGGTGTCAATGTTACAAAACTGAAGGTTATTATATTCGTTATCGGTGCCATGATTTCAGCGATTGCTGGTTCACTTTATGTCAGCTATATCGGGACTGTTGTGCCAAAAGACTTCGCAATCATGAAATCAATTGATTACCTTATCATTGCCGTTCTTGGAGGTCTTGGATCAATTACAGGTACTATCATTGCTGCTGTTGTTCTTGGTATTATCAACATGTTCCTCCAAAACGTTTCAAACCTTCGTATGATTATTTACGCATTGGCTTTGATTCTTGTAATGCTCTTCCGTCCAGGTGGGCTTCTTGGAACAAAAGAACTCTATCTCTCAAAATTCTTCAATAAATCTAAGGAGGGCAAATAAAAATGGCACTTCTTGAAGTTAAAAATTTAACTAAAAACTTTGGTGGTTTGACTGCTGTTGGTGATGTTTCAATGGAACTCAATGAAGGTGAGTTGGTTGGACTAATAGGGCCAAACGGTGCTGGTAAAACAACCTTGTTCAACCTTTTGACTGGTGTCTATGAGCCAAGTGAAGGGACTGTAACGCTTGATGGTATAGTTCTCAACGGTAAAGCACCTTACAAGATTGCGTCACTCGGTTTGTCACGTACTTTCCAAAATATCCGCCTTTTCAAAGACATGACTGTACTTGAAAATGTTCTTGTTGGTTTATCAAATAAGCAACCTTCAAATTTCTTTGCATCTCTTTTGCGCTTACCTAAGTACTATTCAAGTGAGGAAGAGTTGAAAGACAAAGCTATGAAGCTCTTGGCTATCTTTAACTTGGATGGTGAGGCAGATACGCTTGCGAAAAACTTGGCTTATGGACAACAACGTCACTTGGAGATTGTTCGTGCGCTTGCAACGGAACCTAAAATTCTTTTCCTTGATGAACCAGCTGCTGGTATGAATCCACAAGAAACAGCTGAGTTGACTGCTCATATTCGTCAAATTCAAAAAGATTTCGGTATTACAATTATCTTGATTGAGCACGATATGAGTTTGGTCATGGATGTCACTGAGCGTATCTATGTTTTAGAATATGGACGCTTGATTGCAGAAGGAACCCCTGATGAAATTAAGAATAACAAGCGTGTTATTGAAGCTTACTTGGGAGGTGAAGCATAATGGCTATGTTAAAAGTTGAAAATCTCTCAATTAAATATGGATCTATCGAAGCTGTTAAAAACGTTAGCTTTGAAGTTAATGAAGGTGAAGTTGTAACTCTTATCGGAGCCAATGGAGCAGGTAAAACATCTATTCTTCGTACAATCTCGGGTCTTGTTCGTCCAACTGAAGGAACGATTTCTTACCTTGGAAATGAAATTCACAAAACACCTGCTCGAAAGATTGTTGCAGAAGGTTTGGCTCAAGTGCCTGAAGGACGTCACGTCTTTGCAGGATTAACTGTAATGGAAAATCTTGAAATGGGCGCTTTCCTTCATACAAATAAAGAAGAAAATGCAGCTCTATTGAAAAAAGTCTTCCAACGTTTCCCACGTCTAGAAGAACGTAAGAATCAAGACGCTGCAACACTTTCTGGTGGTGAGCAACAGATGCTAGCGATGGGTCGTGCCCTCATGAGTCGTCCGAAACTTTTGCTTTTGGATGAACCTTCAATGGGGCTTGCTCCAATCTTTATTCAAGAAATCTTTGATATTATTGAAGACATCAAGGCGCAAGGAACTACAGTTCTTTTGATTGAACAAAATGCCAATAAGGCATTATCAATTGCGGATCGTGGTTATGTTCTTGAAACTGGAAAAGTGGTTCTTTCAGGTACTGGTAAAGAACTTCTTGCATCAGACGAAGTTCGTAAAGCCTATCTTGGAGGATAAGAAAAAGCGCCCAAGGGCGTTTTTTCTATAGTCTCAGACTGATTGTAAGGTACTAATTTTTCAGCAAAATAATGCAATCGGTTACAACTAGTGTGGTATAATACAAGTAAGAAATCATTCGGAGGAAAATGAAACATAGCAGTAAAAGATTTTATGACAAAACGTGTGGTTTACGTCTCACCAGAAACAACAGTTGCAACAGCTGCAGACATTATACGTGACAAAGGTTTGCGTCGTTTGCCAGTAATTGAACACGACAAACTGGTTGGTCTTATTACAGAAGGTACAATGGCGGAGGCTTCACCATCAAAAGCAACAAGTTTATCAATTTATGAAATGAACTATCTCCTTAACAAGACAAAAGTAGGAGATATCATGATTAAAAATGTCCTTACTGTTTCCAAATATGCTAGCCTTGAGGAGACGCTGTCTACATAATGCTTCAAAACAAGGTTGGAGTTCTTCCAGTAGTAGATAATGACCAAATTTCTTGAATTATTACAGATAAAGATGTATTCCATGCTTTTTTTGGAAATCTCAGGATATGGTCAAGACGGAATCCGTATTGGACTTGAAGTGCCAGATAATCCACATGTTTTGGAAAAAATTGCTAACCTCATTTCTAGTGAAAATCTCAACATTGAACGTACAATTGTTGCACCAAAAACTGATCCCATGCTTTGCGTCGAACTACAAGTTGAAGGGGATGTAGAACCAGAACACCTTAAAGAAGTTTTTGTAGAAGCAGGGGTTACAGTTACTGAAATTGCTGAAACAGAAGCAAAAGAATTAGACTAATAAGAAAAGGAGTCAAGACTAAACGAGTTTTTTCGGTGTCCTACTCCCATAGGTCAGTATATTAGCAACGGGTTGTTTTTCTATTGGAACGATCAGTACAGCTGGCTATAAGGTTTTAACAACAAAAACAGAAGCTAGAACATTAAATGTCAGCTTCTGTTTTTGTTAGTTTTGGAAATCATAAAGTGTTGTAGAAAGGTAACGCTCACCATTATCAGGCAAAAGTGTCAATACTTTTTTACCTTCGCCGAGTTCAGCAGCAACTTTAAGAGCAGCAGCAATAGCAGCACCTGATGAGATACCAGCTAGGAAACCTTCCTTGCTACCCAATGTACGTGATGTTGAGATAGCCTCATCAGAAGGAATACGTACAACGCTATCATATGATTTTGTATTCAATGTGTCAGGGATAAAGCCAGTTGAGATACCTTGAATTTTGTGTGGTCCTGGTTTATCACCGTTCAAGACAGCAGATTCGTCAGCTTCAATACCATAAACTTTGATGTTTGGATTAGCAGCTTTCAGAGTTTTAGAAACACCCGAAATAGTACCACCGGTACCGATACCAGCTACGAATGCATCCAAACCATCTGCCCCAAAGTCTTCAAGAATCTCTTGACCAGTTGTATCAGCATGGGCAGCTGGATTTGAAGGGTTAGCAAATTGGAGTGGCACCCAACCATCGCGCTCAGCAGCAACTTCTTTAGCCTTAGCGATAGCACCTTTCATTCCTTCGCTACCAGGAGTCAAAACAAGTTCAGCACCGTAGGCTTGGATGATTTTACGACGTTCAACACTCATTGTGTCAGGCATTACGATGACTACCTTGTAACCTTTAGCAGCGCCAACCCAAGCAAAACCGATACCTGTATTACCAGAAGTTGGTTCAATAATAGTATTACCAGGTTTAATTATTCCAGCTTTTTCAGCATCTTCAATCATACGAAGAGCAATACGGTCTTTAACTGAAGAACCAGGATTAAATGCTTCGAGTTTAACATAAACATCTGCTGATCCTTCTGGGACAATAGAATTAAGTTTAATAATTGGTGTTCTTCCAACAAGTTCGGTAATTGAATTGTAAATTGTCATATTCAAAATCCTCTTTATCTTTAATTGATGGTTTTAAGTATACGACGGTAGACCTAACTTGTAAAATACATCTTCTTTATCACTGTGATAATGTTTGACTATCAGATAGGTATCTCAACAATTTTCTTACCGGATTTTTTATAATTTACTTTTCCTTGATAGAATTCAGTAAGCTCTTGACCAAGTCTTTCAATCTCAGACTCTTCAACAAACAAGGTTGTAGAAACATCGGATAGGAAAGTTGTATCAAATTCTTGGATCCCTTCTTTTTCAAGGAAATTGGAGAAGACTTGATATTGAGAGTAGGTTAACTCTACGGTTAGCCCAGTTAATTCCTTGACATCAACTCGACCAATTTCTTCGATTGCATGGGCAACACTACCTGAGTAAGCGCGAATAAGGCCACCAGTACCTAACTTGATCCCACCAAAATAGCGAGTCACAACTGCTACGACATTGGTAAGTCCTTGTTTTTCTAGAACGGTGAGCATGGGCACCCCAGCAGTTCCAGAAGGTTCACCGTCATCACTAGAACGCTTAATTTGACCATCTTCTCCGACAATCATTGCAGAGCAAGAGTGATTGGCCTTGTGATGCTCTTTCTTAATCTGAGCGATATACTCCCTTCCTTCTTCTTCATTGCTAATGCGTTTCAAGTGACAAATAAAACGAGATTTTTTGATTTCTTCTTCAACGATTCCATCGTTGGCAATTGTTTTGTAATCCATAAAAAAATTTTATCATAAAAAGGTGAATTCAAACATATTTTCGAATAGAAAGATATGATACCTAAAGAATATTATGGACGACTATTTACGAAAGAACAGTTACCAGTGGACTATCTCTCAGAGGCTGTAAAATTAGAAAGTATGATAAAGGTTGATAAAAAACTTAGATGTAAAAGATGTTATAGTCGAATAGAGGAAGATTGGCAATTACCGAATGGTCAGTATTATTGTAGAGCGTGTATTGTCTTTGGTCGAAACCAAGAAGGAAAAGAACTCTATTACTTTCCCTCAGAAAAATCAGAAGTAGATTTTCCTGTCTTGAAATGGTCAGGAAAACTGACTCCTTATCAAAATGAGGTCTCGGAAAAGCTTTTAAAGACTTATAAAAATCAAAAACACAGTCTTGTTCATGCAGTGACTGGTGCTGGCAAGACAGAGATAATTTATAATATTGTTGCCTATGTTCTTGAAAATAAAAATCGTGTCGTCATCGCAAGTCCCCGAGTTGATGTTTGTCGAGAATTGTTTCTACGCATGCAGAAAGATTTTACTTGTAGTATTTCTCTGCTTCATGCTGATAGTGAACCATATGATGGTAGTCCGCTCGTTATAGCTACCACTCATCAATTACTAAAATTTTATCATAGCTTTGACTTGATTATTGTTGATGAAGTTGATGCCTTTCCATTTGTAGGGAATGTCATGTTAAATCATGCTGTTAAACAGGCAAAGACGGAAACAGGCCGGTATATTTACTTAACAGCAACTTCTACATTAGCTTTAGAAGAGCAAGTGCGCCTTGGAGCTATAGAAAAGCATCACCTTGCTAGTCGTTTCCACGGAAATCCTTTAGTCCTTCCTCGTTTCTTTTGGCAAGGAAGGTTACAAAAGTCGTTGACGAACGAGAAGCTTCCAAGGTCTCTAATTCACCAGATTAAGAAGCAGCGTAAATCAAATTTTCCTCTATTAATCTTTTTTCCCAATATAGCATTAGGTGAAAAGTTTAGTATTACCCTAAAAAAATATCTCCCTACTGAAAACATAGCCTTTGTTTCATCAAAAAGCGAGGAGCGTTCAACCATCGTAGAGAAATTCCGAAAAAAAGAATTGTCAATCTTAGTGACGACAACTATTCTCGAACGTGGTGTTACCTTTCCACAAGTAGATGTTTTTGTTTGTATGGCAAATCATCACTTATATACTAGTTCGAGTCTTATTCAGATTGGTGGTAGGGTGGGGCGTTCGCCCGAGAGACCTACAGGGAAACTCTATTTCTTTCATGAAGGATTATCTAAATCAATGTTGCAATGTCGGAAAGAAATAAATGCAATGAATAAAAAAGGAGGGTTTGAAAATGAAGTGTCTACTATGTAATGAATGGATTGAACCAGTAGATCAATTAAGTGATTTAATTATGTTTAAACAAAGAAGAGAGTATTCTTGTGAAGATTGTAAAGCTCAATTTAAAAAGCTTGGGAAGGCGAGATGTTCAAATTGTTATAAAATAATAGATGGAAATAGTTGCTTTGATTGCAAAATTTGGGCGAAAAAAGGCTATATTCCAAAACATTTTGCCATTTATCGTTATGAAGAAAACATGAAAGAGTATTTTAGTCGCTATAAATTTATGGGAGATTATTGTCTTAGAAAAATATTTCAACAAGAAATTAAAGCCAATTTAAAGTCTTTTTTAAAGAAAGGTTATATCTTAGTACCTGTCCCCTTGTCGGAAGAACGCCTGGAAGAGAGAGGATTCAATCAAGTTAAAGGATTACTAGAGGGAATCCCCTATAAAAACATTTTTGAAAAAAGAGAGATCGAGAAGCAATCCTCGAGAACACGCGAAGAGCGGTTAAGTCAAGATAATTCTTTCAGTTTGAAGAAAGGTATTGAGCTACCAAGTAAGATCATCATAATCGATGATATTTACACAACAGGATCTACCCTGTATCAAATGGTCAAACTATTAGATAATTTAGATGTCAAAGAAGTTTTGACATTTTCCTTAGCTAGATAATAAAAAAACTTGCAAATTTTCATGAAAAGGATATAATAAAGATAAAGAAAACGCTAACAAGCGAGAAAGAGGTCTTTTATGATTAAATATAGTATCCGTGGCGAAAACATCGAAGTAACTGAAGCACTTCGTGACTATGTTGAAAGTAAACTTAGCAAAGTTGAAAAATACTTCCACGAAGACCTAGAACTACATGCACGAGTAAATCTTAAGGTTTATCGCGAAAAGACAGCTAAAGTAGAAGTTACTATCCCTACAGGTTCTGTAACACTACGTGCAGAAGATGTTTCACAAGATATGTATGGTTCTATTGACTTAGTGGTCGATAAGATTGCAAGACAAATCCGTAAAAATAAAACAAAAATTGCACGTAAGCATCGTGAGAAAGTTCCAACCGGTGAAATGTTCTCGACTGAATTCAATAAAGAAGAAGTTGAAGAAGCACCAGCTGTTGAAGTTGTGAGAACTAAAAATATTGAGTTGAAACCAATGGATGTTGAAGAAGCAATTCTTCAAATGGAGTTGTTGGGACACTATTTCTTTATCTATACTGATAGCGAAGATCATACAACTAACGTACTATATAAGCGTGAAGATGGTAACTATGGCTTGATTGAAGCAAAATAATAAGCAGGGTATAAACCTGCTTATTATTTTTTTAAAAACCTCTTGACAGCTATCCAAAAGGGTGCTAAGATATAAAAGTTGTCTTAAGCGATTTGTCTCTAACTCGTAAAGGTTCCAAAACTTTAAAAAAGTTATTGACAAGTTTAAGAAGGGATGATATTATAAATAAGCTGTTTCGTGAGAGACGGCCAGCACGAAGAAGAGAAAAAAACTTCAAAAAAAGTGTTGACAAGATATTCTGTCTTTGCTAGAATATAGAAGTTGTCTCAAGAGAGGCAAAGACCTTTGAGAACTGAATAAGAAACCAAGTGCAGGGTTATGATAGAAGAATTATAACCTGTCAATTTACAAGAATAAATCGTCAGACGACGGTAATGAGTTAACGCTCGAACAATTATTAAAGTATTAATGAGAGTTTGATCCTGGCTCAGGACGAACGCTGGCGGCGTGCCTAATACATGCAAGTAGAACGCTGAAGAGAGGAGCTTGCTCTTCTTGGATGAGTTGCGAACGGGTGAGTAACGCGTAGGTAACCTGCCTTGTAGCGGGGGATAACTATTGGAAACGATAGCTAATACCGCATAACAATGGATGACACATGTCATTTATTTGAAAGGGGCAATTGCTCCACTACAAGATGGACCTGCGTTGTATTAGCTAGTAGGTGAGGTAATGGCTCACCTAGGCGACGATACATAGCCGACCTGAGAGGGTGATCGGCCACACTGGGACTGAGACACGGCCCAGACTCCTACGGGAGGCAGCAGTAGGGAATCTTCGGCAATGGGGGCAACCCTGACCGAGCAACGCCGCGTGAGTGAAGAAGGTTTTCGGATCGTAAAGCTCTGTTGTAAGTCAAGAACGGGTGTGAGAGTGGAAAGTTCACACTGTGACGGTAGCTTACCAGAAAGGGACGGCTAACTACGTGCCAGCAGCCGCGGTAATACGTAGGTCCCGAGCGTTGTCCGGATTTATTGGGCGTAAAGCGAGCGCAGGCGGTTTGATAAGTCTGAAGTTAAAGGCTGTGGCTCAACCATAGTTCGCTTTGGAAACTGTCAAACTTGAGTGCAGAAGGGGAGAGTGGAATTCCATGTGTAGCGGTGAAATGCGTAGATATATGGAGGAACACCGGTGGCGAAAGCGGCTCTCTGGTCTGTAACTGACGCTGAGGCTCGAAAGCGTGGGGAGCGAACAGGATTAGATACCCTGGTAGTCCACGCCGTAAACGATGAGTGCTAGGTGTTGGATCCTTTCCGGGATTCAGTGCCGCAGCTAACGCATTAAGCACTCCGCCTGGGGAGTACGACCGCAAGGTTGAAACTCAAAGGAATTGACGGGGGCCCGCACAAGCGGTGGAGCATGTGGTTTAATTCGAAGCAACGCGAAGAACCTTACCAGGTCTTGACATCCCGATGCTATTTCTAGAGATAGAAAGTTACTTCGGTACATCGGTGACAGGTGGTGCATGGTTGTCGTCAGCTCGTGTCGTGAGATGTTGGGTTAAGTCCCGCAACGAGCGCAACCCCTATTGTTAGTTGCCATCATTCAGTTGGGCACTCTAGCGAGACTGCCGGTAATAAACCGGAGGAAGGTGGGGATGACGTCAAATCATCATGCCCCTTATGACCTGGGCTACACACGTGCTACAATGGTTGGTACAACGAGTTGCGAGTCGGTGACGGCGAGCTAATCTCTTAAAGCCAATCTCAGTTCGGATTGTAGGCTGCAACTCGCCTACATGAAGTCGGAATCGCTAGTAATCGCGGATCAGCACGCCGCGGTGAATACGTTCCCGGGCCTTGTACACACCGCCCGTCACACCACGAGAGTTTGTAACACCCGAAGTCGGTGAGGTAACCTTTTGGAGCCAGCCGCCTAAGGTGGGACAGATGATTGGGGTGAAGTCGTAACAAGGTAGCCGTATCGGAAGGTGCGGCTGGATCACCTCCTTTCTAAGGAAAAACGGAATGTACTTGAGTTTCTTATTTAGTTTTGAGAGGTCTTGTGGGGCCTTAGCTCAGCTGGGAGAGCGCCTGCTTTGCACGCAGGAGGTCAGCGGTTCGATCCCGCTAGGCTCCATTGAATCGAAAGATTCAAGTATTGTCCATTGAAAATTGAATATCTATATCAAATTCTATATGTAAGTAATTACATATAGATAGTAACAAGAAAATAAACCGAAACGCTGTGAATATTTAATGAGTTAGGTCGAAAGGCCAAAAATAAGGTTAAGTTAATAAGGGCGCACGGTGGATGCCTTGGCACTAGAAGCCGATGAAGGACGTGACTAACGACGAAATGCTTTGGGGAGCTGTAAGTGAGCAATGATCCAGAGATGTCCGAATGGGGGAACCCGGCAGGTAATGCCTGTCACTCATTACTGTTAAGGTAATGTAGAGGAAGACGCAGTGAACTGAAACATCTAAGTAGCTGTAGGAAGAGAAAGCAAAAGCGATTGCCTTAGTAGCGGCGAGCGAAACGGCAAGAGGGCAAACCGAAGAGTTTACTCTTCGGGGTTGTAGGACTGCAACGTGGACTTAAAGATTATAGAAGAACTACCTGGGAAGGTAGGCCAAAGAGAGTAATAGCCTCGTATTCGAAATAGTCTTTATACCTAGCAGTATCCTGAGTACGGCGAGACACGAGAAATCTCGTCGGAATCTGGGAGGACCATCTCCCAACCCTAAATACTCTCTAGTGACCGATAGTGAACCAGTACCGTGAGGGAAAGGTGAAAAGCACCCCGGGAGGGGAGTGAAATAGAACCTGAAACCGTGTGCCTACAACAAGTTCGAGCCCGTTAATGGGTGAGAGCGTGCCTTTTGTAGAATGAACCGGCGAGTTACGATATGATGCGAGGTTAAGTTGAAGAGACGGAGCCGTAGGGAAACCGAGTCTTAATAGGGCGCATTAGTATCATGTCGTAGACCCGAAACCATGTGACCTACCCATGAGCAGGTTGAAGGTGAGGTAAAACTCACTGGAGGACCGAACCAGGGCACGTTGAAAAGTGCTTGGATGACTTGTGGGTAGCGGAGAAATTCCAAACGAACTTGGAGATAGCTGGTTCTCTCCGAAATAGCTTTAGGGCTAGCGTCGATGTTAAGTCTCTTGGAGGTAGAGCACTGTTTGGGTGAGGGGTCCATCCCGGATTACCAATCTCAGATAAACTCCGAATGCCAATGAGATATAATCGGCAGTCAGACTGCGAGTGCTAAGATCCGTAGTCGAAAGGGAAACAGCCCAGACCACCAGCTAAGGTCCCAAAATATATGTTAAGTGGAAAAGGATGTGGGGTTGCACAGACAACTAGGATGTTAGCTTAGAAGCAGCTATTCATTCAAAGAGTGCGTAATAGCTCACTAGTCGAGTGACCCTGCGCCGAAAATGTACCGGGGCTAAAACATATTACCGAAGCTGTGGATACCTTTATAGGTATGGTAGGAGAGCGTTCTATGTGCGAAGAAGGTGTACCGTGAGGAGTGCTGGAGCGCATAGAAGTGAGAATGCCGGTATGAGTAGCGAAAGACAGGTGAGAATCCTGTCCACCGTAAGACTAAGGTTTCCAGGGGAAGGCTCGTCCGCCCTGGGTTAGTCGGGACCTAAGGAGAGACCGAAAGGTGTATCCGATGGACAACAGGTTGATATTCCTGTACTAGAGTATATAGTGATGGAGGGACGCAGTAGGCTAACTAAACCAGACGATTGGAAGTGTCTGGCCAAGCAGTGAGGTGTGATATGAGTCAAATGCTTATATCTTTAACATTGAGCTGTGATGGGGAGCGAAGTTTAGTAGCGAAGTTAGTGATGTCACACTGCCGAGAAAAGCTTCTAGCGTTAATTATACTCTACCCGTACCGCAAACCGACACAGGTAGTCGAGGCGAGTAGCCTCAGGTGAGCGAGAGAACTCTCGTTAAGGAACTCGGCAAAATGGCCCCGTAACTTCGGGAGAAGGGGCGCTGACTGATGGTCAGCCGCAGTGAATAGGCCCAAGCAACTGTTTATCAAAAACACAGCTCTCTGCTAAATCGTAAGATGATGTATAGGGGGTGACGCCTGCCCGGTGCTGGAAGGTTAAGAGGAGTGCTTAGCGTAAGCGAAGGCATGAATTGAAGCCCCAGTAAACGGCGGCCGTAACTATAACGGTCCTAAGGTAGCGAAATTCCTTGTCGGGTAAGTTCCGACCCGCACGAAAGGCGTAATGATTTGGGCACTGTCTCAACGAGAGACTCGGTGAAATTTTAGTACCTGTGAAGATGCAGGTTACCCGCGACAGGACGGAAAGACCCCATGGAGCTTTACTGCAGTTTGATATTGAGTATCTGTACCACATGTACAGGATAGGTAGGAGCCTATGACCTCGGGACGCCAGTTTCGAGTGAGGCGTTGTTGGGATACTACCCTTGTGTTATGGCTACTCTAACCCAGATAGGTTATCCCTATCGGGGACAGTGTCTGACGGGCAGTTTGACTGGGGCGGTCGCCTCCTAAAAGGTAACGGAGGCGCCCAAAGGTTCCCTCAGAATGGTTGGAAATCATTCGCAGAGTGTAAAGGTATAAGGGAGCTTGACTGCGAGAGCTACAACTCGAGCAGGGACGAAAGTCGGGCTTAGTGATCCGGTGGTTCCGTATGGAAGGGCCATCGCTCAACGGATAAAAGCTACCCTGGGGATAACAGGCTTATCTCCCCCAAGAGTTCACATCGACGGGGAGGTTTGGCACCTCGATGTCGGCTCGTCGCATCCTGGGGCTGTAGTCGGTCCCAAGGGTTGGGCTGTTCGCCCATTAAAGCGGCACGCGAGCTGGGTTCAGAACGTCGTGAGACAGTTCGGTCCCTATCCGTCGCGGGCGTAGGAAATTTGAGAGGATCTGCTCCTAGTACGAGAGGACCAGAGTGGACTTACCGCTGGTGTACCAGTTGTTCTGCCAAGAGCATCGCTGGGTAGCTATGTAGGGAAGGGATAAACGCTGAAAGCATCTAAGTGTGAAGCCCACCTCAAGATGAGATTTCCCATGATTTTATATCAGTAAGAGCCCTGAGAGATGATCAGGTTGATAGGTTAGAAGTGGAAGTGTGGTGACACATGTAGCGGACTAATACTAATAGCTCGAGGACTTATCCAACGAAAGTAACTGAGATATATTGACAACGATTTGGTTTCTTGATACAGTATAGATATTCAATTTTGAGTTGAGAATACTCAGAGTTAAGTGACGATAGCCTAGGAGATACACCTGTTCCCATGCCGAACACAGAAGTTAAGCCCTAGTACGCCTGATGTAGTTGGGGGTTGCCCCCTGTTAGATACGGTAGTCGCTTAGCAAATAGGGAGTTTAGCTCAGCTGGGAGAGCATCTGCCTTACAAGCAGAGGGTCAGCGGTTCGATCCCGTTAACTCCCATAGGTCCCGTGGTGTAGCGGTTATCACGTCGCCCTGTCACGGCGAAGATCGCGGGTTCGATTCCCGTCGGGACCGTTCAAGTAGAAATATTTGAGACTCGTTAGCTCAGTTGGTAGAGCAATTGACTTTTAATCAATGGGTCACTGGTTCGAGCCCAGTACGGGTCATATATGCGGGTGTGGCGGAATTGGCAGACGCACCAGATTTAGGATCTGGCGCTTAACGGCGTGGGGGTTCAAGTCCCTTCACCCGCATTAGAAAAAAGTTAGCCGGCTTAGCTCAGTTGGTAGAGCATCTGATTTGTAATCAGAGGGTCGCGTGTTCAAGTCATGTAGCCGGCATTAAGATGGTCCGTTGGTCAAGGGGTTAAGACACCGCCTTTTCACGGCGGTAACACGGGTTCGAATCCCGTACGGACTATATTTGAGTAACTTAGGTTACTCTTTTTATTGGCTCTTTGTCAACTGTAGTGGGTGACGAAAAGCTAACATCTAGAGAGGACCGGATAGGTCCTTTTTTTATGTATGTTCAGTGTGATGAAGACACGCTTCTTAAAGTTGATAAAGTTTCTAAAACCGAAGCCCAAACGTTTGATGTCTTTGATCAACTTATTAGTCGCTTCAAGTTTCGCGTTTGAATAGTCCGTTTCTAGTGCGTTTTTGATGTATTGCTTGTGTCTAAGAAAAGTCCTAAAGACAGTTTGAAAATAATGATTGACCTTGCTCCTATTTTCCTCTATCAGTTCAAAGAACTCATCTACTCTCTTCTCCTGAAAGTGAAAAAGCAAAAGCTGATAAAGTGTATAGTAGTCAGTAAGCTCTTTTGAAAAGACTAGTGTCTTCGCAACAACTTCATGTGGTGCTAAAGTTTGGCGGAAAGTCTTTGAATAAAAAGAGTTGAGAGATAGTTTACGGCTGTCCTTTTGGAAGAGTCGCCAGTGATTTTTCAGGGCTCGATAGGGTAGTGACTTCTTATCGAACTGGTTCATAATTGCAATTCTTGTCTTTAAAAAGGCACGTCCAAGGTGCTGGATGATGTGGAAACGATCAAGAACGATTTTTGCGTTTGGAAAGAGCTTGCGAGCCAGTGGAATATAAGCTCCAGACATATCCATCGTGATAAACTGTACCTGTTGTCGGACTTTCAATGGATACTTCAAAAAGTAGTTTCGTATAGTAGTTTGGCGGCGATTATCAAGGATGGTTATGAGTTCGTTTGTCTCATAATTCTGCGCTACAAAAGCCAATTCCCCTTTCTTGAACCCAAACTCATCCCAGGACATAACAGCAGGGAGTTTGTCATAATGTTCCTTGAAAGTAAACTGATCAAGCTTACGATAGACAGTGGACGTCGACACGCGAAGTCTTCTTGCAATATCAGTTAGTGACACTTTCTCAGTTAGGAGTTGTGTAACTTTTTGTCGGACTAGATTGGAGATTTGGCAGTTTTTCTCAACGATAGATGTCTCAGCTACCGTGACACTTCTACAACTTTTACACTGGAAACGACGTTTTTTCAGACGTAGTAGAGTTGGCGTTCCCGCTTGCTCGAGAAGAGGGATTTTAGAAGGCTTTTGAAAGTCGTACTTGATCATCTTTCCATGGCAATGAGGACATGATGGTGCAGGGTAATCAAGTTTTGCTTGAATCTCGATATGAGTGTCAGTTTCAAAAACAAGTGAAATGTTGATATTTTGGTCTTTGATTCCGATTAATTCTGTGTTATTCTTAATAAGTCTCATAAGTTCTTCCTAATGATGGTTTGGTTGCTTTTCATTATAGTTCTTATGGGACTTTTTGTGTACACTCAAAAAGCTCTATAATCCCTACAGTAGTTTTACCCACTACAGAAATTATAGAGCCACTATATTTGAGTAACTTAGGTTACTCTTTTTATTTTGTTTCTTTTTCTTATATGTTATAATATTATATAGTAAAATTTTTTGAGGTGAATTTATGTCTAAAATTTTTGTGTTTGGCCACCAAAATCCTGATTCTGATGCTATTGGTTCGTCTTATGGATATGCTTATTTGAAACGTCAACTTGGTGTTGAGGCTGAGGCTGTTGCTTTGGGTACTCCAAATGAAGAGACTGCTTTTGTACTTGACTATTTTTCTGTAAATGCTCCTCGTGTTGTTGAGTCAGCACAGTCTGAGGGGGTAAATCAAGTTATTCTTACTGACCATAATGAGTTTCAACAATCTATTTCAGATATTAAGGATGTAGAAGTTATTGAAGTAGTGGATCACCACCGTGTGGCTAACTTTGAGACGGCTAATCCATTAATGATGCGTTTAGAACCTGTAGGCTCAGCTTCTTCGATTGTTTATCGCATGTTTAAAGAAAATAATGTTGAAATTCCTAAAGATGTAGCTGGTTTGCTTTTGTCAGGTTTGATTTCTGATACTCTTTTACTTAAATCACCAACGACACATGCTTCAGATCCTGCAGTAGCTGAAGAACTTGCTCGACTTGCTGGAGTTAATTTAGAAGAATATGGTCTTGCCATGCTTAAGGCTGGTACTAATCTTTCTTCTAAATCAGCTGAAGAACTCATTGATATTGATGCAAAAACATTTGAATTGAATGGGAATCAAGTTCGCGTTGCTCAGGTGAATACTGTTGATATTTCTGATGTTCTTTCACGTCAAGCGGAAATTGAAGAAGCTATCAATAGCTCAATTAAAAGTAACGGGTACTCTGACTTTGTGTTAATGATTACTGATATTCTTAACTCAAATTCAGAAATTCTCGCACTCGGATCAAATACTGATAAAATTGAAAAAGCTTTTAACTTTGTTTTAGAAAATAACCATGCTTTCCTTAAAGGAGCAGTTTCTCGTAAGAAGCAAGTTGTTCCTCAATTGACTGAAAGTTTCAATGTGTAAAAAGGCTTTGTAGGCCTTTTTTTGATACTGTCAATAATTATGTGTAAACACTCAAGTAGAGTTGAAGAATGTTAATCAAATAAGCTTTCAAGTGTGTCAGCACATTGGCCAAACCCTTTATGGATGCGTTGATTTTGCTTGAAATTATAATCTTCAAACAGGGTAACTAAATAACGTTCCAGAGCCTCCTCGTTAGGAAAAAGGACCTTCTTTTTCGTTTGACGTTTGATTTCTTTGTTAAGAGACTCAATGAGGTTTGTCGAATAAATGCTATGCCAAATCTGGTAGGAAAACTGATAAAAAGTTAAAAGATTATCCGTATTCTCCAGACTTTCCATGACTTTCCTATACTTTGGTTTCCATTCGGCGATAAAGTTCTCTAAAGCTTGCACTGCCATTTCTAAATTTTCAGCACGATAAATCGTTTTAAATTGCTCCAGAATAACCGCTCTATCTGCTCGTTTCACTTTACTAGCTAGATTTCGACTAATATGAATTAAGCAACGTTGTTGTTTAGCTAATGGGTAAGCCTGATTGATAATCTCTTCAAGCCCCTTGAAGCCATCGGTCACTACAAGAGAAACCTGTTGGATTCCTTGGTTTTGAAGCTTGTCTAACAGGGTGGACCAAGAAGCATTGTTTTCATTTGGGGCGATTTCATATCCAAGAACAGCCTTCTGTCCTTCTGGTGTAATGCCAAGTGCGATATGAATACATTCTTTACTAACGGTTCCACGTCTTAAGGGAAGATAGGTTCCGTCAAGAAATAAAACAGAGTAATTGGCTTCTAAGCTTCGCTCATGAAAAGTAGCGACATTCTCCTGAGTTGCTTTTGAGATATTAGAAATTGTGGCAGGACTATAGTGATGACCATACATTCGCTCGATGATATCACTAATTTCTCGAGTCGTTACACCGGTTTGATAGAGTTTGATAACCATCTCTTCCAAGTGGTCATCTCGACGTCCATAAGCGGGAAGCAAAGCTGGACTAAAGTTCCCATTACGATCTCTAGGAATACTCAACTGAACAGTCCCATATTTGGTTTCGAATTTCCGTGCATAGCTTCCGTTACGACTATTCCCAGAATTATAGCCTAATTTATCGTAAGGTTCATACCCTAAAAAGGCTGATAACTCTGCTTGAAGCAGATCATTCATAGCTGTTTCAAGAGAAGTACGGAAAAATTCATCAATATCTTGCTTTTGGGCTAGGAAGTTAAGTAGTTCTGTGGTAAACTGAGTCATAGGAATAAATCCGTTATAGTAATGTTTTGCAACTCTACTATAACGGATTTATTCCTTTTTGTGTTTACACAACTTATTTTACACTACCCTTTTTTTAGTGTGCTGATTAATGGTATAATACTTGTTATGATAATACAATTTAACCCAAATAAATTAAGTAATCAGCCTTTTTTTATGGAATTGCTGAATTATCTATATCACTATCAGCCTGTAACTTTGAGAGAAATAAAAAATCAGTTTCCATTACAAAAGAATATAGATAAATTGATTGAGGAGTTTGTTAAAGTTGGTTATATTGAGAGGTCTGAGAAACGTTACCGTTTATTAATTTCTTTAGTTTCAGATCCTTCTACAATTGATTTATACCAGCATTTCTTTATTGAAAGTGATTCTCCTTCTTATCAAGAACTATTAGAGCGTAGATTTGTTACTGAGATGACTAACTCTACTAATGAAGTGATTATTATTGAACACACAAGTATCACGAGAAACGATCTTACGATTTCAAATTATTTTTATAAGTTAAGAGAAAATCTTTCATTAACGGAAGAACAAAACAGATTATATAACTTATTAGGTGATCTTAATCCTGAATATTTCTTAAAGCATGTCACAACATTTCTTTTAAAATTTGTAAGAAGGGAGTACGCTCTTCAAAAGAGGAGGAATATTTTTGTTGATGCTTTAGAACTATTAGGATATCTTATTCAAGTAGAAGATGGGCGTTATATTCTAAATATGGATTTAGACTCCGAAGCATTAGTTTTTTGTGCAAAAAAAGACTAGTTTTATTACTAGTCTTTTTTATGACAACTTTAACGATTCCTTAGTTCAAGATAACGTTTGTACCAGATGTTAACATAAGATTGTGAAAATGGCCCTTTACCATTGTTAATCCAATCTACTAAGATTTTAACATGTTCCTTTAAGATATAGTCAATATCAGGAGAGTAATGCATTTCTTTTTTATGTATTTCATACTCATCTACATCTAGCAATTTTTTCTCACCATCAGCGAAAACTTTGACATCTAAGTCATAGTCAATATATTTTAGCGCTTCTTGGTCCAAAACATATGGACTGGCTAAATTGCAGTAGTAGGAAATGCCGTTATCCCTGATCATGGCTATAATATTAAACCAGTATTTTTTGTGGAAATAAACAATAGCAGGTTCACGAGTTACCCATCGTCTCCCATCAGCTTCAGTAACGAGGGTATGATCGTTAACGCCAATAACAGCATTCTCAGTTGTCTTTAGTACCATAGTATCGCGCCAAGTACGGTGCAATCTACCATCATGCTTATAACTTTGAATTGTGATAAAGTCGCCTTCTTTTGGTAATTTCATGGCGTCCTCTTTCTACAATAGCGGTTATCTTCATTATTGTATCATAATTTTGAGAAAAGAGGGGAAATTCTTAGAAATATTCTCTTAGAGCGGAGGCTATAGCATCGAAGTCATAACCTTTTCGGAACAAAGATTGTGTGAGGTGTTGCTTAAGTTCATAACCGTCGTATTTTTTACTAAATTTTTGATATTGCTTTTCTATTTCTTTATAAAGGAGAGCTTGTTCATTTTCTTCATCGGCTTCTAGTTCTAGTTGGTTAATAGCGTTCTTACTTTCTTGGAATGAAAAGCCTTTATTAATGAGGTTCTGAATCAATTTATCCTTTAGAGATTTGGTTGGTAATTTTCCCTGATATTTTCGTAATAGTTTTGAAGTTACTTTAATTGCTACTTCCGAGAAATCAAATTGGGTTAATACCTCGTCAATGACTTGTTTCTCACAGCCTTTTTGTAGCCATTTTTGCTTCAAGGCATAGGCACCTTTATCTCCTGAATTTAAATTCTGTTGAGCTAGGCTTTCTAGGAGTTTATAATCATCAATCCAATGGTCTTTCTTTAGATTATCAATGATTTGGGGAATTATATGTGGATTTATTTCATGTTTAAAAAGATAGTCTCTTACTTCTTTTTCAGTACGTTGTTTAAAGGAAATAAAATAGAGGGCCAGATTTTTACCATGTGAGAACTGTGCAAAGTTCTTAATATCTTCTAGCTGATCTTTACTAAGTGCCTTTTCTTTTGTTAACATGTACTTGACGATGGTGTCTTCTGTAACATAGAGACTCTCTTTTTTATCTATCTCAACGAGATAGAGCCTTTTTTTCTTCTCTATTTTTGTGATTTTCATAGTTATTATTATATCAAAATGTTAGAATGGTAGTATGAATTTACAAGTGAAACAATGTATCCCGCTTAAGATTAAACGAATGGGGATCAATGGTGAGGGTATTGGTTTTTATAAAAAAACGCTGGTTTTTGTTCCTGGAGCTTTGAAAGGAGAAGAGGTGTTTTGTCAGATTGTTTCGGTTAAGAGAAACTTTGTTCAGGCAAAACTATTAAAAATTAATAAAGCTTCCAAGTTTCGTGTTGATCCTGAATGTGGTGTCTATGAAGAGTGTGGTGGTTGCCAGTTGATGCATCTTCGTTATGATAAACAATTAGAGTTTAAAACGGACCTGTTAGGACAAGCTTTGAAAAAGTTCAAACCGGCTAATTTTGAGTCTTATGAGATTCGTCCAACAATAGGAATGAAGCAACCACAACATTATCGTGCTAAACTACAATTTCAAATACGTTCTTTTGGTGGCTCAGTTAAGGCTGGCTTATTTGCGGAAGGAAGTCATCGACTAATCAATATTGATGATTGTTTGGTTCAAGATGAGTTAACGCAAGCGATTATGAATAAAGTGACAAATTTGCTAGATAAATACAAGCTACCGATTTATAATGAGCGCAAAATTTCCGGGATTCGCACAGTTATGATACGACGTGCTTTAGGGTCTAATCAGGTCCAGCTAATTTTTGTAACATCTAATCCTGTTTCTTTGACTAAGTTGGTGAAGGAGTTAACTTTAAGTTATCCTGAAATTGTAACAGTTGCTGTCAATTATAACTATTCGAAATCCAGTGAGATTTATGGCCAAGAGACAGAAATTATCTGGGGCCAAGATACAATCCAAGAAGAGGTTCTAGACTATAACTTCGCACTTTCTCCTCGTGCCTTCTACCAGTTGAATCCTAAGCAAACTGAAGTGCTCTATGGTCAGGCAGTTGAAGCTTTGGAAGTGGATAAGTCTGAACACCTTATTGATGCTTATTGTGGTGTTGGTACTATTGGACTTGCATTTGCAAAAAAAGTGAGCACCATTCGGGGGATGGATATTATTCCGGAAGCTATCGAAGATGCTAGAAAAAATGCTGAGTCACTTGGACTGGATAATGCTCACTATGAGGTAGGAAAAGCTGAAGATATTATTCCTCGCTGGTATAAGGAAGGGTATCGAGCGGATGCTCTTATTGTAGATCCACCGAGAACGGGTTTGGATAGTAAGTTACTTAAAACTATACTGGAATATACTCCCAAAAAAATGGTATATGTCTCATGTAATGTATCTACTTTGGCAAGAGATTTAGTTTCTTTAGCTAAGGTATATGATGTGAACTATATTCAGTCAGTAGATATGTTTCCTCACACTGCTCGGACAGAAGCAGTTGTAAAGCTGACTAAGAAATGTAATAAAAACTAACATGATAAACAAAAAATTTCAAAATTATTGGAAAATTTCTTTATTTTTCTAAAAAATAGGAGTATAATAGGACTATCGATTTTTTAAAGGAGGAGCGTATGAAGAAGAGCTTCATTGATCAACAAAAGGAAATTTCTTTTGTAAAAAATACTTTCACACAGTATTTAATTGATAAACTTGACGTCGTTGAAGTGCAAGGGCCTATTTTGAGTAAGGTCGGGGATGGTATGCAGGATAATTTAAATGGTATTGAAAATCCTGTAACTGTTAATGTACTTCAGATTCCTGACGCAACATACGAAGTTGTTCACTCATTAGCAAAATGGAAGCGCCATACTTTGGCTCGTTTTGGTTTTAATGAAGGTGAAGGGCTCGTGGTTAATATGAAGGCTCTTCGTCCAGATGAAGACTCATTGGATGCAACGCACTCCGTTTATGTTGACCAATGGGATTGGGAAAAGGTTATTCCTGATGGACATCGTAATATTGCGTATTTGAAGGAAACCGTCGAGACAATCTACAAAGTTATTCGTTTGACTGAGCTTGCTGTTGAGGCGCGTTACGATATTGAAGCCGTCTTACCTAAGAAAATTACTTTCATCCATTCAGAAGAGCTTGTTGAGAAGTACCCTGATTTGACACCGAAAGAGCGTGAAAATGCCATAACTAAAGAATATGGTGCTGTATTCTTGATTGGTATTGGTGGTGTTCTTCCTGACGGGAAGCCCCATGATGGTCGTGCACCTGACTATGATGACTGGACAACTGAGTCTGAGAAGGGTTATCATGGTTTGAATGGAGATATTTTGGTTTGGAATGAGCAATTAGGACATGCTTTTGAGTTATCATCAATGGGGATTCGTGTTGATGAAGATGCACTTAAACGTCAGGTTGAAATTACTGGTGACCAAGATCGTTTGAAATTGGATTGGCACCAAGCCTTGTTACATGGCCAATTCCCACTAACAATTGGTGGTGGTATTGGTCAATCACGTATGGCTATGTTCTTGCTACGTAAAAAACATATAGGTGAGGTTCAAACTTCAGTTTGGCCAGATGCCGTTCGTGAAACTTACGAAAATATCTTGTAAAAAGAGTACTAACAAAAGTTAGTGCTTTTTGATTTGGAATAAATTGTGCGTTATTGATTAGAAAATTTATTATTAGACTAGGTATCGTGAGAGTTGACTATATTTTCATTATAAAGAAAAACCTATCCTTTGTAGGAGATAGGTTATAAAATTAGTTGTTGCTACGGAAAAATGCGTCATAGAGCGCTCTAACGGCTTCTTTCTCTTGTTCAGTTTCAATTACAAACATTACAGAAACTTCACTTGATCCCTGAGAAATCATTTCAAGGTTAATGTTTTTTTCAGAGAGTGCTTTGGCTGCTGTCGCTGTAACACCGATGTGGTCTCTCATATTTTCACCAACAATCACTAGGATAGAAAGGCCATGTTCAATTTCAACTTCATCAACACCAAGTTCACGCGTCAAATAAGAGAGGATTTCTTGTTCTTTGATTGGGGTAAGTTCACGTTCTCGAATAATGATTGAAAGGTCATCAATTCCAGAAGGCATATGTTCCCAACGGATGTTTAAATCTTCCAAGATTTGTAGCACCTTACGTCCGAAACCTACCTCGCGGTTCATGAGGTATTTACTCATATTGATGCTGACAAACTTGTCATCGCTAGCAATACCAACAACTGGAACAGTTGCTCCCTGGTGTTCAAGAATAATACGTGTGCCTGGGTGGTCCGGATTATTGGTGTTTTTGATAACTAATGGAATCTTACCACGATATGCTGGGAGGAGAGCTTCATCATGAAGAACCGAAAATCCAGCATATGCCAACTCACGCATTTCTTTGTAAGTCAACTCTGGAATAGAGTGCGGTTCATGTACCACACCTGGGTGGGCTGCAAAAATACCATCTACATCTGTAAAGTTTTCATATAGGTCAGCTTTAACACCTGCCGCTACGATAGAGCCTGTGATATCAGAGCCTCCTCGTGAGAATGTACAGATTTGATTATCAGAGGTGACCCCAAAGAATCCAGGAATAATCAGAACCTCATCTGATTCACGAAGTTCTTCTAACTTATCATATGAACCCGGAAGAATACGGGCGTTGCCTGGCTCACTTGAGACCAAGATACCAGCTTCGCGAGGATGAACGTAGCGTGCTTCAATATCGTTATTGCGGAAATATTCAGCAATTAATTTTGCATTATTGTCCTCTCCCGCAGCTAGGAAGGTATCATGGAGGAAATCGTTATCCTCGATGGGAAGCGTAGCGAGGTCAGTAATAGCTTTGGCAATTTTTACCATCTCTTTTGATTTGAAACCTAGTTCATCAACCATAGCTTGGTAGCGGTTAATAATCCATTCTTGGTCAGCTTTAACATCAGCACCCTTTATATAGTGTTTGTAGTATTTAATTAGGGCGTCTGTAACTTTGGTATCCTCATCGTTACGTTTACCAGGGGCAGAGACAACGACAAAGCGGCGTTCAGGGTCAGATTTTACAATGTTTAAGACTTTTTCTAATTGTGTTGCTGAAGCGAGTGAGCTTCCGCCAAATTTGATGACTTTCATAGTTACTCCAAAAAAATTATAAATTATTCTACAATTATAGCAAAATTCTGATAATTTGTCACATTGTTTTTAAAAGCGAGTAAGATTTAGTCTGATTATGATACAATAAAGGAAGAAAAGGAGGATGTCTCGTGGTAGAGGCAATTATTTTTGATATGGATGGTGTCCTTTTTGACACTGAAAAATATTATTATGATCGACGGGCAAGTTTTTTAGGCCAAAAGGGTATTTCAATAGATCATTTACCCCCGTCTTTCTTTATAGGTGGAAATACTAAGCAGGTTTGGGAAAATATTCTTAGAGATGATTATGATAAGTGGGATGTGTTAACTTTACAAGAAGAGTACAATACTTATAAACAAAATAATCCCTTACCCTATAAAGAATTAATTTTTCCTGATGTTTTAAGGGTTTTAAATGAAGTGAAATCTCAAGGGTTAAAAATAGGCTTAGCCTCTAGCTCAGTGAAAGCAGATATCTTTAGAGCTTTGGAGGAAAATCGTTTGCAAGGTTTCTTTGATATTGTTCTCTCAGGAGAGGAATTCAAAGAGAGTAAACCCAATCCAGAGATTTATTTGACAGCGTTAAAGCAATTAAACGTGCAAGCAAGTCGTGCTCTTATCATTGAAGATAGTGAAAAAGGAATTGCTGCTGGGGTAGCTGCAGATGTAGAGGTCTGGGCGATTAGAGATAATCGGTTTGGTATGGATCAAAGTGCTGCAAAAGGTTTATTGGATAGTCTTACAGATGTTTTAGACTTAATAAAATAGAAAACAACACCGAGCTTGTCTCCTCGGTGTTTTGAGGTATCAAATTAAAAAATTATAAGTTTATGTTGACCTTTAGGTGGACTATGGTATACTAGGAAATAACGACTTATGATTTGATTATCAAATTATCTATATATCAAATAAAATTGTGATAAAAAATTAAATAACATGCGGTTTTGATATAGTAACTAGTTATCGGAAGGAGTGCTAAAATGGCTTACGAAACAATTCTTTATAGTGTTGAAGAGGAAGTGGCAACATTAACTCTCAATCGCCCTGAAGTGCAAAATGGATTTAACATTCAAGTTTGTGATGAGATTATGGCTGCAATCGAGGAAGCAGGGGAAGATGCATCTGTGAAGTTCTTGGTTATCAATGCTAAGGGGAAAGTCTTTTCTGTTGGTGGAGACCTTGATCAAATGAAAAAAGCTGTTGCTGTGGATGATGTACAATCTTTGGTTCGTATTGCTGAGCAAGTGAATGAAATATCTTTTGCTCTTAAAAAATTGCCTAAGCCAGTCATCATGGTTATTGATGGGCCCTGTGCAGGTGCCGCTGCTAACTTAGCAGTTGCAGCAGATTTCACAATTGCATCTGAAAAAGCTAAATTTATTCAAGCTTTTGTAGGTGTTGGTTTGGCCCCTGATGCTGGTGGTCTTTACCTTTTGACTCGTTCAATTGGTATTAATCGTGCTACTCAAATTACCATGACAGGAGAGCCTGTGTCAGCTGAGAAAGCTTTAGATTGGGGGATTGCTTACAAGGTAGTCGATTCAGAAAAACTTGAGAAAACAGTGAGTCAATTGATTAAGAAATTAAATCGTTCTTCAGTTAATTCATTCAAAGCAATTAAAGAAATGGTTTGGGAATCTGAATTTGCAGGTTGGGAAAAATACGCTAAGCTAGAGCTTGATTTGCAGAAATTTCTTGCATTTACAGAGGACTTTAAAGAAGGTGTACGTGCTTATAGTGAACGTCGCCGCCCTAAATTCCAAGGAAAATAAACTTGTTTTCAGAAATTAAAACTAAAGCTTTCAAATTGGACTTGCTAAATTAGTTTGAGTCTGATATAATTTGATAATCAAATCTTATTGAAAGGAGTCTGGTGTGAATTACGATAAAATTAATGGCTATCTTGTTGATATTTTTAATAACGTCGTTATTATCGAAGAAGCAAGTTTGAAAAATTCAAAGTTTAATGATATTTCCCTCAAGGAAATGCATACCATTGATGTTATTGGCACACATCCAGATACGACACCAAGTGCAGTTGCTAGAGAGCTTATGTTAACCCTTGGTACTGTAACAACTTCTCTCAATAAACTTGAAAAGAAAGGATATATTATTCGTACGCGATCATCTGTTGATCGTCGTGTGGTCCATCTATCACTTTCTAAAAAAGGTCGTCTGGTATATCGTCTTCACCGTGCTTTCCATAAATCAATGGTGAAGACGATTACAGAAGGCTTTAACGACGAGGAATTAAAGGTTATGAGCAAAGGTTTGGAAAATCTCCATGCCTTTCTTGAGGAGTTGAAATAATGGCATTTGCAAAAATTAGTCAGGTTGCCCATTATGCACCTGCTCAGGTCGTGACCAACGATGACCTATCTAAAATCATGGATACCAGTGATGAGTGGATTCGCTCACGTACAGGGATTCAAGAACGTCGCATTTCATTAAATGAGAATACAAGTGATTTAGCTACCAATGTTGCTTATCAGCTGTTGGAAAAGTCGGGATTATCTCCTGAAGAGCTAGACTTTGTTTTAGTTGCAACGATTTCTCCTGATAACTCAATGCCGTCAGTGGCAGCACGTGTTCAAGGAACAATTGGAGCAGTTAATGCCTTCGCTTTTGATATTACTGCGGCATGCAGTGGTTTTGTCTTTGCTTTGGCAACCGCAGAAAAATTGATAAAGTCAGGAGCTTACAAAAAAGGTTTAGTTATTGGTGCTGAAGTTCTTTCAAAAACTTTAGACTGGTCTGATCGTGCAACAGCAGTTCTTTTTGGAGATGGGGCTGGCGGTGTTTTATTAGAAGAATCTGAAGAAGAACACTTTTTTGGTGAATCTTTAAATACCGACGGTAGCAAGGGCGGTCTTGAGTCGGGAGCTTCTGCAGTTATTTCGCCTTATTCTGATGGTACTGAGCAGCCTAATCCCTATATGCAAATGGATGGTAAAGCAATCTTTGATTTTGCTGTGAAGACTGTTTCGAAGAGTATTAAAGCATTGGTTGAAGAAAAAGGTGAACCTGATTACTTCCTTCTTCATCAAGCTAATATTCGTATTTTGGATACTATGGCTAAGAAAATTGATGTTAGTCGTGATAAATTTCTGGCTAACATGATGTCTTATGGTAATACCAGTGCAGCAAGTATTCCAATCTTGCTTTCTGAGAATGTGGCGAATGAGACTCTTAAGTTAGGCAGTGATCAAACAATTCTTCTCTCAGGTTTTGGAGGGGGTTTGACATGGGGCAGTCTAATTGTTAAAATCTAGTTATATAAATTATGCACCAGCATAGATTATAAGAAATATATTTATCTTAAAGGAGAAAATAAAATGGCAGTATTTGAAAAAGTACAAGAAATCATTGTTGAAGAACTTGGGAAAGATGCAGAAGAAGTAAAAGTAGAAACTACTTTTGACGAACTTGATGCTGATTCACTTGATGTATTCCAAGTTATCTCAGAAATCGAAGATGAATTCGATATTCAAATCGAAACTGAAGAAGGTCTTAATACGGTTGGTGACCTTGTTGCTTACGTAGAAGAGAAAACTAAATAAGCAGAGCATAGAGAATATTCTTATTAGGGATATTCTCATTTGTTTATAAAATTACTTTGATTATTAAACTATTTATTTGATCAGAAAATCGAAAAAAGGTGAAAAATGAAATCTCGTATTACAGAACTGTTAGGAATTAAATATCCAATCTTCCAAGGTGGTATGGCCTGGGTTGCTGATGGTGACTTGGCTGGAGCCGTTTCAAATGCTGGTGGACTCGGAATTATTGGTGGCGGTAATGCCCCTAAAGAAGTGGTAAAAGCTAATATTGACAGGGTGAAACAAATCACTGACAAACCATTCGGTGTTAATATTATGCTTTTGTCGCCATTTGTTGACGATATTGTTGACCTTGTTATTGAAGAAGGTGTAAAAGTTGTTACAACTGGTGCAGGAAACCCAGGTAAATATATGGAACGTTTCCACGAAGCCGGTATCACAGTTATTCCAGTTATCCCATCAGTTGCACTTGCTAAACGCATGGAAAAACTTGGAGCGGATGCTGTTGTTGCAGAAGGTATGGAAGCTGGTGGTCACATCGGTAAATTGACAACTATGGCTCTTGTTCGACAAGTTGCAGATGCGGTATCTATCCCGGTTATTGGGGCTGGTGGTGTTGCTGATGGACGTGGTATGGCTGCTGTTCTCATGCTTGGAGCAGAAGCTGTGCAGGTTGGTACGCGTTTCGCTGTTGCCAAAGAATCTAACGCTCACCAAAACTTCAAGGATAAGATTTTGAAGGCTAAAGATATCGATACTGTGATTTCCGCTTCTGTTGTAGGACACCCTGTTCGTACCATTAAGAATAAGTTGGCTACAGAGTACAATCAGGCCGAAAAAGATTTCTTAGCTGGTAAGAAAACTCAAGAGGAAATTGAAGAGCTTGGTGCAGGTGCACTTCGTAATGCCGTTGTTGATGGAGATGTGGAATATGGTTCAGTTATGGCTGGACAAATTGCAGGTCTTGTTCGTAAAGAAGAAACGTGTGCAGAAATCTTGGAAGATTTGTACACAGGTGCTGCAAAGGTAATTAAAGAAGAAGCTGCTCGTTGGGCAGATGTAAACGTCTAAAAACATCGAAAGGATTATGATAGTGACAAAACGTGCTTTCTTATTTGGTGGTCAAGGAGCTCAGAAATTGGGTATGGCAAGTGATTTGTATGCGGCATATCCCATTGTCAAAGAAACATTTGATACGGCTAGTCGTATTTTAGGTTATGATTTGCGTGAATTGATTGATTCTAACGAAGAAAAACTTAATCAAACACGCTATACTCAACCAGCTATTTTGACAACGTCAGTTGCTATTTATCGTCTCTTGGCAGAAAATGGTATTGCTCCTGATATTGTTGCTGGACTTTCTCTTGGGGAATATTCTGCCCTGGTTGCAGCTGGTGCCCTCTCGTTTGAAGATGCAGTAGCCTTAGTTGCTAAACGTGGGGAATTCATGGAAACTGCAGCTCCAGCTGGAAGTGGAAAAATGGTTGCTGTCATGAATACAGATCCAAATTTGATTGAAGAGATTTGTCAAGAAGCTTCTGAAAAGGGTGTAGTAACGCCTGCCAACTATAATACCCCAGCACAAATTGTAATTGGTGGTGAAGTTGGGGCTGTTGATTATGCTGTAGAATTACTTAAAGAAGCAGGTGCAAAACGCTTGATTCCTCTTAATGTATCAGGCCCATTCCATACAGCTTTACTTGAATCAGCTAGTCAAAAATTGGCAGTAGAATTAGAAAAAGTGTCATTCAATGACTTTGTCCTTCCATTGGTAGGTAATACTGAGGCTCAAATTATGAAGTCAGAAGACGTTAAAGCTCTTTTGGCTCGTCAGGTGATGGAACCTGTACGTTTTTATGATTCGATTGCCACTATCCAAGATTTTGGTGTAGATGAAGTGATTGAGATTGGGCCAGGAAAAATCTTGTCAGGTTTCTTGAAGAAAATTGATAAAACCTTACCAACTCAAAATGTTGAAGATCAAGCTAGTCTTGATGCCCTTCTTAATGCTTAAAACGAGGTAAACATGGAACTTAAGAATAAAAATGTTTTTGTAACAGGTTCAACACGTGGTATTGGATTAGCTGTGGCACATCAATTTGCTAGTCTTGGTGCCAACGTTGTCCTAAATGGACGTTCTGAAATTTCTGAGGACTTGCTTGCGCAATTTGTGGACTATGGTGTAACTGTTGTTGGTATCTCAGGTGATATTTCTAATGGTGAGGATGCTAAACGTATGGTAGCAGAAGCCATTGAAAAACTTGGAAGCGTTGATGTACTAGTTAATAATGCTGGTATCACCAACGATAAGTTGATGTTGAAGATGACTGAAGAAGATTTTGAACGCGTCTTGAAAATCAACTTGACTGGTGCTTTCAATATGACACAGGCAGTCTTGAAACCAATGTCTAAGGCTCGTCAAGGTGCCATTATCAATATGTCATCTGTTGTAGGTCTTATGGGAAATGTTGGTCAAGCTAATTATTCGGCTTCAAAAGCTGGTTTGATTGGTTTCACTAAATCAGTAGCTCGTGAAGTTGCAGCTCGTGGTGTTCGTGTTAATGCTATTGCTCCTGGTTTCATTGAGTCTGATATGACTGATGCAATCCCAGAGAAAATGAAAGACGCTATGATTGCTCAAGTACCAATGAAACGTATTGGTCAGGCAAAAGAAGTGGCAGAAGTTGCGGCTTTCTTAGCAGGGCAAGAGTATCTTACAGGTCAAACAATCGCTATTGATGGTGGTATGACCATGCAATAATTGATTTTCATTATCCAAAAAATCATATACTAAAATATCCATCCGAAAAAGGAGAATATACATGTCTACAAATCGTGTTGTTGTTACAGGTTACGGTGTAACCTCGCCAATCGGTAATACACCAGAAGAATTTTGGAACAGTCTTCATGACGGTAAGATTGGTATTAAGCCAATCACCAAGTTTGATGCTTCTGATATCCCAGTCTTTAACGCTGGTGAAATCCAAGATTTCCCATTCGACAAGTATTTTGTGAAAAAAGATACTAACCGTATGGACACTTATTCACTTTATGCGATTTATGCTGCTATGGAAGCACTTGAAAATTCAGGACTTAATATGGAAGAAGTAAATCGTGATCGCGTTGGTGTTATCGTGTCATCTGGTATCGGTGGTTTACAAGAACTTGAAGATCAAATTATCCGCATGTATGAACGTGGTATGAAACGTATCAAGCCAATGTTTATTCCTAAAGCTCTCTCAAACATGGGTGCAGGGAACATTGCTCTTAAGATTGGTGCTCAAGGGGTATGTAAATCAGTGACAACTGCCTGTGCCTCTGCCAATGATGCTATCGGTGAAGCCTTCCGCGAAATTAAATTTGGATTTCACGATGTTGTCTTGGCTGGTGGTGCGGAAGCTTCAATCACTAAAATTGGTATTGGAGGTTTTAACGCTCTTACAGCCCTTTCAACAACAGAAGATCCAGAACGTTCTTCAATTCCATTTGATAAAGACCGTAATGGTTTTGTTATGGGTGAAGGTGCTGGGGTTCTTGTTATTGAAAGCTTGGAGCATGCGCAAAAACGTGGTGCCAACATCTTGGCTGAGATTGTTGGTTACGGATCAAACTGTGATGCCTATCATATGACAACGCCAACTCCAGACGGTTCAGGAGCTGCTAAAGCAATTAAATTGGCTATCAATGAAGCTGGTATCAAGCCTGAAGATGTTGACTATGTCAATGCTCACGGTACTTCAACACCAGCCAACGAAAAAGGTGAAAGTGCTGCTATTGTGTCTGTACTTGGTAAAGATGTTCCAGTTTCATCTACTAAATCATTTACAGGTCACCTGCTTGGTGCTGCTGGTGCTGTTGAAGCTATTGCAACAATTGAAGCTATTCGTCACAGCTTTGTACCAAAAACTGCTGGTACAAAAGAATTGTCTGACTACATTGAAGCTAATGTTGTTTACGGTGAAGGTAAAGAAGCTGATATTGAGTATGCAATCTCAAATACCTTTGGTTTTGGTGGACACAACGCTGTTCTTGCCTTTAAACGTTGGGAGGGCTAATTTATGAATATTTCTGAAATTAAAGATTTGTTGGCTCAATTTGATACCTCAACTTTGCGTGAATTCTCATATAAAAACAATGGAGAAGAGTTGAACTTGAGTAAAAATCAAACAAGTTCAGTAACTACTTCCCCAGTAGCTCCTACAGTTGAAGTGGTTGCGTCATCTCCTCAGGATCCAGTTGCTCCAGTAGCAGCACCTGCCGCTGTTGAAACTCCAGCAACACCAGTTGAAGAAGCTTCTGCTCAAGCTGCTGAAGGTGAAGTGGTTGAAAGTCCACTTGTTGGTGTGGCTTACTTGTCTCCATCACCTGAAAAACCAGCCTTTGTTTCTGTTGGTGATACTGTTAAGAAAGGTCAAACGCTTCTTATCGTTGAAGCAATGAAGGTGATGAATGAAGTACCAGCACCTAAAGATGGTGTTATTACTGAAATCTTGGTAGCGAATGAAGAAGTTGTTGACTACGGAAAAGGATTGGTACGCATCAAATGACAATTGATATTAATGCTATTCGTGAAGCTTTACCACACCGTTATCCAATGCTTTTGGTTGACCGTGTGCTAGAAGTTTCAGAAGACGAAATCACAGCTATTAAAAATGTAACGATCAATGAACCTTTCTTTAATGGACATTTTCCTCAATACCCAGTTATGCCAGGTGTCCTCATCATGGAAGCTCTTGCGCAAACAGCTGGTGTTCTTGAATTGTCTAAACCTGAAAACAAGGGCAAATTAGTCTTTTATGCAGGTATGGATAAGGTTAAATTTAAAAAACAAGTGGTTCCTGGTGACCAACTTGTTATGACAGCTAAGTTTGTTAAACGTCGTGGAACAATTGCTGTTGTTGAAGCTAAGGCTGAAGTCGATGGTAAACTTGCTGCATCAGGTACTTTGACTTTTGCTATTGGAAGCTAATGTTTTGTGAAAATCCTTCTGGCGACAGTCGGAAAGGATTTTTCTTTAGACATTGGTCTATCACATAGAAAGGAAATCAACACAGACTATCATAAAGATGTCTGATGTTATCTTGTTTTATGTTTAAAAAATTATTGATTGCCAATCGTGGTGAAATTGCAGTGCGTATTATCCGTGCAGCGCGTGAATTGGGTATCCAAACGGTCGCTATCTATTCTGAGGCGGATAAGGATTCTCTCCATACTATGCTTGCTGATGAAGCTATCTGTATTGGTCCGGCAAAATCAACTGATTCTTATTTGAATATGAACCGTGTCTTGTCAGCAGCTACTGTAACTGAGGCTCAAGCTATTCATCCAGGGTTTGGTTTCTTGAGTGAAAACTCTAAATTTGCTACTCTCTGTGAGGAAATGAACATCAAGTTTATTGGTCCTTCAGGTGAGATTATGGACAAAATGGGTGATAAAATCAATGCTCGCGCTGAAATGATTAGGGCTAATGTCCCTGTAATCCCTGGTTCAGATGGTGAAGTCTTTACGGCTGAAGAGGCTTTAGAAGTTGCCAATCGTCTAGGTTACCCAGTGATGCTTAAGGCTTCTGCAGGTGGTGGCGGTAAAGGAATTCGTAAGGTCAACACTAAAGAAGAGTTAGCTCCTGCCTTCGAATCTGCGTCACAGGAAGCTAAAGTATCCTTTGGCAATGGGGCAATGTATATTGAGAAAGTTATTTACCCAGCTCGTCATATTGAGGTTCAAATTTTGGGAGATAGCTACGGTAATATTGTTCACCTAGGTGAGCGTGACTGTTCTCTTCAACGTAATAACCAAAAGGTCTTGGAAGAATCACCTTCTGTTGCCATTGGTAAGACACTTCGTCATGAAATTGGGTCTGCGGCTGTTCGTGCTGCTAAGGCTGTTAATTATGAAAATGCGGGTACTATCGAGTTTCTTCTTGATGAAAAATCAGGTCAGTTTTACTTTATGGAAATGAATACTCGTGTTCAAGTTGAGCACCCAGTTACTGAATTTGTAAGTGGTGTGGATATTGTTAAAGAACAAATCCGTATTGCTGCAGGTGAAAAATTATCTGTGTCTCAAGATGATATTGAAATCAAGGGACATGCCATTGAGTGTCGTATCAATGCGGAAAATCCTAAGTTCAACTTTGCACCAAGCCCAGGGAAAATTAGCAATCTCTACCTACCTAGTGGTGGTGTTGGTCTTCGTGTGGACAGTGCTGTCTATCCAGGCTATACCATTCCACCTTACTATGATTCAATGATTGCAAAAATCATTGTTCATGGAGAAAATCGATTTGAGGCACTCATGAAGATGCAACGTGCTCTTTACGAGTTTGAAATCGATGGAGTTGTGACAAATGCTGACTTCCAGTTAGATTTGATTTCAGACCGTAGCGTTATCGCTGGAGATTATGACACATCATTCTTGATGGAAACTTTCCTACCAGAATATCAGAATCGTGAGGGATAGAGTTTATGGGATTATTTGATCGAAAAGAAAAGTATATCCGTATAAATCCTAACCGTTATGTACGTAATGGGGTTGATCACCATGTTCCAGAAGTACCAGATGATCTTTTTGCCAAATGTCCTGGCTGTAAGCAAGCTATTTATCAAAAGGACTTGGGACAAGCTAAAATCTGTCCAAACTGTTCTTATGCCTTCCGTATTTCCGCAAAAGAACGTCTTGATTTAACGGTTGACGAGGGATCTTTCCAAGAATTATTTACAGGTATTAAAACTGAAAATCCATTAAATTTCCCAGGTTATATGGAGAAGCTAGCTGCCACCAAGGAAAAAACAGGTCTTGATGAAGCAGTTGTGACGGGTGTTGCAACTATAAAGGCACAAAAAACAGCCTTGGCTATCATGGATTCCAACTTTATCATGGCTTCAATGGGAACCGTTGTTGGTGAAAAAATCACAAAACTCTTTGAGTATGCGATTTTGGAAAAACTTCCAGTAGTTATTTTTACAGCTTCTGGTGGTGCCCGTATGCAAGAGGGAATCATGAGTTTGATGCAAATGGCTAAGATTTCAGCTGCTGTAAAACGTCATTCAAACGCTGGCTTGCTGTACTTGACTGTCTTGACAGATCCAACCACTGGCGGGGTTACAGCAAGTTTTGCCATGCAAGGCGATATCATCTTGGCTGAGCCACAAACTTTGATTGGCTTTGCAGGTCGTCGTGTCATTGAAAATACAGTTCGTGAAACTTTGCCAGATGATTTCCAAAAGGCCGAGTTCCTTCAGGAACATGGTTTTGTTGATGCCATTGTCAAACGTACAGAGTTGGCTGATACTATTGCCACGCTCTTATCATTCCATGGAGGTGTTCAATGAGTGACGTAGCACGTATTTTAAAAGAAGCACGTGATCAAGGCCGTTTAACGGCCTTGGACTTTGCTAAAGAAATCTTTGATGATTTCATCGAACTTCATGGTGACCGTAATTTCCGTGATGACGGTGCCGTTATCGGCGGTATTGGTCGCTTAAATGGCCAAGCCGTTACAGTAGTGGGTATCCAAAAAGGTAAAAACCTACAAGATAATCTCAATCGTAACTTTGGTCAACCTCATCCGGAGGGCTATCGTAAGGCTCTTCGCCTTATGAAACAGGCTGAAAAGTTTGGTCGTCCAGTTGTTACCTTTATCAATACTGCAGGTGCTTATCCTGGTGTCGGAGCAGAGGAACGTGGACAGGGTGAGGCTATTGCTCGTAACCTTATGGAAATGAGCGATCTTAAGGTGCCAATTATTGCCATTATCATTGGTGAAGGTGGTTCGGGAGGAGCTCTTGCCTTGGCAGTAGCCGATAAGGTTTGGATGCTTGAAAATACCATCTATTCTATCTTGAGTCCTGAAGGATTTGCAACTATCCTCTGGAAAGACGGCTCACGTTCAGAAGAGGCGGCAGAGTTGATGAAGATTACATCAGGCGAGTTGCTTAACATGGGAATCGTTGATAAGGTTATCCCAGAGCGTGGCTATTTTACTAGTGAAATTATTGAAGCGATTAAGACAGCCATCGTAGACGAGTTGGCAGAATTAAGCCAATTAACAACAGAAGACTTACTTGAAGCGCGTTATCAACGTTTTAGAAAATATTAAAAAACATTGGGAACTATATCCCAATGTTTTTTAGACGGTATGACGTTCGAAGGCTTGGTCTGAGATGCCTTGTTCAAGGATAAGTTTAGCCCATTCCTTAGCTGAATGAAGGCTGTGATCCTTATAGTTACCACAAGATTCAATAGTAGTTCCTGGAACATCTTCCCAAGTAATTTCGTTTGCAATAGCTTCAAGACTAGATTTGATAACTTTGGCAATTTCCGTAGGATCTTGTTTTCCCCACATGATCATATGGAAACCTGTACGGCAACCAAATGGTGAGCAATCAATAAGGCCATCGATACGTTGACGGATCAGTTTAGCGAGTAGGTGTTCGATAGTATGAAGACCACCTGTATCAATACTATTTTCATTAGGTTGAATCAAACGGATATCAAAGTTTGTGATGATATCTCCTTTAGGTCCAACTTCCTCTGAAATAAGACGGACATAAGGTGCTTTTACAATAGTGTGATCAAGTTCAAAACTTTCAACAGTAACGTCTTTTGGCATGGTAATACCTCCCTATTCTATAGAGTTATGATACCACAAAATCAGTTTAAAGTTCTAGTATTTATTTGAGAAAAAGCTATAAATATGATAAACTAGAGGCGGTTTTCTTTAGGGAAACCTTAGAAAAGTTGAGGTAAAGACATGATAAACATGATAATTTTAGTTGTCTTTGCACTCATTGGTTTAGTCGTTGGATATTTAGCAATTTCTATCAAACTTAGCAAAGCTAAGGAACAAGCAGAAACTATCTTGCTAAAGGCAGAACAAGACGCTGTGAATCTTCGTAGTCAGGCAGAACATGATGCAGATCATCTACGTGTAACTGCTGAACGCGAAAGTAAGGCTCAACGTAAAGAGCTCTTGTTAGAGGCAAAAGAGAAAGCTAGAAAATATCGAGAAGATATTGAAGAAGAATTCAAATCTGAACGTCAAGAGCTTAAACAAATGGAGAATCGTTTAACAGAACGTGCAACCAGCCTTGATCGTAAGGATGAAAATCTATCAAGTAAAGAACTCGCCCTCGAGAAAAAAGAGCAGAGTCTTGCTGACAAATCTAAACATCTTAATGAGCGTGAAGAGAATGTGACTCAGTTGGAGGCTGAGAAGCAAGCTGAACTTGAACGTATTGGTCAAATGACCATTGCAGAGGCGCGTGAGGTAATCTTAACAGAGACTGAAAATAATCTTACTCATGAGATTGCAACACGTATCAAAGATGCAGAAGCACAGATCAAAGATACTGTTGATAAGAAGGCCAAAAACTTGTTGGCGCAAGCTATGCAACGTTTGTCTGGGGATTATGTTACTGAACAAACCGTAACCACTGTTCACCTCCCAGATGATAATATGAAAGGTCGTATCATTGGCCGTGAGGGGCGTAACATTCGTACCCTTGAAAGCTTAACAGGTATTGATGTTATCATCGATGATACTCCAGAAGTGGTTGTTCTTTCTGGTTTTGATCCAGTCCGTCGTGAGATTGCTCGCATGACTCTCGAAGCCTTGATTAAGGATGGACGTATCCATCCAGCTCGTATTGAGGAGTTGGTTGAGAAGAGTCGTAAGGAAATGGATAACCGTATCCGCGAATATGGTGAAGAGGCAGCTTACGAAATTGGGGCTATGAATCTCCACCCTGACCTAATCAAGATTATGGGACGATTGCAGTTCCGTACTTCATATGGTCAAAACGTACTTCGTCACTCAGTTGAAGTTGGTAAACTAGCAGGTATTATGGCCAGTGAATTGGGTGAGAATGTGGCTCTAGCTCGTCGTGCTGGTTTTCTTCATGATATGGGGAAAGCTATTGACAAAGAGGTCGAAGGTAGTCACGTTGAGATTGGTACTGAGTTTGCACGTAAGTATAAAGAGCATCCAGTCGTGGTTAATGCCATTGCCAGCCACCATGGAGATGTGGAACCTGAGAGTGTGATTGCAGTTATTGTAGCTGCAGCAGATGCTTTGAGTTCGGCTCGCCCAGGAGCTCGTAATGAATCCGTTGAGAATTATGTCAAACGCCTTCGTGATTTGGAAGAGATTGCATCAAGCTTTGACGGTGTTCAAACAAGCTTCGCCCTTCAAGCTGGTCGTGAAATTCGTATTATGGTTCATCCAAATAAAATCTCAGATGATGAAGTTACGATCTTGTCTCACAAGATACGTGAACAAATTGAGAAAAACTTGGATTACCCAGGAAATATTAAGGTTACAGTCATTCGTGAATTCCGTGCGGTTGACTATGCCAAATAAGAGGCTCTTTGTCAACTGTAGAGGGTGGCAAAGTTAAGCTCTAGCGAGAACAAATGATGTTCTCGCTTTTTTGCTGTTCAAAGCGATGTAAATACGTTTTTAAAAGTTGTTAGAGTTGTTTTAAATGAGTGATTGAGTTGAGGTAAAGCTTCCTGAATTAATCCAAAAAATTGTTGTGTTTAAAAATCTTGTCTAAACACTCTTTAGGTGTTAAGGTTTCCCTGAAAGTCCTCGAATAAAAGGCGTCAGGTAATAGTTTTCGACTATCCTTTTGAATGAGTTTCCAGTAATATTTTAGAACACGATATTCAAGAGACTTCTTCTCAAATTATTTCATTATTTGAATGCGTGTCTGTTTTAGCGTTCTGTTCATATGTTGGACAATGTGAAAACGGTCAAGAACAATTTTAGCATTGGGAAAAATAGTTTTGATTAAAGGGATGTAATTACCAGACATATCCATAGTAACAATTTTCACCCCTTCTCGAGCTTCTTTAGAGTATTTGAAAAAGTGACTACGAATGGTTGTTTGTCGTCTGTTATCAAGAATAGTGATAATTTTCTTAGTCTCATAATCCTGAGCAATAAAGGCTAGCTTTCCCTTTTGATAAGAGAATTCATCCCAAGACAGTACTTCAGGTAAGGTAGAATGGTCATCCTTGAACTGAAATTGTTTAAGCTTACGATACACAGTTGAGGTCGAGATGGCAAGTTTTTCAGTGATGTGCGTCAAAGCTTCTCGATTAAGCAAGAGTTGAGCTGTTTTCTGCTTCACTAATTCAGAGATTTGACAGTTCTTCTGAACAAGGGAGGTCTCAGAAACCGTCACTTTAGGGCAGTCTTTGCATTGAAATCTTCTCTTCTTCAAACGAATAAGACTAGGGAGTCCACCAATCTCAATAAAAGGAATCTTATAAGGCTTTTAAAAGTCGTATTTGATTTGTTTTCCTTGACAATGACAATACTTAGGAGGAGTGTAATCAAGTGTAGCTTGCACCTCAATATGTGTCTCGTGTTGAAAAACTTTAGTTAAAGTGATATTTTTGTCTTTAATTCCGATTAATTCTGTAGTATGATAGAGTTGTCTCATATGATTCTTTCTATTTATGGTTTCGTCGCTTTAAATTTTAAGTCAGATGGGACTTTTTGTATACTCAAAAGCTCCATAACTTCTTAGCAGGTTTTACCCACTACAGAAATTATAGAGCCAAATAAGATAAGAAAGCCGAAAGGCTTTTTTTATTTTGTAGTAAAAGTGAAAAGATTAGCCCTGTTAAAAATGTATGAACTTTCTTATCAAATTGCTTCATTTTGATAGGTTAGCGTTTTATAATGAAATATTTTGATTTTTTTTGAGGTTCTTTATTGACATCTATTATAAATTTAGTATAATAGATTTTGTAAACGATTACAGAAGGAGAGACTATGCTAAAGTCTGAACGTAAGCAGATTATCTTGTCTCAGTTGAAACAAGATGGTTTTGTCACTTTGGAAAACCTGACAGTTTTATTAAGTGATACGTCTGAGTCGACAATTCGTCGTGACTTGGATGAGTTAGCGGCAGATGGCAAACTTAAACGTGTTCATGGTGGTGCTGAAAGTATTCATAGTCTAAAGGAAGAAATTGCCAATAGCCAAAAAGCTATCAGAAATGTTCAAGAAAAGGCTCAATTAGCTGGCTATGCTGCCGATTTGATTAAGGAAGGTGATGTCGTTTTTCTTGAGGCTAGTACAACGAATGAACTTTTGATTCCACATTTGAGCAATCGTCAGGTGACGGTTGTGACTAATTCTATCTATCATGCTGTTAAGCTGGTAGATCTCGGTATTAGTACTAGGATTATTGGTGGTAAGGTTAAACATTCAACAGATGCCTCTATTGGAAGTACAGCTCTGGAACAAATCAGACAACTGAATTTTGATTGTGCTTTCATTGGTGCTAATGGAGTTGATGCCAATTATTTCACAACGCCAGATATGGAAGAGGCAGTTATTAAACGAACAGTGATAGCTAATGCGCAAAAAGCCTATGTTCTAGCTGATACCTCTAAACTTGGTCAGATTACCTATGCTAAGGTAGCCGAGGTTGAGAAAGTAACCATAATCACAAATGCTTCGGAAGAAGGGCTCCTTAAAGAATTAAAAGAGAAAACGAGGGTTATTGAAGTATGATTTATACTGTAACACTAAACCCATCAATCGACTTCATTGTTCGTATCGACAAGGTAGAGATTGGTGAAGTTAACCGTATGGAGAGTGATGATAAATTCGCTGGTGGTAAGGGTATTAATGTCAGCCGTATTCTACAACGTTTAGGAATTGACAATACTGCTACGGGCTTCATCGGTGGTTTTACAGGACGTTTTGTTACAGATAGTTTGGATGCTGAAGGTATTAAAACTAAGTTTGTAGCTGTCGATCAAGATACACGTATCAATGTTAAAATCAAGGCTGACCAAGAAACTGAAATTAACGGTACTGGACCTGTCATCAATGATTATCAGTTAGCTGAGCTTGAAGCTATCCTTTCAAGTGTAAGTGCTGACGATGTGGTTGTTTTTGCTGGATCTGCACCAAGCAATCTTGGAAACAAGGTCTATAACAAATTGATTCCACTGGTTCGTGAAACTGGGGCACAGGTGGTTTGTGACTTTGAAGGACAAACCTTGCTTGATTCATTGGTCTACCAACCGCTCTTGGTTAAGCCAAATAACCATGAACTTGAAGCCATTTTCAATGTTAAACTTAATGGTTTGGCTGATGTTGAAAAATATGCGCGTGAAATTCTTGCTAAGGGGGCGCAAAACGTTATTATTTCAATGGCAGGTGATGGAGCTCTGCTTGTCACACCAGAGGCTGCATACTTTGCCAAACCAATCAAGGGAAAAGTGAAGAACTCTGTTGGTGCAGGTGACTCAATGGTTGCTGGTTTCACTGGTGAATTTGTCAAATCAGGGGACCCAATTGAGGCTCTCAAGTGGGGGGTAGCATGTGGAACATCTACAGCTTTCTCAGATGATTTGGCGACAATTGAATTTATTAAAGAAACATATAATAAAGTAGAGGTAGAAAAACTATGAAAATTCAGGACTTACTGAACAAAAAAGTCATGTTGCTCGACCTTCAAGCAACTACAAAGGAAGCTGCTATTGATGAAATGATTAACAGCTTGGTTGATAATGGTGTCGTGACTGACTTTGATGTTTTCAAATCAGGCATTATGGCTCGTGAAGCACAAACATCAACTGGTTTGGGTGATGGAATTGCTATGCCACACAGTAAAAATGCTGCAGTAAAAGAAGCAACTGTACTTTTTGCTAAATCTAATAAAGGTGTGGATTACGAATCACTTGATGGTCAACCTACCGATCTCTTCTTTATGATTGCAGCTCCAGAGGGGGCAAATGACATTCACTTGGCTGCACTTGCTGAATTGTCAAAATACCTCATGCAAGATGGTTTTGCAGACCGCTTGCGTCAGGTAACATCTGCGGATGAAGTGATTGAAGCGTTTAATATTGGCGAAGAAGAAGCGCAAGCTGAGGAAGCTAAGAAAGCACAAGCTGTTAAAGAAGCAGCTTCAAGCGACAAACCACTTATTGTAGCAGTAACAGCTTGTACGACCGGTATTGCTCACACTTACATGGCTGAAGAATCATTGATTAAAACAGGTGAAAAAATGGGTGTCAATGTTCGTGTTGAAACTAACGGTGCCTCAGGTGTTGGAACACCATTGACCGCTGAAGAAATCAACAAGGCTGTTGGTGTTATCATTGCAGCGGACAAGGCAGTTGAAACAGCACGCTTTAATGGTAAGAAATTGATTTCTAAACCAGTTGCTGCAGCTATTCGTCAACCTCAAGAATTAATCCAAAACATCTTGGACGGTAAAGCTGAAGTTTTCCACGCTGAAAATGCCGGAGCTGCTCAAGAATCAACAGAGAAATTGAGCCTCGGTGGTGCCTTCTATAAACACTTAATGAGTGGGGTATCACAAATGCTTCCATTCGTTATCGGTGGTGGTATCATGATTGCGCTTGCCTTCTTGCTTGACCAAATCATGGGTGTTCCTAAAGATCAATTGTCACAACTTGGTTCTTACCACGAAATTGCTGCTCAATTCAAAGCAATTGGTGGCGCTGCCTTTGGCTTTATGCTTCCAGTGCTTGCAGGTTACATTGCTTACTCTATCGCTGAGAAACCAGGTTTGGTTTCAGGTTTCGTAGCTGGTGCTATCGCTTCAAGTGGTGCTGCCTTTGGTGGAGTTCCGTTTGCTGCAGGTGGTAAAGCAACCCTTTCACTTGCCGGTGTATCTTCAGGTTTCCTTGGAGCTCTTGTTGGTGGTTTCCTTGCAGGTGGTGTTATCCTTGTTCTTCGCAAACTCTTGGCAGGTATTCCACGTGCTCTGGAAGGAATCCGATCTATCTTGCTCTTACCACTTATTGGTGTATTTGCTACAGGTTTCTTGATGTTAGCAGTCAATATCCCAATGGCAGCAATTAATACTGGTCTTAATAACTTCTTGTCAAGCTTGTCAGGAAGCTCAGCAGTTCTCCTTGGTCTCCTTGTTGGAGGTATGATGGCAGTTGATATGGGTGGACCAGTCAACAAAGCAGCTTACGTCTTTGGTACAGGTACTCTCGCAGCAACAGTAACTTCAGGTGGTTCAGTTGTCATGGCAGCAGTTATGGCAGCTGGTATGGTTCCTCCATTGGCAGTCTTTGTAGCGACACTCTTGTTTAAAGATAAATTTACTGAAGAAGAACGCAACTCTGGTTTGACAAACATTGTTATGGGACTCTCATTCATCACTGAAGGTGCGATTCCATTTGGTGCAGCTGACCCAGCACGCGCTATCCCAAGCTTTATCGTCGGTTCAGCCCTTACAGGTGCTCTTGTAGGTATGGCAGGAATCAAATTGATGGCACCACACGGAGGTATCTTCGTTATTGCCCTCACATCAAATGCTCTTCTCTACCTTATCTTCATCTTGATTGGTGCTGTGGTATCAGGTATCCTCTTCGGATTCCTTCGCAAACCACTTGATAAATAAGATTTGACAGAACAATCTCGTTGTGACGGGATTGTTTTTTGTGTCGTAGCAGATTTTTGTCAGGGTACCTATTTTATGATAAAATTTAGGCAGAAATGGCTTATCTAGTAGCTAATACGCTGTATAAAGAAACATAAGAGGTAAAATATGGTAAAAGAATACGATTATATTGTCATTGGTGGTGGTTCTGGTGGTATTGCCAGTGCCAATCGTGCTGCTATGCATGGTGCTAAGGTTATTCTCTTTGAAGGGAAAGAGGTCGGTGGTACCTGTGTTAATGTAGGTTGTGTGCCTAAAAAGGTCATGTGGTATGGTGCTCAGGTTGCTGAAACCCTTCACCGTTATGCAGGCGAGTATGGTTTTGATGTGACGCTTAATAAATTTGATTTTGCAACGCTTAAGGCCAATCGTCAGGCTTATATCGACCGTATCCATGGTTCTTATGAGCGTGGTTTTGATAGCAATGGCGTTGAACGTGTATACGAGTATGCAAGATTTGTTGACACTCATACGGTTGAAGTAGCGGGCGAGCTTTATACAGCACCACATATCCTAATTGCAACAGGTGGTCATCCCCTTTATCCAAATATTCCAGGCAGTGAATACGGAATTACCTCAGATGGTTTCTTTGAGCTAGATGAGGTGCCAAAACGTACAGCTGTTATTGGTGCTGGCTATATCGCAGTCGAAGTTGCCGGCGTTCTCAATGCTCTTGGCAGTGATACTCACCTATTTGTTCGTAAGGATCGCCCATTGCGTACCTTTGATAAAGACATTATCGATGTTTTAGTTGATGAGATGGCTAAGTCTGGCCCTACACTTCATATGCATGCTAATGCAACAGAGGTAGTGAAAAATGCAGACGATTCTCTGACTATTAGCTTTGACAATGAAGAAACTATTACAGTTGATTGCCTTATCTGGGCTGTCGGACGTGCAGCGAATACTTCTGGCTTTGGTCTTGAAAAGACAGGCGTTGAGTTGACTGAACGAGGTAACATTTATTCAGATGAGTTTGAAAACACATCTGTTCCTGGTATCTATGCTCTTGGAGATGTGACTGGTAAACTTGATTTGACTCCAGTTGCAGTGAAGGCTGGTCGACAATTGTCAGAGCGACTTTTCAATAATAAAGTTGATGCTAAGCTTGATTACACAGATGTAGCTACTGTGGTCTTTAGTCATCCGGCCATTGGTGCTATTGGGTTGACTGAGGAAAAGGCAATTGCTAAATATGGTGCAGAGAATATCAAGGTCTATAAATCTAGTTTCACTCCAATGTATACGGCTCTTGGGGATAATCGTCAGCTGTCAACCATGAAATTAGTAACGCTAGGTGAGGATGAAAAAATCATCGGTCTTCACGGTATTGGTTATGGTGTCGATGAGATGATTCAAGGATTCTCTGTGGCTATTAAGATGGGAGCAACTAAGGCTGATTTTGATAATACGGTTGCCATTCATCCAACCGGTTCAGAAGAGTTTGTAACAATGAGATAAATAGGTGAAGTCTGTCTACTTAAATGGATAGACTTTTTGTGGCTAAATGGTAACCTATATCTTTTGTGTCACTTTGGCTTGTCTTAACGAAAAAAGGCCTTTAGGCCTTTTTTTCGTTGATTAGGTAGTTCCTGACTTCTGAAATAAAGTAAAGGGATCCAGTGACGACAAATAAATTATCAGAATTTGCAGACTCAGATTGGGTTAACCAGTCTCTGTAGTCAGTTGAGCGTTCTAAGTGTTGAGGGTAATCATCCAAGGGCAGTGCCTCAAAGAAATTGAAGGAGGTTACTGTTATATGATAGTCTTTAAGCTCATCAAGTAAGTCAGTCAAAGGTTTTCGTCGAAGTCCTGCAAAGAGGATGTGAATTCGACGGTTGGCAAAGTTATCTTTTAATACCTGTTTTAGGCTGGCAATTCCTTGAGGATTATGGGCACCATCTAGGTAAATGTTGTTTCCAATCCACTCACTACGACCAGGCCAGTGTGTGTCACAAATACCATCTTGAATGCTTTGATTGGTAATCTTAGGAAATCTTTGAGTCAAGAGATGGGCAGCAGTGACAGCTAGGCCAGTATTATTTTCCTGATGTTTTCCTAGCATGGGGAGACTAAGATTTGGGCTCTCCCAATCACTATAAATAACTCGAAGAGTTTGATTGTCTGTGGAAAGAAGCTGGATTTCTCGATCAATGTTTGCTATAGGAGCCTGAAGTTCCTGGGATTTTTGTTTGAAGAGATGTGAAACTTCTTCAGAAACGCGACCGAGTAATATAGGAGTGTTTTCTCGCATGACGCCCGCTTTATGTCTAGCAATATCTATTAGGCTATCGCCCAAAGTTTCAGTGTGATCAAAGCTAATTGAAGTGCAGATGACAAGCTCCGGCGAAAGCACATTGGTTGAATCAAGCTGTCCCCCAATCCCTGCTTCAATGATAGCAATATCAACCTGTTTAAGGTCGAAGTAGAGAAACATGAGTAAGGTGACCAATTCGAATTCCGTTGGTCGACCTAAATCAGTGTTGTTTTCTAAATCATTGAGAAAAACTCGAGCTTTCTCAACAATGTTAATCAGATCCTTGTCCGGAATCTCTGTGCCGTTGATACTAATACGTTCGTTAAAGCGAGTAATATAAGGGGAGGTAAAGGTCCCGACCTGATAGCCTGATTTTGTTAGGATATTTTGTAGGTAGCTAGTCGTTGAGCCTTTACCATTGGTTCCGACAATATGGACTGTTGGATAGTGTATTTGGGGATTTCCAGCTTGTTTCAGGAGCCAGCGCATACGTTTAAGCTGGGGGCGACGTCCATTGCCTTTGAAGGAGTGGATGAAATTTAGAGTTTCTGTATAGTTCATAGGATTATAGAAAAAAGTCAGGGGTTTCCTAACCTTTTCTTTAGTTTAGTTGGAAACAGCGCCACCAGTTGTGGCGTCACCAGTTGTCGTATTGCCCGTTGTATTTCCACCAGTTGTATTTCCACCAGTTGTTTTGTCTGCAGTGGCTGCGGATGAAGAAGTAGTTGTATTTCCACCAGTTGTTTTGTCTGCAGTGGCTGCGGATGAAGAAGTAGTTGTATTTCCACCAGTTGTTTTGTCTGCTGATGAAGAATAGGTGTTATTACCAGCTTGGCTGCTTGTCTCTGTTTCTGAGTCAGTTGCATTGCCATGGCTAGATGAAGCGACATTTGATTCTTGGGTCTTATTGTTGCCTTCTTTAATGACCACAGTTGACTGATTGGATGATGAATCAGAAGTGTCCTTTTTTTTAGATGATGTGAAATTCATGATAGTGATGGAAGCAACAATGATTGACAAGATTGTCCCGATAACAGTGAGTACTTTTTGGAAGACAGTGAAGCCTTTTGTAACGTGTTTGGTCACCTTTGGTGCAGATTTTTTTTCTTCTTTTGATGAATGGTTACGACGTGAGTAATTTTCAGACATGATTCTCTCCTTAAAAATATTTCGTACTCTCTATTATATGATTTTCTCTCAAAAAATGCTAAAAAAATTATGCTATAATAGGGAGTAACTATTATTTGAGGAAAAAACATGATTTATTTTGATAATTCAGCCACAACCATGCCCTATCCAGAGGCACTTAGAACCTATCAGGAAGTGTCCACGAAAATTTTTGGGAATCCATCCAGTTTACACCAATTAGGAACATCTGCGACACGTATTTTGGAGGCTTCTCGTAAGCAAGTTGCGGACCTCATTGGAAAATCAGCCGATGAGATTTTCTTTACGTCTGGTGGAACCGAAGGAGACAATTGGGTTATCAAGGGTGTGGCCTTCGAAAAAGAGCCTTATGGCAAACATATCATCGTTTCCGATATTGAACACCCTGCGGTAAAAAAATCTGCTAAATGGCTTTCAGAGCATGGTTTTGAAGTGTCCTATATACCCGTTAATGCACAAGGTTTCGTAGATGTGGAAGCTCTTGCTGGACTATTACGCCCTGACACTATCTTGGTTTCGGTTATGGCCGTTAATAACGAAATCGGCTCAATCCAACCCATCCAAGAAATTTCAGCTCTTCTAGCTAATGAGCCTACCATATCTTTCCATGTGGATGCTGTTCAGGCTATTGGGAAGATTCCTATATCAGCTTATTTAACAGACCGTGTTGACTTTGCAACTTTTTCTGGTCATAAGTTTCATGCCGTTCGAGGTGTCGGTTTTGTCTACAAGAAAGCTGGCAAAAAGATTACGCCGTTCTTAACAGGTGGTGGTCAAGAAAAAGACCTTCGTTCAACGACTGAAAATGTAGCAGGCATTGCGAGTATGGCTAAGGCCTTGCGCTTAGTCACTGACAAAGAGGCGTTTTCTCTTCCGAAAATTGCCAAGATGAAAAAGATTATCTTTGACGAATTGGCTAAGTACGAGGATATTACTATTTTCTCAGGTGAGGGTGAGGACTTTGCTCCCAATATTTTGACCTTTGGAATCAAGGGTGTTCGTGGTGAAGTTATTGTCCATGCTTTTGAAGAGTATCAAATCTATATTTCAACGACCTCGGCATGTTCATCCAAGGCAGGTAAGCCAGCGGGGACCCTTATTTCTATGGGTGTACCGACTAAGTTAGCTCAAACGGCCGTTCGTATAAGTCTTGATGATGACAATGATATGGGACAGGTGGAACAGTTTCTCACGATTTTCAAGCATGTCTACGCCAAGACACAAAAAGTGAGATAGCAAGATTTAATTGATTAAATATAAAACTAAATTCAAATTTAAAAGGAAAAGGAATGACACTAACATATTCAGAAATTATGGTTCGCTATGGTGAATTGTCTACCAAGGGCAAGAACCGTATGCGCTTTATCAATAAACTAAAAAATAATATCAAGGATGTCCTATCCATCTATCCAGAAGTTAAAGTGACTTTTGATCGAGACCGTGGACACATCTATCTCAATGGCACAGACTACGAACCAGTCGCAGAGTCTTTGAAGCAGATTTTCGGGATTCAGGCCTTTAGCCCTGTTTACAAATTTGAAAAAGATGTCGAAGTATTGAAAAAAGCTGTTCAAGACATTATGACTGGCCTCTATCGTGACGGCCTCACCTTTAAGGTGACTGCCAAACGTAGTGATCACGACTTTGTTTTAGATAGTCGCGAGCTCAACCTTACTTTAGGAAATGCTGTAATTGATGCATTTCCTGGCATTAAGGCACAGATGAAGGGGCCAGATGTTAATCTGAAGGTAGAAATTCGTGCTGAGGCCGCTTATATTTCTCATGAAGAAATTAAGGGAGCAGGTGGATTACCTGTAGGGACTGCTGGTAAAGGAATGCTCATGCTTTCAGGTGGGATTGATTCGCCTGTTGCAGGTTATTTAGCCCTTAAACGTGGTGTGGATATCGAGGCTGTTCACTTTGCAAGCCCACCTTATACAAGTCCTGGTGCACTTAAAAAGGCTCGAGACTTGACCCGTAAGTTGACCAAGTTTGGTGGTAATATTCAGTTCATAGAAGTACCATTTACTGAGATTCAAGAGGAAATCAAAGAAAAAGCACCAGAGGCTTATTTGATGACCCTGACACGTCGCTTTATGATGCGTATTACAGACCGAATTCGTGAAGAACGCGGTGGTCTCGTGATCATCAATGGTGAGAGTCTTGGACAGGTTGCCAGTCAGACTATGGAGTCTATGCAGGCTATCAATGCTGTAACCTGCACGCCCGTGATTCGCCCAGTTGTTACTATGGACAAGTTGGAAATCATTGATTTGGCACAAAAAATCGACACATTTGATATCTCAATCCAACCTTTTGAGGATTGCTGTACTATTTTTGCACCTGACCGTCCAAAAACTAATCCAAAAATCAAGAACGTTGAACGATATGAAGGTCGTATGGATGTTGAAAGATTAGTTGAACGTGCGGTTGCAGGAATCATGGTGACTGAAATCACACCTATTGAAGAAGCGCAAGACGAAGTGGATACACTTATTGAAGACTTACTTTAGTCTAAGAGTATATAGGGACAGTTTGTTATCGCCCAGGTATCATTAGAGTTAGCTATATCGGAAAAGAAATGTCGCTGTTGAACTTTTACCTAGAAAGGAAACTGCATGACTGTTTATAACATCAATTTAGGAATCGGTTGGGCATCAAGTGGTGTTGAGTATGCCCAGGCCTACCGTTCTACAATTTTTAAAAACACAGGTATTAAGGCTAAGTTTGTCTTTATGGATATGTTCTTGCAGGACAATCTTTCTGATTTGACCCGTAACATGGGATTTTCAGATGAAGATATCATCTGGCTTTACAGCTATTTTACAGACCTTAAGATTGCCCCAACGACCTATACTGTCAAGGATTTGGAAAAGGAAATTCCTTATGACATTACGCGTCGTGAGATTAATGGCAAAGTGGTTAAACTCTTTTGTACCAAGGAAGATATTTTTTACGCCGCTTATTTGCGTAAAGAGGGTGAAGATATTGTCCATCGTGTGGAAAAAGTATCGCGTGGCTGCCTAATTCGTAAAGACTTTTATTCATATACTAAGATGTTTACAGAGTACTACACACCGGTAGATAATAAGGCTCACCTCTATCAACGCCGTTTCTTCAATGAAGATGGCAGTATTGCTTACGATGAGATTGTTGATGGTAAGGATAGTGTCTTCCGTTTCCCAGATAAGATTTTGTCTTCCAAGCAGGAGTTTATTGCCTACTTTATGTCTCAACTAGGTCTAACCGATCAAGACATTGTCATTTTGGACCGTGCAACTGGTACAGGACAGGCTGTTTTCCGTAATACTAAACCAGCTAAGCTTGGAGTTGTTGTCCATGCAGAGCACTTTAGTGAAAATGCTGTGACAGACAAGACTATTCTTTGGAATAACTTCTATGAGTACCAATTCAGCAATGCAGATAAGGTTGATTTCTTCATCACAGCGACAGAGTGTCAACGTAGCATTATGCTAGATCAGTTCAACAAATATACACCATTTAAACCTCATATCGTAACGATTCCTGTGGGAAGTGTGGATAAACTGAGAGAGCCTGAAGGAGAGCGTAAACCATTCTCAATCATCACAGCTTCACGTTTGGCCAATGAAAAGCACGTGGATTGGCTGGTTAAGGCTGTTGTCAAGGCTAAAGAAAGTCTGCCACAAGTTAACTTTGATATCTTTGGTACAGGTGCTGAAGAAGCCAAGCTTAAGGCAATCATCGAGGAAAATCAAGCTCAGGATTACATCCATCTCAAGGGTCACCAGGATTTAATAGAAGTCTACAAGGATTACGAACTTTACCTATCAGGTTCTAAGAGTGAAGGTTTTGGCTTGACACTTCTAGAAGCTGTTGGTTCGGGCCTTGGTATGATTGGTTTTGATGTCCGTTATGGAAACCAAACGTTTATCAAGGATAATGAAAATGGTTACTTAATCCCTCGATTTGAAAAAGATGATGAGCCTGCTATTGTAGCAGCCTTGGCAGAGAAAATTGTAGCTTTCTTCAATCGTTCAGATTTAGATCATATTCATCAAGTCTCTTATGATATCGCTAAAGGCTTTTTGACAGAGGAAATCGAGCAGAAGTGGCTTAACTTAGTAAGGGAGATGACTGATCATGATTAATTTATTTGAATACTATAGTCAAGGTAGTTGGGATCTCCATTACTCGCTGATTGTCGCTGGCTATGTGAATACAACAGTTTGTCTTTCAGATAATGGCTTTCTACCTAGCGATGTGACCTCACCTTACCTTTTTTTCACAGGCTTTGATAAGGTTCAGGGTTCTGCACTTTACTTTAATCAAGTACCCGTGCCTGATTATTGGGAAATTTTAGGAACAAATAGCAACGCGGAAATCTTCCGTTTTGATAAGAAACGTGGCCATATTCACTATGCGCATCCTGCTCATCAGCGTCTAGTTAAAGCTGTGGATTGGTATGATGAGTCGGGTCGCTTGCGTGTGACTGATCACTACAATAACAAGGGGTATCGTTTCTCACAAACAACTTACAATATTAAGCAAGAAGCGACCATTACTAGTTATTTCACTCCAGACAACAAGGAAGTTATCGTCGTTAACCATTTGACCAAAGACGTTATCTTGAATTGGAAAGACAAGGTCTACATTTTCAAAAATAAATCAGAGTTTGTAGTCTTTTATCTTAAAGAAGCTGGTTATGATTTGCGGCGTATCCTTTATAACTCCTTATCAACACCTTTCTTGACAGCTATGAATCTTCCAAATACTGGTCAAGATGTCCTCTTCTGGCAAGAGCCTATTACTGACACTGTTCCTGGGAACATGCGTCTCCTTCTTGATAGCAATCACCGTCAAACTAAGATTGTTGTGCAAGAATACACAGCTTACACAAATCTTCTAAAACTGATTAGTTCCGAGCAGGCTTCTCGTGTGGCTTTCCTTGGCTTCATGTATCCATTTGCCCGTCAGAATAATTTCCAAAATCAAGCACTTATCTTGACTAACTCAGATCAGATTGAACACTTGGAAAGCATTGTTAGTGAAGTACCTACCATGCACTACCATATTGGGGCAATCACTGAAATGTCAAGCCGCCTGATGGATTTAGCTAAATATAGTAATGTTAGCCTTTATCCGAATATTACAACGGAGCAGGTTAAGCATCTCTATCAACAGGCTGATTTCTATTTGGATATTAACCACCAAAATGAAATCCTGTCGGCGACACGTGCTGCCTTTGAAAATAACTTGCTTATCCTAGCTTTTACGAACACAAGCCATGGTCCAGATTATACTGCACCAAGCAATATTTTCTCACCTATGAATGCTGGGCAATTTAAACAAACACTTAAAGAAGCCTTGGGGAACCGTGACTTTCTTAGTCATTTGCTTGATCGTCAACGTGAGCATGCTCATGTGGCGACACCAGAAGATTATAAGAAGGTTATTGGTTAGGGAAATGACACTAGAAGTTCGTAACATTTGTCCTCTGACACCAACATTCAGGAAGGTCGCTTCACTTTATGAAGCGGCTTTCCCTGTGGAGGAGAGACTCCCACTCCGGCAATTGTCTTGGAATAGTTTGAAAAATGGGCAATCATTCTTGGCTTATTTTGATCAGGAAGTTTTTATTGGTTTTACCTATGCAATCTGTACTAATAACCTGGTCTACCTACTCTTTCTTGCGGTTGAGGAAAGTAAACAGTCGCAGGGTTACGGTAGTCAAATTTTAGCACAAGTAGGGAAGAAGCAGAAAGACGACCATGTGTGCTTACGATTGAGCCTATGGATGAAGAGGATGCTTCTAACCGTACTCAACGACTAAAACGTCTGGCTTTTTATGAAAATAATGGCTATCAGTCTTTGAACCATTTCTATTTTGAAGGAACGGAGCGGTATCAGATTTTAATAACTGATAGGAGTCTTTCTTTAGATAAAATTGAGCAAGATTTGGCTAAGACTTTCCTAGGTAAGCATGGTGTAAGAGTGGACTAGATGGCGTATTAGGTGATTAAACTTAAATTGGCAGAATAAGGGTAATCAAAAAACTTTTTCTCTTGTCATTATCGGGGAAAAATGATAGAATTGTAACGTTGACTAAATGCACGTCCTGTGCAACCGCACGACTACTGTTTTTGTAAGTGGGTTCGTCCCCGCAGTACTAGGCGAGTCTTCACAGAGGGAAACCTCAGATATATTAAAAATTTTAATAGGAGGTGCATCATGAGCACATACGCAATCATCAAAACTGGTGGAAAACAAGTTAAAGTTGAAGTAGGTCAAGCAATCTACGTTGAAAAAATCAACGCTGAAGCTGGATCAGAAGTAACTTTTAACGAAGTTGTTCTTGTCGGTGGTGATAAAACTGTAGTAGGTACTCCAGTTGTTGAGGGAGCTACTGTTGTCGGAACTATCGAAAAACAAGGTAAACAAAAGAAAGTTGTCACTTTCAAATACAAACCTAAAAAAGGTAGCCACCGTAAACAAGGTCACCGTCAACCTTATACAAAAGTTGTTATCAACGCTATCAACGCGTAAGCTAACGACTAATCACTAAGAAAGGACACAAATCTTATGTTGAAAACTCTTGAAAACTTGCAACTTTTCGCCCACAAAAAAGGTGGGGGTTCTACTTCCAATGGTCGTGATTCACAAGCTAAACGTCTTGGAGCTAAAGCAGCTGATGGACAAACTGTATCAGGTGGATCAATCCTTTACCGTCAACGCGGTACACACATCTACCCAGGTGTAAACGTAGGCCGTGGTGGTGATGATACACTCTTCGCTAAAGTTGAAGGTGTTGTACGTTTCGAACGTAAAGGTCGCGACAAAAAACAAGTATCTGTATACCCAGTTGCTAAATAATTCAGCTAAAGTCTGCACTTTTGTGTAGGCTTTTCTTATTTATGAAAGGAAGATACCTATGCCTTTAAATCAGTACCAACAAGAGGTCGGTCCAAGCTTAGTGGATGCCACTCCAGGGAGGATGCCAGACATCACTCTCTTGGACGGTCGCTATTGTAGTGTTGAACATTTGACGGTAGCAGAACACTATGAAGATATTCTAGACTTCTACTTTACCAATCAGATTCTTTCAGACTGGACCTATATGTATGTGGATCCTTTTGAATCTGAAGAAGCAGTACGCCAGTGTTTGGAAGACTATGAGCAGTCTTCTAACCCTTATTTCTTTGCCATTAGGGATAAAGTTTCAGGGAAGGTTATGGGTACTTTCTCACTCATGGCTATTACACCCAAAAATCGTAGTGTAGAGATGGGACGGGTGATTTTGGCTCCTGCTATACAAAAAACTCGGGTAGCCACAGAAGCTCAATATCTGGTTATGAAATATGTCTTTGAAGGCCTCAACTATCGTCGTTATGAGTGGAAATGTGACAGTCTCAACCGTCCTTCTGTGACTGCAGCTCAGAGACTTGGTTTTACCTATGAAGGGTGTTTTCGTAATCATGCTATTTATAAGGGACGTAGTCGAAATACGGATTGGTTCTCGATTATTGATAGTGAGTGGCCAAGGCTTAAAGAACGATTTGAGAATTGGTTAGCTCCTGAGAATTTTGATGAACAGGGACAACAGAAACGTTCTCTGAGGGACTGTTAGATATTAATATAAGGGCTCTTTTCTGGTGAAGGAGCTCTGTTTTAGTAGCTTGACGGTCAAGTCAAAGTTTTTAGTTTGCTAGTGCTTATTAGTACTGTCAAAATCAGTTTAAATACTCATTTTTCTGTAAATAATATTCCCATAATAAAACATATTTATGCTATAATAAAGAGTGATTTTATCAAGGAGAATAATAACTAATGGATTTAATTCACGAAAAAGTATTTGTTAACCGTTACCACTATGATGTTCGTAACCATGAGTGGGAAAAAGAGAATGGTGTTCCTAAAACAAATGTTGAAGTAACGTTTCAGTTGCACCATAAAGATAAAGAAGCTAACAATACGTCGGTTGTAGCTGTTTTGCAATTTATGATTGTTCGTGATGAGTTTGTTATCTCAGGGATTATTTCTCAAATGAACCATATTCAAAACCGTATCGTCAATAACCCAAAAGATTTCTCACAAGAAGAAGCTGAGTATTTAGCAGCACCGCTATTGGATACACTTCAGCGTTTGACTTATGAAGTGACTGAAATCGCCTTGGATCGTCCAGGAATTAACTTGGAGTTCTAAGATGTCTTTAGCAGTTATTACGGATTCATCGGTTAATCTACCTACTGAAATTCAGGGGCATGCTGATGTTTATATTTTAGATATTCCGGTTATCGTTGAGGAACAGCCTTTTGTTGAAGGAAAGAACTTGGATGTGAATCAGTTTTATGAGAAAATGGCAAACTCTGAGGAACTGCTCAAGACGTCACAACCTAATCTAGCCGACTTGGATAACCTTCTCATGGAGTTGGGGGAGCAAGGATATACCCATGTCATTGGGCTTTTCCTTTCTTCGGGGATTTCTGGTTTTTGGGCTAATAGTCAGTTTTTGATTGAAGATCATGCCAAGTTGAAGGTTGCTTTTCACGAGACTAAAATCACGGCAGCTCCTATGGGCTATGGGTGCTATGGTTAGAAACGTTTTGCATTGGTCAGAGCAAGGAATGTCATTCGAGAATATTTTGAAGAAGCTCGAGAAGCAAGTAGAAAACACGACGGCTTATATTCTTGTGGATGATCTTAATCACCTTGTTAAGGGTGGCCCCCTGTCGAATGGCTCAGCTATTTTGGGGAATATCTTATCTATCAAACCCATTTTACATTTTAATGCTGAAGGCGAAATCGTTGTTTTTGAAAAGGTACGTACAGAGAAGAAAGCTATGAAACGCTTGGTTGCCCTAGCCGAAGACAATCGTGAAATGGAGCTTAGCATCCTTCATACCAATGCTCCTGAAAAGGCTGAGGCTTTTAAAAGTCAGCTGGAAGCTCAAGGGATTACTGTTTCATCGGTGGTATCCTTATGTGCCGTGATTGCGACGCACTTGGTCGAGGGAGCGCTAGTGCTAGGTTTAACACCTAAATTTACCAAATAAGTACGTTCCATCTGGAATCAGGCTCGCCTATGAGCGAGATCAATAGAGAGGAAAAATAATATGTCTATTAAAGTTATTGTTGCCGGATTTAAAGGAAGAATGGGTTCAACTGCGGTTGAAATGGTTAAGGGAGATGATGAATTGACCTTGGCTGCCTTGCTTGACCCGTTTGCGGCAGAAAAGGAAGTGGATGGTGTTCCTGTCTTCACGGATAAAGCTGATTTGGTTGGTTTCGATGCAGATGTTTGGGTAGATTTCACCATTCCTGCTGTTGCCTATGAAAATACCCGTTTTGCCTTGGAAAATGGCTTTGCACCGGTTGTAGGAACAACAGGCTTTACTGAAGCACAAATTCAGAAATTGACAGATCTTTCTAAAGACAAGTCTATAGGTGGATTGATTGCTCCTAATTTTGCTATCGGTGCTATCCTTCTTATGAAGTTTGCAGCAGAAGCTAGTAAATATTTCCCAGATCTTGAAATCATTGAGCTTCACCACGATAAAAAGAAAGATGCGCCATCAGGTACAGCAGTGAAAACAGCTGAACTTATTCGTGAGGTTCGCGAGAGCAAACGTCAGGGAGCTGAGGATGAAATGGAAACACTTGCTGGAGCACGTGGTGCTGAGTTTGATGGTTTCCGTATTCACAGTGTTCGTTTGCCAGGTCTTGTGGCTCACCAAGAGGTTATCTTTGGTGCCCAAGGAGAAGGATTGACCTTGCGTCACGATTCTTATGACCGTATTTCTTTTATGAGCGGGGTCAATCTTGGTATTAAAGAAGTGGTTAAACGTGATCAGCTTGTTTATGGTTTGGAACATTTACTATGAAATTAAGTTATTTGCCTTCTGAATTTCAGAAGGCTTTACCAATATTAGAGAAAATTAAGGCTGCAGGGTTTGAGGCTTACTTTGTTGGTGGTTCAGTCCGCGATGCCCTTCTCAACCGTCCTATTCACGATGTTGACATTACTTCGTCTTCTTATCCTGAGGAGACCAAACAGATTTTTGAGCGTACGGTAGATATCGGTATTGAGCATGGGACTGTTTTGGTTTTAGAAAATGGCGGTGAGTATGAGGTGACAACTTTCCGAACAGAAGATGTCTATGTGGATTACCGTCGTCCGTCTAGCGTGTCCTTTGTACGTTCATTGGAAGAGGATCTTAAGCGTCGTGATTTTACAGTCAATGCTTTTGCTCTTAATGAAAATGCTGAGGTTATTGATAAGTTCAATGGTCTTGCTGATTTGGACAACCGTGTCTTAAGGGCTGTTGGTAAGGCTGAGGAACGCTTTAACGAAGATGCCCTTCGCATCATGCGTGGGCTACGTTTTGCAGCGAGCTTAGACTTCGATATTGAAGAAAAGACTTTTGAGGCTATGACTAGTCATGCTTTTCTTTTGGAAAAGATTTCGATTGAGCGAAGTTTCATCGAGTTTGATAAGTTGCTCTTGGCACCACATTGGAAAAAAGGGGTTAAGGCTCTTCTAGCGACTAAGGCATATCAGTATCTGCCAGATTTTCAAGAGACAGCAGAGGAATGGCAGTCTTTTGTAGCAGATTATGCTGAAGACTTTAGATTTACGAGTTCTGAGCAGGCCTGGGCGGCAACTCTTCTGGCTCTCAAGCACGATAATCCACGCTCTTTTCTTAAAAAATGGAAGACATCTGTCAATTTTCAGAAGACCGTTCAGTCTTTGATTGAGATTTTTAGATTCCGAATGGAGAGGGAAGTGACCAAACAAGATGTTTATCATTATGGTAAGGACCTCTTAAAGGAAGCTGAAACCTTGAGACAGGCTCAGAGATTAGATGTGGATTATGAGCGTATTGCCGAGTTGGATGGTCAGTTGCTCATTCATGATAAGCACGAGATCGTTGTTAATGGTGGCAAGCTGATGAAGGAGCTGGGATTCAAACCTGGTCCAGATCTTGGTCGTACTCTCAGAGCTATCGAAAATGCTATCGTTGATGGTGAATTAGCTAATGATGAGGAATCCATCATGGCCTTTGTTCAAGCTATGAAACAAGTCTAAAGACGTAATAAAAATGACACACCGCTACAGAACATGCGTAGGATCCGTAGCGGTGTTATTTGTAAAAAGGAAGTAAGATGTCAGATTTTATTGTTGAAAAATTGACCAAGTCCGTTGGGGACAAGACGGTTTTTAAAGAGATTTCATTTATTATCCATGATCTGGATCGTATTGGGATTATTGGTGTCAATGGGACTGGTAAGACAACCTTGTTAGATGTTGTATCAGAGCGTATTGGTTTTGATGGTGACGTGTCACCTTTTACCAAGGCTAATGGTTATAAGATTGCTTATTTAACTCAGGAGCCTGAATTTGATGATGGCAAGACAGTGCTTGATACGGTCTTGTCATCAGACCTTCGTGAGATGGCCTTGATTCGTGAATATGAGACCCTCGTGGCGGATTATTTTGAGGATAATCAATCTCGTTTAGAGAAGGTTATGGCTGAGATGGATAGTCTTGATGCTTGGTCCATTGAGAGCGAGGTTAAGACGGTTTTATCTAAGCTAGGTTTGTCAGACCTCTCTCAAAAGGTTGGAGACCTCTCAGGTGGTCTCAGACGCCGTGTGCAGTTGGCTCAGGTTCTCTTGAATGATGCTGATCTTTTACTTTTGGACGAACCAACCAACCATTTGGATATTGATACCATTGCTTGGTTGACTAATTTTCTCAAGTCTTCCAAAAAAACGGTCCTCTTTATTACCCACGACCGTTATTTCTTGGATAGTGTGGCAACACGCATCTTTGAGCTAGACCAGGCAAATCTGATTGAGTACCAAGGGAATTATCAAGATTACGTGCGACTCAAGGCTGAACAAGATGAGCGTGATGCTGCAGCTCTTCATAAGAAAAAGCAACTCTATAAGCAGGAGTTGGCATGGATGCGAACGCAACCACAGGCACGTGCGACTAAGCAACAGGCTCGCATCAATCGTTTTAAGGAGCTTAAGGGTGAGGTTCACCAAACGCTCAATAATGACGATTTTGAAATTAACTTTGAGACTAGCCGTATTGGTAAGAAGGTAGTTAACTTTGAACATGTCGATTTTGCTTATGAAGATGGTAAGCCAATTCTCAGTGACTTCAATCTTATCATGCAAAACCGTGACCGTATCGGTATTGTTGGGGATAACGGTGTCGGAAAATCAACCTTGCTCAATCTGATTAATGGTGACCTTGTTCCCACAGCTGGTGTCTTAGATATTGGTGAGACTGTACGTATTGGCTATTTCTCACAGCAAATTAAAGATATGGATGAGAGCAAGCGTGTCATTAACTACTTACAAGAAGTCGCAGATGAAGTCAAAACAACTGTTGGGACCACCAGCATCACAGAGCTCTTAGAGCAATTCCTCTTTTCTCGTTCTACCCATGGAACACAGATTGCCAAGCTATCTGGTGGAGAAAAGAAACGTCTTTATCTACTCAAGATTCTGATTGAAAAGCCTAATGTTCTGCTTTTGGATGAGCCGACAAATGATTTGGATATTGCGACTTTGACTGTTTTGGAGAATTTCCTCAATGGTTTTGGTGGCCCTGTTGTAACCGTCAGTCACGACCGCTATTTTTTGGACAAGGTGGCTAACAAGATTCTAGCTTTTGAGGAGGGTGGGGTGCGTGAGTTCTTTGGCAACTATACTGACTACCTTGATGAAAAAGCCTTCTTACAAGAGCAATCAGCCCTTCTAGAGAAAGAAAAAGAGCAAGCTAGCGTTAAGGTTGAGAAAGTCAAAGAAGATAAAAGACGCATGAGCTATTTTGAAAAACAAGAGTGGGCGACTATCGAGGATGAAATTACCGACCTCGAAGCTAAAATCGAAGAGATTGAGGCAGCCATGCTTGAAAATGCTAGTGATTATGGACAGCTAGCAAGTCTTCAACGTGGTTTAGACACCACTAATGAAACCTTACTTGAAAAATACGAACGTTATGAGTATTTGAGTGGGCTAGAGGGATAAACTCTTTAACATTCAAAGCATACTAAAAGCCCTGCATATGCAAGGCTTTTTGGCTCTATAATTTCTGTAGTGGGTAAAACTACTGTAGAGATTATAGAGCTTTTTGAGTGTACACTAAAAGTCCCATAAGAACTATAATGAAAAGTGACAAAACTACCATTAGGAAGAACTTATGAGACCTATTAAGAATACCACAGAATTAATCGGAATTAAAGACCAAAATATCAAGATTTCACTTGTTTTTGAAACTGATACTCATATCGAGATTCAAGCAAAACTCGATTACCCTGCACCATCATGTCCTCACTGCCATGGAAAGATGATCAAGTACGACTTTCAAAAGCCTTCTAAAATCCCTCTTCTCGAGCAAGCGGGAACGCCAACTCTACTACGTCTGAAAAAACGTCGTTTCCAGTGTAAAAGTTGTAGAAGAGTCACGGTAGCTGAGACATCTATCGTTGAGAAAAACTGCCAAATCTCCAATCTAGTCCGACAAAAAGTTACACAGCTTCTAACTGAGAAGGTGTCACTAACTGATATTGCAAGAAGACTTCGCGTGTCGACGTCCACTGTCTATCGTAAGCTTGATCAGTTCACTTTCAAGGAACATTATGACAAACTCCCTGCTGTTATGTCCTGGGATGAGTTTGGGTTCAAGAAAGGGGAATTGGCTTTTGTGGCGCAGAATTATGAGACAAACCAACTCATAACCATCCTTGATAATCGCCGCCAAACTACTATACGAAACTACTTTTTGAAGTATCCATTGAAAGTCCGGCAACAGGTACAGTTTATCACGATGGATATGTCTGGAGCTTATATTCCACTGGCTCGCAAGCTCTTTCCAAACGCAAAAATCGTTCTTGATCGTTTCCACATCATCCAGCACCTTGGACGTGCCTTTTTAAAGACTAGAATTGCAATTATGAACCAGTTCGATAAGAAGTCACTACCCTATCGAGCCTTGAAAAATCACTGGCGACTCTTCCAAAAGGACAGCTGTAAGTTATCTCTCAACTCTTTCTATTCAAAGACTTTCCGCCAAACTTTAGCACCACATGAAGTTGTTAAGAAGACACTAGTCTTTTCAAAAGAGCTTACTGACTACTATACACTTTATCAGCTTTTGCTTTTTCACTTTCAGGAGAAGAGAGTAGGTGAGTTCTTTGACCTGATAGAGGAAAATAGAAGCAAGGTCAATCACTATTTTCAAACGGTCTTTAGGACTTTTCTTAGACACAAGCAATACATCCAAAATGCACTAGAAACAGACTATTCAAACGCAAAACTTGAAGCGACTAATAAGTTAATTAAAGACATTAAACGCTTGGGCTTCGGTTTTAGAAACTTCATCAACTTTAAGAAACGTGTCTTCATCACACTGAACATACATAAAAAGAGGACCTATCCGGTCCTCTCTAGATGTTAGCTTTTCGTCACCCACTACAGTTGACAAAGAGCCGGCTTTTTTATATTATTACGTAGTGAAATAACTTTGTTCTACCATAAGCGGAATGAAAAGGAGAGGACAGATACACCCGCAAAGATAATTAAGGAGGCTGCAAAGCGACCAATAAGAAAGGCTGAGAAAAATGGTGCACAAAAGAGCAAGACTCCAAATACTAAACAAATCAAGGCGATTGACAAAGCAGGTTGCCCTGAAAAACCAAACTGACGTTGGTGATAAGCTTGGAAGCCTTGGGTAAAGGCTGAGACAAGGAGCCACCAAGCGATGATGGTCACAGCGACACCTGAGAGTACCCATGCCGATGCCGATAGCAAAATAATACCAAAAACAATCGAAATGACGCTTTGGAGTAATTGGAAGAAGGAACGGTTCTCGTTATCACGTTTGAAATAAACCATGAGACTTGAACCCCCAGAAATGAGCATCATTAGAGCAAAAATCCAACCAACAATGGCAAGAAGGCTTGTAGGATTAGCGAAGAAAAAGACACCTAAAAGAATAATGAGAATCCCGCTAATTAATGTAAAACTTTTCATATGCTACCTCTTATTAATTTTTTCTTAATACTACTACGTAAGGTAAAAATTGTCAAACAAAACCTACTTTAAATTGGTTGGGTCTGATAAGTGTAGGTAGCGGCTTTTTTAGTTCTGGTAGCTACTTGGCGTCCTGTTTTTTGGAAAAGATGTTTAAAGCGACGTAAGAAATTTGTGGAATCCATTTTAAGGTATGTTTCATTAAAGGTCCCAAACAGCTGACGGTAGGCGGTCAAGGTATTTTCCTCTGGCATAATGTTGAGGATAGTTGGGCAGTATTCGAGTCTTCCCTTAATACGTTCCATAGCAATCAAAAGGATTTCCCAGTGGTCAAAGGCGAGGTCATCATGATACAGCGTCTTGTCACCATCAGTAAGCTGCAACTTGCCATTGACCATAGCGATATCTAACCAATGCGTAGACGCTGCATCATCGGCAGCCTTATCCATTTGAATATCATTAAAAGTCATGAAACAGAGGTAAGCTATTGTAATGGTCCACATACGAGGATCTCGATAAGGTGTTCCTACTGTAACGAGTTGCTCGATGTGATCAGTGTTCAGTTGAACTGATGTCTCCTCACGTACTTCACGACAGACAGCCGTATTGAGGTCTTCTTGCTCTTGAACGAAGCCACTACTAAGAGCATATTTTCCCATGTAGGGATGATTTTTTCGTTTGATAAGCAAGGTTTGGACTCTTCCTTCAAAATAGCGGAAGATGACTGAGTCTACAGTTACTGAGGGTTTGGCATACTTATCCAATTCTTCATTACTGTAGATTTTCAGGAAGTCTTTTTCGCTACCAGAATTTTCAAAGGTTTTAGACATATTTTTAGCCTCCTAGTCTATATTGTTAATTTTAAGTGAAAATGCTTTTGCTGAAGCAATCCATTAGATTTCGATATGCAGACGTTCTTTAATTGTCTTCTTGGCGTAATGGTAGTTGTCAGCAAAAAAACTGTCACTATCACAGTTTTCTCCTAAAATAACGATTTTATCCTTGAATGGTGATAGTAGGTCCAAGAGATGTTTGGTAAACCAATCCCGTGTTCGGTTATCAGCCATAGTCATGTCACGGGAACCATCATCTACATAGTTTGATTTTGGTAGTATCACAAAAATCAAATCCCACTTTTCACGAGCTTGGGTTACCTGATAGAGTCGATCTAATAGATAAAACTCTTCTTGTGAGATGTTTTCTTTCAAATAGTAGTCAATATATACCTTAGTGACCGTTGAGTTGGTGTCTGCAAAAATAAGCCATGAGTGTTGCCCGTTGTCAATAATCTCAGCTGTCTGGGCATATTGATCGGTTAAGAGGTGAATATAATCATTGGTATCCAACTCGTCATCTCGAACATTATACTTCTCTTGATATTCTCTGGCATATTCAAGTGAGCAAGGGGCGTTGTAAGTACGAGCTAAATCCTTAACAAGGGTTGTTTTTCCTCCACTGGCATATCCGACAACTAGGACCTTACGAGTAAAGTGGCGACGGAAAGGTTTAGTGATAAATCGCCAATTTTCTATAGTATTATCGCGAATCTCAGTAGCAGAGATATTGATAATAGAACGCTCGATGAGTTCTACCTGAGCTTGAGGGTAGTAGCGATTGAGCTCGATCACGTACTCTGACTCTCCAACATAGAAGGTAATTTTTTCGGGACCATCCGTATTCTTAGTGATAAGGTCTTTGACGCGGTTAACCCATGGCACCCAACCTTCTGGATAGGGAGACATATCGGCTTCGTCTAGTTTATCCACAACGATTAGTTCATCATCATCGTAGAAAACTTCACGGACATTACGAAAGCGTCGGTTGAGCGACAGGCCTGTGCGTGTCCCACGATCTTTTTGTGTGTTGCTGCCACTTACGATGACAAGGACGTTGTCGTTAGCGCGTTTTTCCTTTGTGATGAGGTCGACATGTCCTACATGCATTGGTGCAAAGGTTCCAAAAACAATACCAATACTCTTTCCTGATAGATGTTTTCTTTTCATAGGGTTATCCTTTTTAAATATAGTAAATTTACTAAATTAATGGTGGTATAGTTTCGAGGTAATGTAAATAGATGAAATAGTAAAATAACTAAATTGTTTTTTCAAACAAATTCAGCTTCAAGTCTTTAAATAAGGAGAAAATTTTTGAAAGAATAACCCCAAAAAAATAAAACGCTTACATTATTGACGTGATAGTTTTTTACAAAAGAGGAAGAATTAGCTATGTCATAAATTCTAACATGCAAATCAAAAAAAATGACAAAAAACACTTGACAAGAAGATTCTGAAAATTTATACTATTCATGTGATTAAATTACTAAGGTAATTATTTGAAAGGAAACATTGATATGACAACAGGTAAAGAATACGTTGCTAGCGTTTTTGAAAAAGTGAAAGCTCAAAACAGCCACGAGGCTGAGTTCCTTCAAGCAGTTGAAGAAGTCTTCGATTCACTTGTCCCTGTCTTCGATAAATATCCTAAATATATCGAAGAAAACCTTTTGGAACGTTTGGTTGAACCAGAACGTATCGTTTCATTCCGTGTACCATGGGTTGATGATAAAGGTCAAGTACAGGTAAACCGTGGTTTCCGTGTACAATTCTCATCAGCTATTGGTCCTTATAAAGGTGGTCTTCGTTTCCACCCATCAGTAAACCAATCAATCATTAAATTCCTTGGTTTCGAACAAATCTTTAAAAACTCATTGACTGGTCAACCAATCGGTGGTGGTAAAGGTGGATCAAACTTCGATCCTAAAGGTAAATCAGACAACGAAATCATGCGTTTTTGCCAAAGCTTCATGACTGAGTTGAGCAAACACATCGGTGCAGATACAGACGTGCCTGCTGGTGATATCGGTGTTGGTGGACGTGAAATTGGTTACCTCTATGGTCAATACAAACGTATTCGTAACGAATACACAGGTGTTCTTACTGGTAAAGGTTTGAACTGGGGTGGATCACTTGCTCGTACAGAAGCAACTGGTTATGGTGCTGTTTACTTTGCAGAACAAATGCTTAATGCACGTGGTGAAAACTTTAACGGTAAAACAGCAGTTGTTTCAGGTGCAGGTAACGTTGCGATTTACGCTATTGAAAAATTGCAAAGTCTAGGTGCTAAAGCTGTGACATGTTCTGATTCATCTGGTTTTGTTTATGATCCAGATGGAATCGACGTTGATTTGTTGAAAGAAATCAAAGAAGTTAAACGTGAACGTATCGTGAAATATGCAGAAGCTCGTCCAAATGCAACTTTCACACCTGCTGGTGGTGAAAAGACAGTTTGGTCTATCAAAGCTGACTTGGCTTTCCCATGTGCAACACAAAACGAATTGGATGAAACAGATGCAGAAACACTTGTAGCAAATGGCGTTCTTGCTGTTTCAGAAGGTGCTAACATGCCTTCAACTTTGGGAGCTATTGATGTTTTCCTTAAAGCTGGTGTATCATTCGGTCCTGCCAAAGCTGCTAACGCTGGTGGTGTTGCTGTATCAGCTCTTGAAATGGCACAAAATAGCGGACGTACATCATGGACATTCGATGAAGTTGATGCTAAACTCTACGATATCATGAAGGGTATCTATGAAAATGCTGCAGCTGCTGCTAAAGAGTTTGGTCAAGAAGGTAACCTTGTTGTGGGTGCAAACATTGCTGGATTCCTTAAAGTTGCAGATGCAATGTCAGCTCAAGGTATTGTTTAATTAATAGGCCTGACCTGGTTAATAAGCCTCTCTATAAAATAAGAAAAGAAGCCTGCGGGTTTCTTTTTTAGCTGTTTTCCTAGAAGTCAGCTATTTTTGATATAATAAGTTGAGGAAATTATATATGTAATTGAAATCCCTTGGTTCAGAGATAAGGAATGGGGTAGCTATTTTTTCATGTCTTTGGATATGAAGCTGATAAATAAAGGACATATGATTTCATAGTTTAGATAAGAAACAATATGGGAGTAAATAGATGATAAAAACTATCGTAAAGGATGTCTTTTTTCTAGGACAAAAATCGACAGAAGCGACTAAAGAAGACCTCTATTTGGCAAAGGATTTACGTGATACGCTGGAGTTTCATAAGGATGCCTGTGTGGGTATGGCAGCCAATATGATCGGAGTCAAAAAGCGTGTTATTATCGTCAATATCGGTTTTGTCAATCTGGTTATGTTTAATCCTGTTTTGGTAAGCAAGTCTTCATCTTTTCAAACGGAGGAGTCTTGTTTGTCTTTAGAAGGAAGTCGCCCAACCAGACGTTATGAATCGATTGAGGTTGCCTATTTAGATGAACGATGGATGCCAAAACAGTTGAGTTTTTCTGGTATGACATCCCAAATTATTCAGCATGAATTGGATCATTTGGAGGGTGTTATTATATAGCTAGCATGGTTTAGGAAGTGCTTAATATTAGATTTCGAAACATCGATTAGGATAGTTATGGGAGTGAGAGTAGGAACTAAAAATTTCTACCTCACTCTTTTTTAGTTCTCATAGGAACTTTTTTTCTTGACAATAGTTCTTATAAGAACTAAAGTAGTTTCCATGAGAATTATTTAAGGAGGAGCTTGCGATGCATGGAAAAGATCCTTTTAGTGACTTCAGAGAATTCATCAATACTATGGAGTCTCGCGTGCAAGAGTTAGGTAAAGCGTATGGCGTTGAGCATTTAGCTGGTCCACAAGGGTTTGCCGTTAGGTACTTGTTTGAGAACCAAGATAAAGAAATATTTATCAAAGATATTGAGAAAAAACTATCTATTTCCAAGTCAGTGGCTAGTAATTTGGTCAAACGTATGGAGAAAAATGGTTTTGTTGAATTGGTGACATCTGACAAGGACAAACGCTACAAGTATGTTCATATGACAGACTTAGGCAAAAAGAAGGCTCAAGACGTCGGACATTTCCGAGAGGCTATCTATGGACAGTTATTAGATGGTATTTCGAAAGAAGATGCTGAAACAGCATTTCGAGTCTTTCACCAAATTCGTAAGAATTTAGAGAAAAATAAGGAGTAACTTATGTTTAAAATTTTTAAACGTTTGACGGCAAAAGAGTTAAGTATGATTGTCTTAGCTGTGATATTTGTTTGTTTGAACGTCTATCTAAACTTGAAAATTCCAGACTATATGTCTGACATTATAACCCTCTTATCAACCAAGGGGACTAAGGCATCGGATATTTTTGCTTGGAATATGGATGCCCCAGGGATGCGAATGCTTTTAATGTCTTTTGCGGGCTTTATGGCCTCTGTAGTGGTTAGTTTTCTAGCTGCCAGAACAGCATCTAGTTTTACCACTCGTCTTCGTGATGATATCTTCCATCAGGTTTTAGATTTTTCGGATGCCGAGATTAAGAAATTCTCTATTCCTAGTCTTTTGACCCGTACGACAAACGATATTACACAATTACAGATGGCACTGACCATGGGGTTACAGGTTATTACACAGGGACCTATTATGGCAATCTGGGCTATTACAAAGATTGCTGATAAAAATGGGAATTGGCTTCTTGCCTTGCTTGTGGCTGTGGCAGTAATTGCCATTCTTATGCTCTTCCTCTTGATTATGGTCATGCCTAAGCAACGTTTGATTCAGACTCTGACAGATAAACTCAATAGTGTGACGCGTGAATCTCTTACTGGGATTCGTGTGGTGCGTGCCTATAACGCCGAGAGTTATCAAGAGGATAAGTTTGAAAAGGCCAATACTGATCTAACCCAAAACAATCTTTTCATCGGTCGTTCTTTTGCCTTGCTGACACCGGTAATGACTGCTGTATCTAGTGGTTTGACGCTAGCTATTTATTGGATTGGTGCGCATCTGATTGAAGATGTTAAGATTCCAACAGATCCAACTAAGATTGCTGGTGCCATGGAAGACAAGGTTCATCTCTTCTCAGACATGGTGGTTTACTCATCTTATGCCATGCAGGTTGTTATGGGATTCATGATGATGATGGTTGTCTTCTTCCTTCTTCCACGAGCAGTTGTAGCAGCTGGACGTATCAATGAAGTTTTAGATACTCAATCTTCAGTTTCTTACCCTGAATATAGTTCTGAAAAGCCTAAAGAAGTCGGAACTGTTGAATTTGAAGACGTTTCCTTCCGTTATTCTGAAACTTCAGAGCCTGTTTTGGAGCATATTAGCTTCAAAGCTAAAAAAGGAGATACGGTTGCTCTTATTGGTTCGACTGGATCTGGTAAATCAACTCTTGTCAACCTTATCCCACGTTTTTACGATGCAACGCAAGGAACTATAAAGGTCGATGGTGTAGATGTGAGATATTACGATCACGAAACCTTGCACAATATTGTTGGTTATATCCCACAAAAGGCAGTACTTTTCTCAGGGGACATCACGTCAAATACGACGATGGGAACCAGCAATAACAGCCCTCTTGATGACGCTAAAATTTGGGAAGCTCTCGAATTGGCTCAAGGAAAAGACTTTGTTGAAAATAAAGAAGGTCAACTTAAGGCAGAAGTGGCTCAAGCTGGGTCTAACTTCTCAGGTGGTCAGAAACAACGTCTGGCTATTGCGCGTGCACTTGCCCGTAAGCCTGAAATCTTGATCTTTGACGATTCCTTCTCAGCTTTGGACTATAAGACCGATCGCAAGTTGCGTCAAGAATTGGCTGAAAAAACACAAGATATGACCAAGTTGATTGTTGCGCAACGCATCTCTACTATTATGGATGCTGACCAAATCTTAGTTCTTGATAAAGGTAAGGTCGTTGGTCAAGGAACCCACGAGGAACTCTTGGCTAACAATGAGGTTTACCAAGAAATTGCCTATTCACAATTGTCTAAGGAGGAGTTAGAAGATGGAAAATAAGCCAAAAACATCGTCCTATAAACGTTTAAAACCCTACATTAAAGGTTTCCAAGTTCCCTTTGTCCTTGCGATTGTTGGAGCCATTATTTCAGCAGTTATAACTGTTATTGGACCTGATAAATTAAAAGAAATCACCAATCTTATTACAGATGGGATTACGCCAACTAAGATGGGGGTTATTCCGGGCATCGATTTAGACAAGGTGGGCAGCATTGCTTTAACCTTGGCTGTTTTATATGCCATTTCAGCCATTGTTGGTTACTTACAAAGTTTTACCGTTGTAACAATTACGCAACGATTTTCACAACGTTTCCGTACAGCAATCCAAAAGAAAATCAACACCTTACCTCTTAATTATTTTGATAGTCATTCTCAAGGAGACACACTCTCTCGTGTGACTAATGACGTTGACCTTTTGGGACAATCGCTTAGTCAGGGTCTGGGTACTCTAATTACTTCAAGCGTTCTCTTGGTAGCAGCCATTATTATGATGTTCTACTCAAATGTTACTATGGCTTTCACTGCGATTGGTTCTGTCTTGATAGGATTTGTTCTAGTAGCCTTTATCATGGGCTTCTCGCAACCACTTTTTAAACGCCAACAAGAAAATTTGGCTAACATTAATGGGTACATTGAAGAAATCTACACAGGTCAAGCAGTTGTAACGAGCTACAATGCATCTAAAGAAAGCAGTCAAGATTTCAAGGGGCTTAATGATAAGCTCTATAATTCAATGTGGCAATCTCAGTTTATCTCTGGTATTATGATGCCACTTATGATTTTCATCGGTAACTTTGGTTACGTCATGGTCTGCTTGGTAGGTGCTGTTAAGGTAATTGACGGAAGCCTGACCATCGGTGATGTGGTAGCCTTCATGACCTATGTTCGTATCTTTTCTCAACCTCTTTCTCAAATTGCACAAGGGATTACACAACTCCAATCAGCAACTGCAGCTATTGGTAGTATCTTTGAATTTTTGGAAGAAAAAGATATGGACGACGAGTCAGTCAAGACAGCTGAGTTGACAGATACCAAGGGTCAAGTAGTCTTTGACCACGTTTCCTTTGGTTATACTCCTGAAAAGACTATCATTCATGATTTTTCAGCTCTTGCCAAGCCAGGACAAAAGATTGCTATTGTTGGTCCGACGGGTGCTGGTAAGACAACCATTGTTAACCTGCTTATGAAATTCTATAATATCGATAAAGGCCGTATCACCATTGACGGTGTGGATACGAACGACATGAAGCGTGAGACCGTCCATGATCAATTTTCTATGGTACTTCAAGACACTTGGCTCTTTGAAGGAACGATTCGAGATAACTTGATTTACAACCAAGAAAATATCTCTGACGAGCAAGTTATTGCTACAGCCAAGGCCGTGGGTGTTCATCACTTCATCACCACACTTCCAAAAGGTTACGATACCTATTTGGATGATTCTGTTACTTTATCAGTTGGTCAGAAACAACTTTTGACCATTGCGCGTGCACTTCTTAAGGATGCCCCTCTTCTTATCTTGGACGAGGCAACATCATCAGTTGACACACGAACAGAAGAATTGATTCAGAAGGCTATGGACAAGCTTATGGAGGGTCGTACATCCTTTGTCATTGCCCACCGCTTATCAACCATTCGAAATGCGGACCTCATCCTTGTGATGAAAGATGGTAACATTATTGAACAGGGAAATCATGATGAGCTCATGGCAGCAAATGGATTCTATGCTGATCTTTATAATAGTCAGTTTACGGAAGAAGTGGCCTAGGATATTCTTATAAAATTATAAGATTTAACAAAATTCCATAAAACGTATGATTGTAAGTCATGCGTTTTGTGTTATACTGAAAAGAAACAGACAGATTATGAGATAAGATGCAATATTGCAAAGCAAGACAAGATGAAGTTTAAAAAGTGACATGAGTGTGCGCAGATGCTTTTGAAGATTATCCCTGCCTCTCGATGAATGCTAGTAATTTAAAGAATCCTGAACAGTATGATGAGTTTGTCTTAGCTTTGCAGAAAATATTGATCCGTTTTGCTATAAAAATGGACTCTTGTTTGGTGGCTGAAGAGGATGGTCACATTGTTGCAGCAGCTATTTTACAGCATCAGACGGTATCTATGCTTAACAATCTTCAAAATGGGGCGATCAAGCTTTTCCGTTTTATAAGTATTATTAGATTGTTCAAGTATTTTAACTTCGTTGAAGAGTCTGAAAGAAATATAGAAGATTCTGCAGAGTACGACTGGTACCTGATGATGTTGTCAGTGACTCCGGATTATCAAAGATAAGGGATAGGGATTCGCTTCTCGCTTGAACCCTTTGGTGGGAATCATCAACACTGTGAGGTCTTTTCAGACGGAGCAGGAAATTACCAAGGTCCTCAACACACTCACAGAGAATAATGGAAGCTTCGGAAAAAACCACAAAAATTGAGACCAATCAAGGAGATGAGATTCCTTCGAACAGTTTTCGATTTTTCAGCGTTATTTTATCGGGTGATATGGTTGTTAGTAAGGATACCAGTCCTATGTTCCTAATAAACGACGATGAAGTGGCTAGATATGCCCTGACAGTTAGACCGTTTGACCAATAATCTTGGAACGATTAGAGAAAAAATATCAATCTTAGCTGTCAAGTTAGTAAGGTCAGTGAAAATAAGGTTTTGGTAGTCTTTTTGGACACGACCTCTTATTATAATTCTTCCCAAGCCTTGTTCAATCTTTCTATTCTTTTATCACTGTTTGCTTTTATCTTTTTTTGTCATCATTGTCAGTGCTTTGTCAGGAATCGTCATTCGTCCCTTCATTCGAAATTATGAAAAGCAGCGACGTTTTATCACCATGCTGGTCATGAATTAAAGACACCGTTAGCTATTATTTCTGCTAATACGGAGCTACAGGAACTCATGACAGGGGAGAATGAATGGATCAAGTCAACTAATGACCAAGTGGCACGTTTGACTAATCAATTCTCTTGTGGCTTTATCTCGTCTGGAGGAGCAGCCGGACATTGTTCTTCAAAATGTGGATTTCTCCTATATTACAGAGGATGCAGCCGAGGACTTTAAGGGACCTGTCGTCCGAGATGGCAAATCCTTCGTTATGGATATCACTCCAGATATCCATGTAAAATCCGAGGGAAAATCTCTCTTTGAACTTATAACTCTCCTAGTGGATAATGCTAACAAGTATTGTGATCCAGAAGGAACGGTTACGGTAAGACTTCGTCAGATTGGAAGAACGTGTAAAAGGGCTCGTTTAGAAGTGTCAAATACCTATAAAGAAGGCAAGAAAATTGATTATGGTAAGTTTTTGAGCGCTTTTATCGTATTGATGAGTCTCATAATAACAAAGAGCACAGTGGTTTCGGCATAGGTCTATCCATGGCGCAAAGCATGGTCAAATTATTTAAGGGGGCGAATCCTTGCCTCCTATAAAAATGACACCATCACCTTTACGGTCATCTTGTAAACATATTTTTTTAATATTTGACTAGGTGAAAATCCTAATTTATGATAAAATAGTAAGGATGAAGATTTAGTGTTTGCTTTGCAAAAAAGAAACCATTTTCTTATCCAAATCGTCAAAAGGAGAAGGTCAAATGAGTTCCTTTGCAACCTTTAAAATGATGGCAACTGATGGATTAGAAATGATAAATCTCAGCTAAGAATCAAATCAGAAATATAATAGTTAATAGGGAGAAATCATGGCAGAACCAAAATACAAACGTGTCCTCATTAAACTTTCAGGTGAAGCTCTAGCTGGTGAAAAAGGTGTTGGGATCGATCTTCCAACCGTCCAAGCTATAGCTAAAGAAATTGCTGAGGTAGCGGATTCAGGTATTCAAATTGCTCTAGTTATCGGTGGTGGTAACCTCTGGCGTGGAGAACCCGCAGCTGAAGCAGGAATGGATCGTGTTCAAGCTGACTATACTGGAATGCTTGGGACAACTATGAATGCTCTTGTTATGGCTGACAGTTTGAAACAATTGGGTGTCGATACACGTGTTCAAACAGCGATTGATATGAAATCTGTGGCTGAGCCTTATATTCGTGGCCGTGCCCTTCGTCACTTTGAAAAAGGGCGTATCGTTATTTTTGCAGCAGGTATTGGTTCACCATACTTTTCAACAGATACAACGGCAGCACTTCGTGCCGCTGAAATCGAATCCGATGCCATCCTTATGGCTAAAAATGGTGTCGATGGTGTCTACAATGATGACCCCCGTAAAAACGCTGATGCTGTCAAATTTGACAAATTGACACATGTAGAAGTTATCAAGCGTGGTTTGAAAATTATAGATGCCACAGCTTCTACCCTTTCAATGGATAATGACATTGATCTTGTTGTCTTTAATATGAACGAACCTGGAAATATCAAACGTGTTATTTTTGGTGAACAAATTGGGACAACTGTATCTAACAAAGCAGAATTACGTAAATAAGAAAGAGAGAACTCATGACAAACGCAATTATTGAAAAAGCAAAAGAACGTTTTGCCCACACACACGAGTCATTGGCCCGTGAATTCGGAGCTATCCGTGCAGGTCGTGCCAATGCATCACTTCTTGACCGCATCACTGTGGAATACTATGGTGCTCCAACACCGCTTAACCAATTGGCTTCAATCACTGTTCCTGAAGCACGTGTTCTTTTGATTTCACCATTTGATAAAGGATCAATCGCTGATATCGAACGTGCCATCAATGAATCTGACCTTGGTATCAACCCAGCTAACGATGGCTCTGTAATCCGCTTGGTTATCCCAGCACTTACAGAAGAAACTCGTAAAGAGTTAGCCAAAGAAGTGAAAAAAGTCGGTGAAAATGCTAAAATCGCTATCCGTAACATCCGTCGTGATGCTATGGATGAAGCTAAAAAGCAAGAAAAAGAAAAAGAAATTACAGAAGATCAATTGAAAACTTTGGAAAAAGATATCCAAAAAGCAACTGATGATGCTGTTAATAAGATCGACAGCATGATAGCAGAGAAGGAAAAAGAACTCCTTACTGTTTAATCAATAGAAAATAAGGAGAGTGGGACAGAAAGCAAAAGAGCATGGAATATGTTAGCTTCCTTGTCCGACTCTATTTTTAGAGGAAAAAAGATGAATACACTACTTGGAACCATCATTACTGCACTAGTAACTGATGAAAATGACCGCTTTTACTTTGTTCAAAAGGATGGTGTGACCTTTGCTTTGGCTAAAGATGAGGGAGAACACGCCATTGGTGACATGGTGAAAGGTTTCGCCTATACAGATAGTAAGCAAAAATTACGTTTGACTCAAAAGGAAATCAAGGCAACTCGAGAATCTTACGATTGGGGAGAGGTCACTGATGTCCGAAAAGATTTAGGTGTCTTTGTAGACGTGGGAATTCCAGATAAGGAAATAGTTGTCTCTCTTGATGTTTTACCTGAACTCAAAGAGCTCTGGCCCAAGAAGGGGGACAAACTCTATATAAAACTAGATGTGGATAAAAAAGATCGTATTTGGGGGCTTCCTGCTGAACCTGAGGTCTTTCAACGCATAGCTGGTCCTGCTTACGATAATATGCAAAATCAAAAATGGCCAGCCATTGCCTACCGTCTTAAACTGTCAGGAACCTTTGTTTATCTGCCAGAGAATAATATGCTTGGCTTCATCCATCCATCAGAACGTTATGCTGAGCCGCGCTTGGGTCAAGTCCTTGAAGCGCGTGTGATTGGATTTAGAGAAGTTGACCGCACCCTTAACCTTTCTCTTAAACCACGTTCTTTTGAAATGCTCGAGAATGATGCACAGATGATTTTGACCTATTTAGAGAGTAACGGTGGCTTTATGGCACTTAATGATAAATCGTCACCAGCAGATATCAAGGCGACCTTTGGTATTTCTAAGGGACAATTCAAAAAAGCCTTGGGTGGTCTGATGAAGGCTAAAAAAGTCAAACAAGATCAGTTTGGAACAGAATTAATCGGTTAGGAGAAGGTATGAGAAAATCCTTTTATACTTGGCTGATGGCTCAACGTAATCCAAAATCAAATGAACCGGTAGCTATTTTAGCCGATTTGGCTTTTGAAGATTCAACCTTTCCTAAGCATACCGATGATTTTGAAGAAGTTAGTCGTTACTTGGAAGATCATGCTAGTTTCTCTTTCAATCTAGGTCAATTTGACCAGATTTGGGAAGACTATCTAGCACATTGATAGGGATAGGGCTTTACCATAGGTGTAACTGTTTTTTACAATTTTTTATTAAGTGGTTAGCATTTGAATTGAAATAAATTGTTACATTTTTTTTACAAATATCTCAGATGTTTTTCAATAAATCAGGGTTGTTACAACTAGTTAGTAATTGCATTAAAGAGCAGTAAGTCACAATTTTTTTGATGGAAAGTGTGGTATTATTGTAGATATTAAAATCATTAAAAAAGGAATGAATTATACATGTTATCAAAATCTAAAACTACAAAGGCACTTCTTTACTCGACTGCAGCACTTTCGCTTTTTGCTGCTAGTCACGTACATGCCGATGAAACTTCTCACTGGACAGCACGTTCAGTAGATCAAATCAAGGCAGATATCTCTGTAAATGATAATCAACAAACTTACACTGTTCAATATGGTGATACTTTAGGTAGTATTGTTGAAGCGATGGGAATCGATATGAATGTTTTGGCTAATATCAATGAAATTACAAACATTGACTTGATTTTCCCTGGAACAGTTTTGACAACAACATACAACGCCGATAATCAAGCAGTATCAGTTAAAGTTGAAACACCATCTTCAGAAACTTCTGACACACCTGTAGTAGCAGAATCTAACTTGACAACTAACGAAGTGACTGTAAATGGTCAATCTGTAGTAGCATCTGATTTGTCAGCTCCAGTTGAAACTGTTAGCTTGACAGCTACTCAAGCACCTGCTAAAGAAGAATCAACACAAGTTGTTTCAGAAGTAACAGAGGCTATCGCATCAGCATCAGATGCTCCAGCTTACGCAGATACTGAACAACCAGTTGCAGACGCTATTGATCATGTTACTTCATCAGCTGAAGAAACACTTGCAGAAGAGGAAGCTCCAGCAACTGAAACATCTGCACAAGCTGAAACAACTGAAGTAGCAGCACACCAAGAAGCAGCAACATCAAAAGCTGCATCAGAGGCACCAGAGAGTTCAGAAGCGCCAGAACAACCAGCAGCAACATCAGAAGCTGCATCAGAAGTGCCAACAGAACAACTAGCAGCTGCATCAGAAGCACCAGCAGAACAACTAGCAGCTGCATCAGAGGCACCAGAGAGCTCAGAAGCACCAGCAGAACAACTAGCAGCTGCATCAGAGGCACCAGAGAGCTCAGAAGCACCAGCAGAACAACTAGCAGCGACATCAGAAGCTGCATCAACTCCTAATACATATCCAGTTGGACAATGTACTTGGGGTGTGAAATCATTGGCTCCATGGGCTGGTAATAATTGGGGTAATGCTAAAGACTGGATTGCTAGTGCGCAAGCAGCTGGTCACTCAGTAGGTAAAACTCCAGTAGCCGGTGCGATTGCGGTATGGCCAAAAGATGGTGGTGGTTATGGTCACGTAGCTTATGTTACATCAGCATCAGGTGCAAATTCAATTCAAGTTATGGAATCGAACTACGCTGGTAACATGTCAATCAGTAACTACCGTGGTACATTTGATCCAACATCATCAGCGCATGGTGGTTCTGTATTTTATATTTACCCATAATGAGTATAACAAAAGCGATTCGGCTATTCCCGAATCGCTTTTATTTTATATAAATAATATATTCAGCCTGAGAAAATAATGGTGTTTGAAAAAAATTCTAGACTAAGGGGAAGTATTTTTATCCTTGTTAAGTTCATGTGACACCATTTATTTGGCGTTGAAAATCAACTTAAAAAAGGTAGAATGGTCTAGTAGATATTTTGGAGGAAATCATGTCTTATACGAATTTAAAGTTATTTGCTTTGTCGTCTAACCAAGAATTAGCAGTGACATCAGAAGCACCAGCAACTTCAGAAGCGCTAGCAACACAACCTGCATCAACAAATACACTTCCAACGGATCCAAATCTTCAACCACATGCTGAAGCTTTCCGTCAAGATGTAGCAGCAAAATTTGGTCTTACTAATATCGGTGGTTACCGTGAAGGTGACCCACAAGACCATGGTAAAGGACGTGCCGTTGACGTTATGGTACCAGTTGGTTCAGAAGTTAGTAATCAAGTCGCTCAATATGCTGTAGACAATATCGCAAATGCAGGTATCTCATATGTCATCTACAGACAACATTTCTACGCACCAGTAGATAATATCTATTGACCAGCCAATACTTGGAACCAAATGCCTGATCGTGGTAGCATTACTGAAAACCACTATGACCACGTTCACGTATCGTTCAATGCATAATTAAGAATTACAAAAAGTCACGCCTGGCGTGATTTTTTTGATATAATGGATAAAAATACTTAAGAAAGAGGAACTCTATTTGCAAGAGTATTCTGTTGAAATTACCCTAAATCACCCAGATGATGTCTTGTCGCTTTTTGGAACCAATGAGCGTCATTTAAAACTCATTGAAGAAAACCTAAATGTTATCATACATGCTCGAACAGAGCGTGTGCAAATCCTTGGGGATGACGAAGAAAGTGTCGAATTGGCCCGCTTGACCATTCAAGCTCTCCTTGTTTTAGTGGAACGAGGAATGCTAGTTAACACTTCAGATGTTGTCGCGGCCTTAACCATGGCTCAAGATGGTTCGATTGACAAGTTTGTCGCTTTATATGAAGAAGAGATTATCAAGGACAACAGTGGTAAGCCTATTCGAGTGAAGACCTTGGGGCAAAAGGTTTATGTTGATAGCATTAAAAGCCATGATGTGGTCTTTGGAATTGGTCCAGCTGGTACAGGTAAAACCTTTTTAGCGGTCACTCTTGCAGTCACAGCTCTTAAACGTGGTCAGGTTAAACGTATTGTTTTAACACGTCCGGCGGTTGAGGCAGGTGAAAGTCTTGGCTTTTTGCCTGGCGATCTCAAGGAAAAGGTAGATCCTTACCTTCGTCCCGTCTATGATGCCCTTTATCAAATTCTTGGCAAAGAGCAGACGACTCGCCTCATGGAACGTGAAATTATTGAGATTGCCCCTCTTGCTTATATGCGTGGTCGTACCCTCGAAGATGCCTTTGTAATCCTTGATGAAGCGCAAAATACAACCATCATGCAGATGAAGATGTTCTTGACCCGTCTTGGTTTTAATTCTAAGATGATTATCAATGGAGATATGAGTCAGATTGACCTTCCACGTCGTGTTAAGTCTGGTCTTGTCGATGCCATGGAGAAATTGAAGGGAATCAAGGCTATTGATTTTGTCCATTTCTCTGCTAGTGATGTCGTACGTCACCCAGTTGTTGCCGATATCATTAATGCTTATGAAAAAGATACACCTAAGTTTAATCTTGAGGAAAAATCAGAGGGATCAGACCAGGCTGAAGAAGTAGCATCAGGATTGACCGAATACCCAGTCATTGGTGCTGAGGATGTTAAAAAGTAAATAGATGAAAAGAGGTTTGAGAGTAAGTGTTCTCTACCTCTTTTGCTTTTCTAGTCAAGTAACAGATTTTCTCTCTATTTTTTTTCTAAAATAGTACTAAAGAATAGGCTAATTTAGAGGAAAGAAGTATGACTAAAGCCCAAAATGAAAGGTTGCTATTATTTTGGTTCTAGGTCTTATGGTGATAGTCTTAATAGCTATTAGAGGTGGAAGGTTTTGGAAGTATCAAGAGAACCATATTATAGACGGCACCTATCAGATGGTAAAATAGGAAGCTACTTTGGCATATTCAGATGAGTTGGTAAATTGGACTAAGCGGGGGAGAAGAGATAATGATACCTTACATAAAGAGTTTATAGTTGTTGAGAATATAAAATCTCAATTTTATTCTCTTTCTTATGGGGATGGGAAACCTTTTGTTTCACTAAAAGAATCTTGAGAAAAAGACTTATGAGAAAAGATCTAACGGCTTCGTAATAAATGTTTATGATATGGATGCCAATATTTCTTCTTGAAGAGTTTTTGAGCGTTTGGATTCGAGTGAAGCTGATGACCTTCATTTGGGTTATGAAAATGCATATAAATTTGTACTAGAGTATAGATTTGATTGGCGAACTGAAAATGATTATCTCAGCTGGCGTTGATAAGTAAACTGACCTAGTAGTTCTTTACTGTGTAGAATCATTGTCTAAAAAATTATAAAAAGACTTACAGTCTTTATGATAATTGTCAAATACTATTTGGTCATTTATTTTAGTACAATAAAACAGTAGACCAATAAAAAAGGAGATTATTATAAACCAGCAAGAGTGGATTGAGTACTTTGAATTAGTCAACGGTCGTAAACCAACTCCGGCAGAGTTATATCAAGCTCAAGCAACTGGCGAGTTTATACTTGAGCGACCTAACATTTTAAGCTCAAATGGACAAGTGAGGGAACAAAGGCCGACTAAGCCAGCTTAACTTGTGATTGCTATGACACAATAGCCTCAGTTTGCCCAAACAGCAGCAACTTTCCAACAAGTAGTGTCCCCTAAAAGAGCTATGTTTAAGAAAACTAAGATTATTTTGGTATCAGTCTTAGGATCCTTGACAGCGATTTTACTTATCGTTGATGGTTACTCAATATGGCGTTACTAATCAGGTAAGATTGCGGATGGAACATACGAGGTAGTAGCCTATTCTTAACGTAATGATGATAAAGATAAGATGGTAGACGCTTTTGATGATGTTTACTTTTACTCTTTTGTAGAAGTTAAAAATAATAATTCTAGATACTATACTTATCTTGAAGACAATAAATCATCTTACGTTAGCTTGTTAGAGTATGAAAGTGATATCCCTCAGAAGTTTGATCCATGGAACAAGACTCAGACAGAGGTTTTAACGGTTGAAGAGTTTGAATCTACTACCAAAGATTTCGTGAAGAAACTGTCTAAGGATTATTCATTCTACACTAAAGATGCTGCTAAAGAAGCTGTTGAAGAATCTGTAAAATCATATAAGAAATCTCTAAAAGAAAAACGTACTTACGTCAAAACAGGAAACGAGTATACTCTGTCTATTTATGACAAGGATGGAGAACTTCAATCACGTGTTATTTATAAACGTATGAGTAAGTGAGACGCTGAGGAGCGCTGGGATGACTATAAGGATGCCATCAAAGATTATAAGAAAGATTTGAAAAAATATAGTGATCAATATGATAACTACAAGGATCACTTTGATTATGGTTATGGCAGTGATTCTGAATCAGGCTCTAACGATAGCGATAGTAGCAAAAAAAGGAATTGATAAAATCTAATCAGTTAATTTCATAAATAAGTAAAGTGGTATTAGAAAGAGACTTGAGTTTCTAATCTGGTATTGCTTTTCTTTGTATGAAAATAGTCAAATAGCTTAAAAGTCTCTTTTCTTGTAGAATGGAAAGATCAATAAAAAGGGGACTTTTATGAACAAAAAATGAGTGGTTAGATTATTTCAAAACAATCAATAATCGCAAACTAACCGAAAAAGAAATTCAACAAGCTAAAGCGAACGGCGAATTTATAGCCTCAGAGCCTGTGTCAGAGAATAGTCAGCCACAAGTTCATGTGAGTGAGCCAGTAACTGAACAAGTGACACCAGTTGTGGCATCTAAAAAAGGCTTATCTAAGAAAGTTACAATCGTTATTGCTTCTGTTATTGGAGCAGATGTAATAATTTCACTTTCTTTTGGTGGTTATGCTTATACCTACCTAGAGGGAGGTGAAATCTTAGAAGAAAATTATCGATATTATGATAAGGACAAAAAAAGATGATTGATGGTATGAAATTCTATGAGAAAAGTAAGTTAAAAGACGGTGATTTTGTTAAAGTTAAAGGCAATCAGTTGAAATTTTATGAATATACCTTGGCTGGTGAGGTTAACTTGGATTGTGATACTGAAAAAGCTTTCCGTTTTGACAACTGGTCTATAACGCTCGAACTAACAATATCTTTGGTCGATTATACAAAAGTCGTTGAGAAAGCTGTAGATAATCATTATAAGGTGGACGAACATACCACTAAATCTGATATCGACGATAGTAAAAAGTTTATATTAAGTCTTATAAGGAATTTCATAAAGAGACAGTTCACTATAAGGTTAATAGCGATAAAATCAATGTCCTTACCTATGATAAAAAAGGCAAACTTTCAGAAGAAAAAATCTTTAAACGTCTAACAAAAGAAGAGAAAAAACTGGATTACGACTATGAGCGTGATGTTAGGGACGATAAAAAATTCTTTCATTCCTAGGTGAATATTAAAAGAGCAAAAATCAGCTAGTCTGGTTTTTTTAGTGTCCAAAACGTGCTATAATAAGATGTTATATCATCAGTGTTAGCCCATTTGTTAACACATGAAAGGAAATTAAAATGACAAAAACATTCTACATCACAACACCTATCTACTACCCATCTGGTAAATTGCATATTGGTTCTGCCTATACAACCATTGCTTGTGACGTCTTGGCACGTTACAAACGTATGATGAACTATGATGTCTTCTACCTTACTGGGCTTGATGAACACGGCCAAAAGATTCAACAAAGGGCTGAAGAAGCAGGAATCACACCACAAGAGTATGTGGATAGTATGGCTGTTGGTGTTAAGGATCTCTGGCAACTTTTGGATATCTCATACGATAAATTCATTCGTACGACTGATGATTACCATGAAAAAGTTGTTGCTCAAGTTTTCGAGCGTCTCTTGGAAAAAGGTGATATCTACCTTGGTGAATACTCTGGTTGGTACTCAGTTTCAGACGAAGAATTCTTCACTGAAAGTCAGTTGGTAGAAGTTTACCGTGATGAAGAGGGCAATGTCATTGGTGGTGTGGCTCCATCAGGACATGAAGTGGAGCTAGTGTCTGAAGAATCCTATTTCTTTAAACTCAGCAACTACGCAGACCGTTTGACGGCCTTCTATAAAGAACACCCAGAATTTATCCAACCTGATGGTCGTATGAATGAAATGCTTAAAAACTTCATTGAGCCAGGCTTGGAAGATTTGGCGGTATCACGTACAACCTTCACTTGGGGAGTTAAAGTACCATCAGATCCAAAACATGTGGTTTATGTGTGGATTGATGCCCTTATCAACTATATTACTGCCCTCGGTTATGGCCAGAATGAGCATGGTAATTTTGACCTTTTCTGGCAAAATGATAAAAACCACGAAATCATCCACATGATTGGTAAGGACATCCTTCGTTTCCACTCAATCTACTGGCCAATCATCTTGATGGCACTTGATTTACCATTGCCTACACGTCTTGTTGCTCATGGTTGGTTTGTCATGAAAGACGGTAAGATGTCTAAGTCTAAGGGTAATGTCATCTATCCAGAAATGTTGGTAGAGCGATTCGGTCTTGATCCCCTTCGTTACTACCTCATGCGTAGTCTTCCGGTCGGTTCAGATGGCACTTTCACGCCAGAAGACTATCTGGCCCGTATCAACTATGAGTTGGCTAATGACCTCGGAAACCTTCTTAACCGTACAGTTGCCATGATTAACAAGTATTTCGATGGTCAAGTACCTGCCTATATTGAGAATGTTACAGACTTTGATGCTGATTTGGCTAAGGTTGTTGCTGAAAATATCGAAGAGTTCCACAAACAAATGAATGCTGTGGACTTCCCACGCGCCCTAGATGCTGTGTGGAATATCATCTCACGTACCAATAAGTACATTGATGAAACAGCCCCTTGGGTACTTGCGAAAGAAGATGGTGACGAGGAACAATTGAGAGCAGTGATGGCTCACTTGGCAGCTAGCCTTCGTGTGGTAGCCCACCTGATCCAACCGTTCATGATGAGCACTTCAAATGCCATCATGGAACAGCTCGGATTGCCAGTGGTATTTGACCTTGAAAATCTTGAACTTTCAGGTTTCCCAGAAAATGTTACAGTTATTTCAAAAGGAACTCCAATCTTCCCACGTCTTGACATGGACGAAGAAATTGCCTACATCCAATCTCAAATGAACGCAGGCAAACCACAAGAAAAAGAATGGAACCCAGAAGAAGTCGAACTTAAATCTGAAAAAGACCAAATCAAATTTGAAGACTTTGACAAGGTTGAAATCCGTGTTGCTGAAGTTAAAGAAGTAGAAAAAGTCGAAGGTTCAGATAAATTGCTCCGTTTCCGTCTTGATACTGGTGACGGTGAAGACCGTCAAATCCTCTCAGGTATCGCTAAATTCTATCCAAACGAACAAGAATTGGTCGGCAAGAAACTTCAAGTCGTGGCGAACCTTAAACCACGTAAGATGATGAAGAAATATGTCAGCCAAGGTATGATTCTTTCTGCTGAACATGACGGTAAACTCACTGTCTTGACAGTAGATCCATCTGTTCCAAATGGAAGTGTGATTGGCTAACAGTAATTCTGTTTTATAGTATTTCCTTAAGTGGGAGTGGGAAAACGAATTGATTTTGAATGATAAGCCTTCTGTTCCATTCCTTATTTTGATTTCGTTGTATACCCCTACTCACCTAAGAGTAATGAAAAGAGATATTTTTAACATTAAAACGAGTTCAGTCGAACTCGTTTTTTTATACACTATATTTCAATAAATGTTTAATTTGTTCTACGTTTCCATCAGGTCCATAGGCATTAGGGTATCTGTTTAGTTTACTAATAGCATCAAGGTCTCCTTAGTGGTGGGTTAGTAAGCTATCTCGAATTTCTTCGATAAATGCTTGAATAATTGTAGATTGTTTTTGTTTATTGTTGGTTACAAAACCCAAAGTGTGCTTGGGACTATCCTTAAGTGGGATTAGGACAATCTGGTCCTTGATAAAACTGTTGACAATACCAAGGCCAGAAGCATAACTATCAGAGGAACATAGCAGATTCATGACACTGCCTCGGTCATTACTGTAGATAACTTGCTGGTCAGGCAGGACTTCTAGCGGATCCTCGGTGAGATGAATTCCAGAGCTTTCCTGACGAAAACGGACTTGTGGATATCCCTCTAAATCCTTGAGATTTAGAGATTTTTTCTTGGCTAAGGGATGTTGACGTCCCAAGAAAATCTTGGTTTCAAAGTCTCCAAGTGGGGTGAAAGTCAAATCCATGTGTTTGAAACTGCGCTCTAGGATGTGGACGTTATCTTCATCGAGATAAATAATCCCCAAGTCACTTTCGAAACTCTCTACGCTCTTGAGAATCTTTCTAGTTGTTGTTTCGATTAATTGAAATTCTTGATAATCACTACGGAAACGTTTGGCAATATGAGCCATGGGAAGTGACAAAAAATCATAGTGGTGACTGGCAATGGTGAACGATTTCTTAAAGGACTTGTGATAGCGTCCTTCTAGTAGATCTAGCTCCCTAAGGATACGTTTGGCGTATTTTAGAAAATCATGGCCATCATCAGTCAGTTTGGCTCCCGTATTGGAGCGCTCAAAGAGTAGAACTCCCAGTTCTTCCTCTAAATCACGAATGGATGCTGAAAGATTAGGCTGGGTCAAAAAAAGCTTCTTAGCAGCCTTACTAAATGAGCCTGTTTCAGAGATAGTCTGAACATAGCGACATTGTTGAAAATTCATAAGCAACCCCTTTTTAAAATATGATTGTGACCTATATTATAACAAAATGAGAAGTCTAATATCAGTAAAATCCTGATAGGAATAGATGAAGACCTGATATGAAATTTTTATAAAGTCAGATCTTATAGGAGTACTGATGGAATGCTGTATAAAGTGTCAGTTGCTAAGACGTCTAATGGCTTCCAATTTTTTAGGCCGAATGAGGAAGAGTACTATGGTAATCAGTAGCAACCAGAGAATGAAATACCAAATATTTGTAGCTGGAGCAGCCTGTGTCGCTTGTGACAGAAGGAAACTAGTAAAAATAACCAAAAAGTGCAGAACAATAAATAGTCCATCAGAGACTGCCAGTACGTAGATAAATAGCGGAAAAGAATATACCGATAGCCGAGGCATAGTAAACTTGAACCAGGGTTGCGTCTAAAGGTTGGTGGGTGAGATTTTCTAGACGAGCCAATCCAAAAAATCAGGATGATAAGAAGACGACTTCTAACACATGTTTTGGAGATCTAATCCTATTCTGGAAGGCGAGTTTAAGGGAGAGTACTTTTTTAAATGGAGAGGGAAAGAAAATAGAGCAGTACCTGCAAATAGATCTATCAGAAGGCGGACTAAATCTTTTCTTAACAGGTGGTGTGTTTTGAGAGTAGCTATTTTAGCTGATACTCTTCTAGAAAATAGTATTTTGTACGCAGTGTGACGATTTGCACAAAAAGCTAGAGGGAAAGCTTTTTAGATTGACTGACTATCAATCACAAGATGTTCTTTGATAGAAACCATTTTGTACCAACACGGTTTTGCGTTTGTTGGTATTGAACTGCACCTAGGGAAATGGTGGTTCGATGTTAGTAAATAAGGATTTTGGATGGTGATTATCCAAATTTAAAAATTGTTTTAACTTGTTATTGACTAAAGGAAGCAAGTCCTTGATGAGAATTAGGAACTAGAGGGTAAGAAGCATATTGGAATGGTGTTTTAGAGATGGAATTTGACTAGATGTTTGTGAGAGCATCTGTCTATGCTACATTGACTATTTTCAATGGTCGTGTGGGATAGAGACTGTTTTCGACTTTTAATTTCAGGGTAGATTGGGGATTTACCTCTAGAAATTGAAAAGAGTTCAAATGGATTGATCGGCACTTGTATCTTAAAGTAGGTAATACACCTATGAACCTATGTTTCCATACATCAGGGAGCAAGTTTTAATTTGAATAGGGGATACATCTAGAGAAATCTAGATGCTTTTTTTCATTTTATGACATCTTTTGCGAATAAGTAATGGAGTGTATAAAGGAGGGAGTCATGTTAATCGCTAAAAATCAGAAAGGGCTCTTGGTTTCGGCTCTTGAAAATGGGTTGAATCGTGAGGAAATTTATAGGTGCCCTGGCTGTCAAGGAATTGTATTGTTGAGACAGGGAAAGGTATTATGCCCGCATTTTGCCCATAAATCTTTGCAGGATTGTCAGTTTTTCTCAGAAAACGAATCGGCCCAACATTTATCCCTAAAAGCCACTGTGTATCAATCCCTGGACAATCATGGTGAAAGAGTTTGTATTGAAAAGGTTCTGCCTGAGTTAGGTCAAATTGCGGATTTATTCGTTGGAGATTCCTTAGCTTTGGAAGTCCAGTGTTCTCGTTTATCACAGAAACGTTTAAGAGAGCGGACTTTAGCTTACCATCAAATAGGTTACGAGGTACGATGGCTTTTGGGGAAAGAACTGTGGTTGGGACAGCGTTTAACAGATCTACAGCGTGATTTTCTTTATTTTACAACTAAGATAGGTTTCCACCTCTGGGAACTTGATTGGGAGAGGGAAGAGATTAGACTTAAGTATCTCATCTATGAGGATATTTTTGGGAGAGTTTATTACTTAACTAAGACCTGGTCTTTAATAGAAAATCTCATGACCATATTACGTTTTCCTTATCAGGCCAGAAAGGTGGAGACTTATCAAGTGACTCAGCGAAAGAAAGTCTCACATGTTATTCAACGGGAATTAATGGGGAAAAATCCAAGATGGATGAGAAGGCAGGAGGAGGCTTATCTTAAGGGGATGAATTTGTTAAGTTTGTCCGATCAGGATTTTTTTCCACAAGTGCGGTTTCCAGAGTCTAAGCAAGGATTTGTCCAAATTAGATTATCTATTGATGGTTTTGAAAAGCTTTTTATGCAGTATTATCGAAAAATGGATTTTTCTTATAAGCAAACCCTGTGCCCTCCCATCTTTTATGCTAAAATAGTAGAGTATAGACACAATTAAGGAGAATATTATGTCAGACAATCGTTGTCATTTAGAAGAAAAATATACATGGGATTTGACCACCATTTTTGCGACAGACGCTAATTGGGAGACTGAATATGAAAGCATTGTTCAGGATTTGAAGAAGGCTAGTTCCTTTGCTGGTCACCTCTTGGACTCAGCCAAGAATTTGCTTGAGGCAACAGAACTTTATATGAGTTTGATGCGTCGTTTGGAAAAAATCTACGTTTATGCGTCAATGAAAAATGACCAAGATACAACGGTAGGTCTTTACCAAGAGTACAAAGCCAAAGCCTCAAACCTATACTCACAGTTGAGTGAAGCCTTTGCCTACTTTGAGCCTGAATTTATGGCTTTGGAAGCTGAAAAAATAGTATCCTTCAAAGAACAAGAGCCAGGTCTTGGACTTTATGACCACTATTTCGAACGTCTTTTGGCAAACAAAGACCACGTTCTTTCTCAAGAAGCAGAAGAACTCTTGGCAACAGCTGGTGATATTTTTAATGGTCCAACGGATACCTTCAACGTCTTGGATAATGCTGATATCCTCTTTCCATGGGTATCGGATGGTCAAGGGGATGTGATTGAGTTGACACATGGTAACTTTATCACCCTCATGGAATCTAAGAATCGTGAAGTCCGTAAGGGAGCCTATGAAGCTATGTATGGAACTTATGAGCAGTTCCAACATACCTATGCACAAACACTTCAAGGCGTTGTCAAGGTTCACAATTATATGGCTAAAGTTCGTCACTATAATTCGGCACGTCATGCAGCACTTGCAGCTAACTTTATTCCAGAAAGTGTTTATGACTCACTCTTAGAATCAGTGAATAGGCATTTGCCACTTTTGCACCGTTACCTTGATTTGCGTAAGAAGGTGTTGGGACTTGATAAGCTTAAGATGTATGATGTTTATGCACCACTTTCTGAGGCAGAGACTGCTCTTACTTATGAAGAAGCCCTCAAGAAAGCAGAGGAAGTCTTGGCTATCTTTGGTGAGGAGTATAGTAAAGGGGTTCATACAGCCTTTACGGAACGTTGGATTGATGTTCACCCTAACAAAGGGAAACGTTCAGGTGCCTACTCAGGTGGTGCCTATGATACCAATGCTTTCATGCTTTTGAACTGGCAAGACACTTTGGACAATCTCTTTACCTTGGTTCACGAGACTGGCCACAGTTTGCATTCAACTTTCACACGTCAGACACAACCATATGTTTACGGAGATTACCCAATCTTCTTGGCTGAAATTGCGTCTACAACTAATGAAAATATCTTGACAGAAACACTTCTTAAAGAAGTTAAAGATGATAAGACACGTTTTGCTATCCTTAACCACTATTTAGATGGATTTAAGGGAACCGTCTTCCGTCAAACGCAATTTGCCGAGTTTGAGCATGCTATCCATGAAGCGGATGCATCGGGTCAAATCTTGACAGCAGACTTCTTGAATAAGCTTTATGCAGACCTCAATGAGAAATACTATAACCTTAAAGCTGAAGATAACTACGAAATTCAGTTTGAGTGGGAACGTATTCCGCATTTCTACATGAATTACTATGTCTATCAATATGCTACAGGATTTGCAGCAGCAAGCTACTTGGCAGAAAAGATTGTTCATGGTAATGAAGAAGATAAAGAAGCTTACCTTACGTACCTTAAGGCAGGTAGCTCAGACTATCCTTTGGAAGTTATCAAGAAAGCTGGCGTTGACATGACCAACACTGATTACTTGGATGCAGCTTTCAAGGTTTTCGAAGACCGCTTAGTTGAATTGGAAGCTTTGGTTGAAAAAGGTGTTCATCTTTCTTAAAAAGAAGTCAGTATACTATATTGAGAGAATCATTCTGGAAAAGAGTGGTTCTTTTTTAGGTTTAAGAGTGGCTGTCTTAAATGTAGGTTTTTACAATCTAATGACTGGGAATGTCAAAAAAGATGTTTCTATTAATCAAAATCTCTAGCACTCGATAGGGATTTTTTATATAATAATACACATGGTTAAATCATATAGTAAAAATGCAAACCACAACATGCGTCGTCCTATAGTAAACAAGGATATCGTGGACTACATGCGAAAGCATCTTAAGGAGAGTACAGGGCACTTGGCTGAACTGGAGGTCTTTGCTCGTAAGGAGAATATTCCGATTATCCAACACGAGGTTGTTGCATATTTCCGATTTTTGTTGCAGACCTTACAGCCTAAGAAAATTCTTGAGGTAGGAACAGCTATTGGTTTTTCAGCCCTTCTTATGGCTGAATATGCACCTGATGCTCAGATTACGACAATTGATCGTAATGAAGAAATGATTGGCTTTGCCAAGGAAAATCTAGCTAAGTATGACAGTCGCAAACAAATTACCTTGGTCGAAGGAGATGCTGCCGAGGTATTGCAAGACTTAGACACAAATTATGATTTTGTCTTTATGGACTCAGCCAAGTCTAAATATATCGTCTTTCTGCCTGAAATCTTAAAACATCTTACAGTTGGTGGTGTCATTGTCTTTGATGATGTTTTCCAAGGTGGGGATATTGCCAAAGACATCATGGAGGTTCGTCGTGGTCAGCGAACTATCTATCGTGGCTTGCATCGCCTTTTTGATGCGACTTTAGATAACCCTGATTTGACTGCTAGTTTGATACCTATGAGTGATGGACTTCTTATGATTCGGAAAAATTCTGAAAATATTATTTTGCCAGATTAAGCATTATTTAAGTAAGTGTGGTATAATAATAGAGATTTTGACAATTTAAGGAGTAGATAAAATGGCTAAAGAAAATGAAAACCTTGAGTCAACAGAAGAAACTGTTGAAGAGGTTGTAGCAGATAAAGATACAGAACAAGAGCAACTTGATCGTCAAAAAGAAGAAGAGGAAAGCATTGCCCTCGCCAGAGAAAAAGCGAAAGAAAAAGCTAAACGTGTTAAAACTAAGAAAACTCGTGATGCCGTTAAAACAAGATCAGGTGCTCCCTTTCTCCGAGGTCTTGCCCTTGTAGCTGTTTCAGCCCTTGTTGGTGCTGGTGCTATGTATGTTTATCTAGGAAACAAAACGACTGAAGAAACAATCTTAGTATCTATGAAAGGTGATACTGTTACTGTTGGGGATGTCTTTAATTTGCTTAAAGGTAGCAACCAAACACAACAAAGTGTTTTGAGTGTAACGTTGCAAAAGGTTCTTGAAAAAGAATACGGTAACAAGGTCAGCAAAGAAGATGTTGATAAAGCCTATAAACAAGCTTCAAAACAATACGGAGACCAATTTTCACAAGTGCTTGCAGCCTATGGTCAGACAGAAGAGTCATACCGTACTCAAATCCGTACACAGAAATTGGTTGAGTACGCTGTTAACCAAGCTGCACAAAAATATTTGACGGAAGCAAATTACAAGGCTGCTTATGATAATTACATACCAAATACAGAGGTGCAAGTAGTTTCAACTACTGATAAAGCCGTGGCAGATAAAGTAGCTTCTGAAGCTAAAGCAGAAGGAGCAGACTTCTCGAAAGTTGCTAAGGATAACAACTTGAAAGTAACTTCTAAGACAGTTAACTCGGCTTCTCAAGACTTTCCAACAGATGTTTTGACAGCGGCCTTCAAGCAAGATGCTAATGCCGTTTCTGATGTAGTAACTGTTTCAAACAGCTCAACTGGTGCTGCAACTTACTACGTCGTCAAAACTGTTTCAAAATCTGAGAAAAATGCAGATTGGAAAAACTATAAAGATGATTTGACTAAGATAATCATCAATGGTAAGAAAGCTGATACTAATTTCACTAACTCAGTAATTGCCAAGGTTCTTAAAAAATACAATGTTAAGGTTGTAGATAAAGCCTTTAGTGGAATTCTTGACCAGTATGTGACTAGTTCTGGAGCTTCATCAAGTTCAACATCAAGCTCTAGCAAATAAATCATAAGATCAAGTTGATAATGTTGTTATCAACTTGACCTAAGACCTAAAACACGTTAAAATGGAAAGTAACAAAGAGTTTTAATGTTAGGAAACTCTGAGTCTTCCCTTTGAGAAAGGTAATCATTGATTCAGATACAGAAAAGTGGCGGTCGCTGCGAGCCATGGACGGATGAGATTACTTGCTACTCAAAGTTTATAATTAAAGAAAAATAAGAATGACAAGGTCATTGAATGAAGGTGGTACCGCGGTTCACGTCGCCCTTCGTTTAGTGGTTTTGTCTTTTATTCTTTTAGTATTTTCTAAATGGTATAAATTAAGAAATAATTAAGGAGAAATAATGAAACAACTTACTTCAGCACAAATTCGCCAAATGTGGCTTGATTTCTGGAAATCAAAAGGTCATGCTGTTGAACCATCAGCTAACTTGATTCCAGTTAACGACCCAACTCTTCTTTGGATTAACTCAGGGGTTGCCACTTTGAAGAAATATTTTGATGGCTCTGTGATTCCTGAAAATCCACGTATCACCAACTCACAAAAGGCTATCCGTACCAATGATATCGAAAACGTTGGTAAGACAGCTCGTCACCACACAATGTTTGAAATGCTTGGTAACTTCTCAGTTGGTGATTACTTCCGTGATGAGGCTATCGAGTGGGGTTATGAGCTTTTGACAAGCCCAGAGTGGTTTGATCTTCCAAAAGACAAACTTTACATGACTTATTACCCGGATGATAAAGATTCATACAACCGTTGGATTGCTTGTGGAGTTGAGCCAAGTCACTTGATTCCAATCGAAGATAATTTCTGGGAAATCGGTGCAGGTCCTTCTGGACCAGACACTGAGATCTTCTTTGATCGTGGAGAAGAATTTGACCCTGATAATATTGGTATTCGCTTGCTTGAAGAGGATATTGAAAACGACCGTTACATTGAAATTTGGAACATTGTTTTGTCACAATTTAATGCAGATCCAGCTGTTCCACGTTCAGAATACAAAGAGCTTCCTAATAAAAACATTGATACGGGTGCAGGTCTTGAACGTCTTGTAGCCGTAATGCAAGGGGCTAAAACAAACTTTGAAACAGACCTTTTCATGCCTATTATTCGTGAAATTGAAAAAATGTCTGGTAAAGCTTATGATCCAGATGGTGAAACATTGAGCTTCAAAGTTATCGCAGACCACATACGTTCATTGGCCTTTGCTATCGGTGATGGTGCCCTTCCAGGTAATGAAGGCCGTGGTTATGTTCTTCGTCGTCTTCTCCGTCGTGCCGTAATGCACGGTCGTCGTCTTGGTATTTTTGATGCTTTCTTGTATAAACTTGTCCCAACTGTTGGTCAAATCATGGAAAGCTATTACCCAGAAGTTCTTGAGAAGAAAGACTTTATCGAGAAAATTGTTAAACGTGAAGAAGAAACCTTTGCACGTACTATCGATGCAGGTTCAAGCATGCTTGATGAACTTCTTGCTAACCTTAAGAAATCTGGTAAAGATACGCTTGAAGGTAAAGATATCTTTAAACTTTACGATACTTACGGATTCCCAGTGGAATTGACAGAAGAATTAGCTAAAGACGAAGGCTTCAAGATTGACCATGAAGGTTTCAAAGCTGCCATGAAAGAACAACAAGACCGTGCGCGTGCTAGCGTGGTTAAAGGTGGGTCTATGGGTATGCAAAATGAAACTCTTGCTAACATCACTGAACCATCTGAGTTCTTGTATGAAGCGGAAACTGCAGAAAGTCGTTTGAGCGTAATCGTTGCTGATGATGCTCGTCATGATAGTGTAAATTCTGGCCAGGCTCTTCTTGTCTTTGAACAAACACCATTCTACGCTGAAATGGGTGGACAAGTAGCAGACCACGGTATTATTTCAGATGCAGCGGGTACTACTGTTGCGCGTGTTGTTGATGTTCAACGTGCACCAAATGGACAAGCTCTTCATACTGTTGAGGTTGAAGGTGAACTTGTTGTCGGAGCTAACTACAAACTTGAAATTGACCACTCACGTCGTCACCGTGTTATGAAAAACCACACAGCAACTCACCTCTTGCATGCTGCCCTTCACAACATCGTTGGTAATCACGCAGTCCAAGCCGGTTCTCTTAACGAGCAAGAATTCTTGCGTTTCGACTTCACTCACTTTGAGGCGGTAACTCCAGAAGAATTACGTGCTATCGAAGAACAGGTCAACGAAGAAATCTGGAAAGCAACTCCAGTAACAACTATTGAAACAGATATTGACACTGCTAAGTCAATGGGAGCTATGGCCCTCTTTGGTGAAAAATATGGTAAGCGTGTTCGTGTCGTTTCAATCGGCGACTACTCTGTTGAGCTTTGTGGTGGTACTCACGTTGCCAACACAGCTGAAATCGGTATGTTCAAGATTGTTAAAGAAGAAGGTATCGGTTCAGGAACACGTCGTATCTTGGCAGTTACATCACGTGAAGCTTACCTTGCTTATCGTGAAGAAGAAGATGCCCTCAAATCAATCGCAGCAACACTTAAGGCTCCACAATTGAGAGAAGTGCCTAACAAGGTTGCTAGCCTTCAAGAGCAATTGCATGCCCTTCAAAAAGAAAATGCTACTCTTAAAGAAAAAGCAGCTGCCGCTGCCGCTGGTGACGTCTTCAAAGATGTTAAAGAAGCTAACGGTGTTCGTTACATTGCTAGCCAAGTAGAAGTTTCTGATGCTGGTGCCCTTCGTACTTTTGCTGACCAATGGAAACAAGCAGACTACTCAGATGTTCTTGTCCTTGCGGCTCACATCAGAGAAAAAGTTAATGTCCTTGTAGCAAGTAAGTCTGAAAACGTTCACGCAGGTAATCTTATCAAGGTTCTTGCACCAATCGTATCAGGTCGTGGTGGTGGTAAACCAGATATGGCTATGGCCGGTGGTAGCGATGCTAACAGTATCCAAGATCTTCTCTCAGCAGTAGCAGAACAGTTTTAAGATGTGATACAATAAAAGAAACTTAAAAGGTAGGATGAAAATCCTATCTTTTTTCTTAAAAAAATTAGTAATAATATTGAAATAATTGTAAAAAAATATTTCAAAGGGGTATAATAAAAGTGTGAAAACGGTTCCTATTTTTTTATCAAACAGCCTAGAAAGTGAGAGTGATCAAAAAGAGAAAGGCATATGTTTTTAAGGAACGTCAACGTTACTCAATACGTAAATATTCTTTTAGAGCTACATCAGTTTTGATTGGTGCAAGTTTGATGCTTGGTGGACATGTTTTGGCTCAGGAACAAGCCAATAGCGTAAGTTCCAGCAAGGACTATGAAGTTATTTTAAATAATTCTGAAGCACCACAATTTGAGCAGGCAACTTAGGAAGCTGTTACCGATGTTCTCAATGAACCTGTGTCAAAATCGGAAGCACCAAGACCTAATCTTACCAGCAGTGAAGTTGCTTCTGTTTCTAAATCAGAGGTGGCTAGCCCACGTTCTGAAGCGACGTCAGTGGCTAGTTCAGAAGTGGCAAGTGAAATTGACCGTTAAGCGACTTCAGAAGTTGCTGAAGCTAGACCTACTGACCGTGAAGCTGTCGATACTAGTCTTCGGACTGTCTCAACTAATGCTAGTCATCCTGGTGCAGATGGTCTAGTGACTGCTGATGTTTTTCTTGATATCCCATCATACGGTACGTTTTATTTCCGTCGTACAACTGAAATTCGTACAGCTCCAGTCATGGATATCAAACCTACTTTTGTCTTTAGTTCAGGCGACCATGTTATCTATGACAAGGTCTTGAAGAGAGACAATCACCAATGGATTTCTTATGTGTCATACAATGGTACTCGTCGTTATGTCGACCTAGGTGTTGTCGTAGAGTCTCTGGCTAAACCAAGAGGCGACATGGCTATTGAAAGTCATGATAATGGTGACTTTAGCGTGGTTATCAGTAATGTATCAGATCAAAATGGTGTCGTAGGAGTGTCTGTTCCAATCTGGTCTGAAAGGAATGGCCAAGATGACATCATTTGGTACAATGCGACTCGTCTTAATAATCGTAACTACAAGGTTAATGTCGGTCTAAGTGACCACAAGAATGAACGTGGTCTCTACAATGTACATCTTTACTTTGTTGAAACTAATGGTAAATTAGTTGGTGTGGGTGGCACAACTCACACAGTTCCTGCCAAGGTTGAAGAAACTCATATAACTACTGGCCATAGCCTTCCTGACTCAGGAACTTATACCTTCAAAGAACGTTCTATTATTAAAGCAGAACCAAGTGTCGTAAGCCCAGAGTTGGCCTACTATGATGCTGGTATGTCTGTTAACTATGACAAAGTGGTGACTGCAGATGGTCATACATGGCTCTCTTATGTTAGTCGTGGAGGTAACCGCCGTTACATTGCTATTGATGGTAAGGCAACAGCAGTTGCTCAATCAGCAAGCCCAAGCCTAGCGATAACTGGAACCTATACCTTTACAAAACCTAGCTCTATTAAGGCTCAACCAAGTGTTGCTAGCCCAGAGTTAGCCTACTATGATAAGGTCATGTCCGTTCGCTATGACAAGGTCCTAACAGCTGATGGCCACACCTGGTTGTCTTATGTAACCTATAGCGTTTAAGACGCTATGTGGTGGATATTTCTTAAGAGTTGTAACATCACTCTCTTTAACTAGTACGAAAAAGATTACTATTTGTTTAGTAATCTTTTTACTTTTGATTTTTAGAAAATAACGAATATATAAATATAAGTCGGTCATTTTTGTCGATTATGACGAAAATCGGATAGTTTATGAGTTTATGATTAAAGTGGGAACAAGTCAAAAAAATTGGTATACTAGTGGGCAAGTGAGAAATATTTAGTAATATTTTGTAAAACACTTGTAATGTTTGTTACCTAGCGTTACAATCAACCTGTAACATCAATTTGATAGGGAGAATAATTGATATGAAACGAGAAAAATTTTTACACGAACAATAACGTTTTTCAATTCGTAAATATTCTTTTGGGGCTGCGTCAGTTCTTTTAGGAGCTAGTTTGGTCTTTGCGAGCCAAGCTTTGGCTGACGAACACCACGAAGTAGCAACAACCTCAGATACCATTTTGCGTGCGACTTCAGATAGTGATGCTATGACAGCGACTGATATTTTCAGTGGCGTAGCAACAGATGGAGTAGCGTCAAGTAATAAAGCAAGCCAAGTCTCAACAACTAGCCAAACCGCTAGTGAAGCTGCTACTAGCGAGGCTACAAGTGAAGTGAGTGCTAGTATCTCACAAGCAGCATATAAAACATCTGAATCAACAGTTGCCAGCTCAGAAGCAGCAAGTGGTACAAATACTTCATCTGAAACAGTCACTAACTTTGATGTATCTGCCTTAACGAGAGCAGCTGTCAATACTAGTTTGGTGAGCCAACCGGATACAACTACAGCAAGCGGCCTTCTAAGCCAAGGAACTTATGTCTACAAGGAGCGTACAGAAATAAAGAATCAACCGAAGGTTTCTGCCAAGGCTGAATTCTATGTGAATCCAGGGGGACAGCGTCTTTTACGACCAAGTCGTGACAGCTGACGGCTACCAATGGATTAGCTACAAATCATACTCTGGTGTGCGTTATTATGCTCAAGTGAAACCGGTGGAAGCTGGTAGTGGTGACGGTAATAGTGGTAATGGGAATGGGAATCCTTCTAATGACGCTTAGGCCACAACAGGTGCTTTGAACATCCCAGCGACAGGAACTTTCTACTTTACACGCGATACAGATATTAAGAAGGAACCAAAAGAAGACCTCAAACCCACTTTTGTTTTTGGCAAGGGAGACCATGTCATCTATGATAAGGTTTTGACAGCCGATGGCCGCACATGGCTCTCATACATGACAATGAGTGGTGCTCGTCGTTACGTCAATATTGCTTAATGAGATAAAAAGTCTGGTTAGACAATGTGTCCAGCCTTTTTTGATAGCCTCTCTTTATCAGATGATTGAATTTTTCAATTTTTGTGATGTCTTTTGGAGTGCTATAATGGTTAACATAGAATCGAGGTTACTATGAAAATTGCATTGGTACAGATGGATGTTGCCCACGGACAGCCTGTGGAAAATAAAAAGCACGTGAAAGAGATGTTGGAAAGAGCACTTGTTGCTAATCCCGATGTCATTGTACTTCCTGAAATGTGGAATACAGGCTACGCTTTAGATGAACTGGATGGGCTTGCAGATAAGGAAGGTTTGGAATCTCAAGAATTCTTGTCTCAGTTTGCCAGAGAACATGCTGTTGCTATTCTTGGAGGGTCTGTTGCTATTGAGAGAGACGGAAAATTCTACAATACGACTTATGTTTACAACAAGTCTGGGAACCTAATCAATATCTACAGTAAGGTCCATCTCTTTGGTCTTATGGCAGAGGACCGGTATATGTCTGCTGGGGATGCGGAGTCTATTTTTGAGCTTGATGGTGTGATAGCGGCAAGTGTCATTTGTTATGATATTCGTTTTCCTGAGTGGGTGCGAACACAGATGGCACAAGGGGCCAAGGTGCTTTTTGTGGTAGCGCAGTGGCCAGAACCTCGAGTGCAGCAATGGGAGATTTTATTAAAGGCGCGTGCGGTTGAAAATCAAGCCTTTGTGGTAGCCGTTAACCGTGTCGGAGCAGGACCAGATCCAGATGATGTCTTTTCAGGGCATTCTATGATTATAGATCCACTAGGAAATGTAGTCTTGCAGGCTAAGGAATATGAGGAGGGCATTTTTACGGCTGAGATTAATCTTGAAGAGGTGGACCGAGTGCGAGGTCAAATTCCCGTTTTTGAGGACCGTCGCACGGACTTGTATTATTAGGGAGATTTTATGTTATTTGAAGAATCGGATTTATTGAAAGAATTGCCAGAACAGTTTTTTGCAGGGTTAGTTGCTAAGGTGAATGCCAAGGTGGCAGAAGGAGCAGATATTATCAATCTTGGTCAGGGAAATCCCGACCAACCGACCTATGACCATATTGTTGAGGCCTTGCGTGTCTCAGCGAAAAATCCTGCCAATCACAAGTATTCGCAGTTTCGTGGCAATCGTCCTTTTAAGGAAGCAGCTGCTAGTTTTTACAAGAACCATTATGGGGTTGATTTGGATTCGGAGCGTGAAATTTGTGTCATGGGTGGGGCTAAGATTGGTCTTGTGGAATTGCCCCTAGCTTTGATGAATCCTGGTGATCTCCTGCTCTTACCTGATCCAGGTTATCCTGATTACTTGTCGGGAGTGAGTCTGGGTCGTGTAGCCTATGAAACTTTTCCTTTGACGGCTGAAAATGATTTTTTGCCAGATTTGGAAGCTATTCCTGAGGGGATAGCTCGCCGTGCTAAGTTTATCTATATCAATTACCCTAATAATCCTACGGGGGCTGTAGCGACAAAGGATTTTTATGAAAAATTGGTTGCCTGGGCTAAGACCTACGAGGTAGGGGTGGTGAGTGATCTGGCTTACGGGGCTTTGGGCTATCAGGGTTATGAGAATCCTAGTTTTTTGGCAACTCCTGGTGCCAAGGATGTAGGCATTGAGTTTTATACTTTCTCAAAAACCTTTAATATGGCAGGTTGGCGTTTGGCATTTGCGGGTGGAAATGCTGAAATGATTGAAGCCTTGAATCTGATTCAAGACCATCTTTTTGTGGGGGTTTTTCCCGCTTTGCAGGAAGCTGGGATTGCAGCCCTTTTAGATCCTAAATCTGAAGAGGCAGTGGCCCAACTAAATGCGGTTTATGATAGCCGTCGAAATGCTTTTGTTCAGGTAGCTGCTAAGATTGGCTGGCAAGCCTTCCCATCCAGAGGTTCCTTTTACGCTTGGATGCCTGTACCTAAGGGCTATACCAGTGAAAGTTTTGCAGATCTTTTGCTTGAGAAGGCCCATGTTGCTGTGGCACCAGGAAAAGGGTTTGGACCAGCAGGTGATGCTTATGTTCGTATCGGGCTTTTGGTAGAGCCGGAGCGTCTGGTCGAAGCTGTCAATCGTATTGCCGACCTGCATTTATTTAATAAGTAGATAGCAATTATGAAAACAAGCAGTTAAAAAAACACTGCTTGTTTTTCATATTTTTGCACTTCCTTCTTGACAAATGAATAAAAATACAATAAACTAATCACATATTTATAAAAAAGGAGCGCATAAATGAAAGTTTCAATCGTTGGTATCACTGGTTATAGTGGTTTAGAGTTAGTTAAAATTTTGAATAATCATAAAAAAGTAGAACTTGTTTCTATTCACGCAACCAAGGAAGTGGGCCGACGATTGTCTGATGTGTACCCCTATTTGGCAGGTGTTTGTGATTTAAAAATAGAATATTTTGATGCGCAAGAGATTATAGAAAAGGCAGACTTAGTCTTCTTTGCTACACCTTCTGGAGTTGCTAGTTCGCTAGCAGAGGAATTTGTTCAGGCTGATTTTCCTATTATTGATTTGTCTGGTGATCATCGCTTGCCAGCAGATGTTTATCAAGAATGGTATAAAAAATCACCTGCCAAGAAAATGATTTTGAATAAATTTACATATGCATTGTCAGAATATACAGATGTTAAGGGTAAGAAATTTATTGCCAATCCTGGATGCTATGCGACAGCGACAGAGTTAGCCATGATTCCTTTGGTGGCAGCCGGTCTTATTGAGACTGATAGTATCATTGTAGATGCCAAGTCTGGTTTAACTGGTGCGGGTAAAGCTTTGAGTGAGTCTAGTCATTTTGTTAATGTTCACGATAATTACATGACTTATAAGCTCAATCATCATCAGCATATTCCAGAGATTGTACAAACTTTGCAGGCTTTTGATGCTGATATGCCGGAGATTCAGTTTTCAACGTCGCTTTTACCGGTTAATCGTGGAATCATGGCTACAGTTTATTGCAAATTGAAGAAGGACGTAGCTGTCTCTGATATCGCTTCAGCCTTTGCAAAAGCCTATGATGATAAACCTTTTGTACGTGTACAAGAAAACTTACCAGAACTACATAATGTCATTGGATCGAATTTTACAGACATCGGCTTTGCCTATAATGAGAAAACCAATGTTATGACAGTTATTTCAGTCATTGATAATCTGCTAAAAGGAGCATCTGGACAGGCAGTGCAAAATCTCAACCTCATGCAGGGGTGGGATGAGACGGAAGGTTTACATATGAAACCGTCATACTTGTAGATGTAAGCATAGAGTTAGGAGAAAAAATATGAAAGTCATAGATGGAACAATTGCTAGCCCGCTAGGATTCTCAGCAGATGGGCTACATGCAGGATTTAAAAAGAGAAAGATGGATTTTGGTTGGATTGTCTCTGAAAAGCCAGCTAGTGTTGCAGGTGTTTACACGACCAACAAGGTTATTGCAGCTCCTCTGATTGTAACCAAGACCTCGGTGAAAAAAGCTGGTAAAATGAGGGCTATTGTCGTTAACTCAGGTGTAGCCAATTCTTGTACAGGGACCCAAGGCTTAGAAGATGCATACACCATGCAGGAGTGGACAGCTGAAAAGCTAGGTGTTGAACCTGATATGATTGGTGTGGCTTCTACAGGGATTATCGGTGAGTTGCTACCAATGGATACCTTGAAAAATGGTCTTTCCAAGTTGGTGGTAAATGGAAACGCGAATGATTTTGCCAAGGCAATTTTGACGACAGATACAGCGACTAAGACTATTGCTGTGACGGAGACTTTTGGACGTGATGTAGTCACTATGGCTGGTGTTGCTAAGGGCTCAGGTATGATTCACCCTAATATGGCGACAATGCTTGGGTTTATTACTTGTGATGCTAATATTTCTAGCGATACTCTTCAATTGGCCTTGAGCCAAAATGTTGAAAAGACCTTTAATCAGATTACGGTTGATGGGGATACTTCGACCAATGATATGGTTCTTGTCATGTCCAATGGTTGCGCGCTCAATGATGAGATTCTGCCAGATACACCAGAGTTCGATAAATTTTCGAAAATGCTTAATTTCGTGATGCAAGAACTGGCTAAGAAGATTGCCAAGGATGGTGAAGGCGCCAATAAGCTCATCCAGGTTGATGTGGTCAATGCTCCTAATGCCCTTGATGCCCGTATGATGGCAAAATCTGTAGTCGGTTCAAGTCTGGTCAAAACAGCCATCTTTGGTGAAGATCCTAACTGGGGGCGTATTTTAGCTGCTGTTGGCTATGCCGGTGTGGATGTGCCTGTGGACAATGTTGATATCATGCTTGGCGGTCTGCCAGTCATGCTAGCCTCTAGTCCTGTGACCTTTGATGATGAAGAAATGAAAGACATCATGCACGGGGATGAAGTGACCATAACAGTAGACCTTCATTCGGGCCAAGAAAAAGGGACGGCATGGGGTTGTGACCTCTCTTACGATTACGTTAAAATTAACGCTCTCTACCACACCTAGACTATTTATGACAAAGGAGTTAACTAATGACTACCGAATATATTGTAATTAAGATTGGTGGAGTAGCCAGTAAACAGCTAACTCCTGAGATACTGGCTAAACTGTCAGAATGGCAGCAGGCTGGTCAAAAAATAATCATCGTCCATGGGGGTGGCTTTGCTATCAATCAACTCATGGAGGAACATGACATCACAATTCACAAGGTCAATAGTCTACGTGTGACGAGTCAGTCAGATATGGTCTTAATTAAAGAAGCCTTGGTTGACATAGTTGGGAAAAACTTGGCGGGTCAGTTGACACAAGCGGGTTTTCCAATCTATCAGGTTGTAGATGAGCTGCCAGATCTTGTTCATGCTGATTTTTTAGATCAAGAGATCTATGGTTACGTGGGAGAGGTCAAGTCTATTACTAATCAGACCCTAGTGGCACTTCTATCTCAAGGCAAGATACCATTGATTCCTAGCTTAGGTTACAGTGAGCAGGGTGATTTGCTGAATATCAACGCCGATTACCTTGCAAGAGCGGTGGCTATTAGTCTAGGATCCAAAAAGCTTATTCTCATGACAGATGTCAAGGGTGTTTTAGAGAATGGGCAGGTTTTGAATCATTTGAATATTGTAGATGTTCAGAAAAAAGTAGATTCAGGTGTGATTACTGGAGGCATGATTCCTAAAATTCAAAGCGCTGTTCAGACGGTTGAATCTGGTGTTGATCAGGTCATTATTGGTGATAACCTTACAGATGGTACAATAATCAAGGAGTAAACGATGACAAAATTATTTTCAAATTATAAACGGGCAGCGATTGATTTTGCTTCGGCTCAAGGCAATTATTTGACAGATACCACTGGCAAGACCTATTTGGATTTTTCATCTGGTATCGGGGTGACTAATCTTGGCTATCATCCCCGTGTCAATCAAGCTCTAACAGATCAGGTAGGCAAGATTTTGCACCAGCCTAACCTTTATTACAATCAGTTGCAAGAAGATGTTGCCGGTCTTTTAACTGGTGACAAGGACTATCTGGCCTTTTTCTGTAACAGTGGTGCAGAAGCCAATGAGGCAGCCATAAAAATCGCCCGTAAGGCATCGGGTAAACAAGAAATCATTACCTTCCAAAATTCCTTCCACGGTCGAACCTTCGGATCCATGTCTGCCACTGGTCAGGATAAAATCAAACAAGGTTTTGGTGAAGGCGTGCCCCACTTTAGCTATGCCATTTTTAACGACATGGACAGTGTTAAGGCTCTAGCCAATAAAGAAACGTCGGCCATTATGCTTGAGTTGGTTCAAGGAGAATCAGGTGTTCAACCAGCGGACAAGGCCTTTGTCAAGGCTTTGTCTGATTACTGTCAGGAAACTGGTATTTATCTCATCGTAGACGAAGTTCAGACTGGTATTGGTCGTACTGGTAAGCTCTTTGCTTATGAACATTACGATATTGAGCCAGACATCTTTACCCTGGCCAAAGGTTTGGCAAATGGTGTACCAGTTGGTGCCATGCTTGCTAAGTCATCTCTTGGAGGGGCTTTCTCTTATGGAAGTCACGGCTCTACTTTTGGTGGCAATAAACTATCTATGGCAGCGGCCAAGGCTACGCTTGAAGTCATGTTGACTCCAGGTTTTCTGGATACTGCCCTTGAAAATGGGAACAAGCTACAAGTTAAATTGCAAGAGGTCTTGTCTGATAAAGAGACAGTGACCTCTGTGCGTGGATTGGGCTACATGATTGGAATTGAGACTACTGGAAATCTAAGTGAACTGGTACAAGCTGCTAGAGATAAGGGATTAATTGTCTTAACTGCAGGGACAAATGTTATCCGTCTTCTGCCTCCAATCACTCTAAGTGATGCTGAAATCGAAAAAGGTGTGGCTATCCTATCAGAAATATTTGACTAGACAAGAAGAAATCACTTGATTTACAGTCAAGTGATTTCTTTTACTTATTGTCAGTAGTAATCTTGCTTAGAAGTCCTTTAGCTGTTGTTGTTGGCAGAATACGGACACGATTAAGTGAGAGAAGGCCATCATTGGCACTCGCTAATCCTTCGTTAGTTGTCAGTCCTAACTTGTAAGTTTTTTTAGCTAGGTCCAGTGTTGTTTGATTGTAGCGACCTGATGGATAAGCAATGGTGTTGACCTTGATGTTGAGTTTGTCCTCAAGAAAGTCAATAGAATTCGTTAATTCATCCTTTTGCGTCGCCTTGTCAGTGACAGACAAATCAGGGTGATTGACCGTATGAGATTGGAAGCTCATGCCGTGTGCCATCATTTCCTTCATCTGTTTAACGGTCAGATTTCCAACGTTCCCTTTCTTAACAAAGCTAGTGATTATATTATTGGTTGCCTTCGCCTTGTATTTTTTGAGAATCGGGTAGGCAATTGTATAGAAGTCTTCGTTACCATCGTCAAAGGTCAGCCAGACAACCTTCTTAGAAGGTAGGGCATTTTCAGAGAAGGCTTTGTAGGCTTCTTCAGGCGTTAGAAAGTAGTATCCTGCATCTACCATGGCCTTAATTTGCGCTTCAAAATTGTCCGGAGCAACAATGAGGTTAGCGTTAGAGGCCTCAGATGGATCCATAACGTGAACAGCATGGTACATGAGGATAGGGATTTGAACAGGGTCATCATAGGTTTTCCACTTAGCTGTACTCTTAGATTGACTGGTCTGATTCTGTTGTTGGTTGTTTGTCGACTGATTTGGTCGGTTTAGCATAAAAACGGCCAATAGACCAAGAAGGACCAGGTTTAGGACAAGCAGAAGTAGTTTCAATTTTTTTCTTTTAACTTGACTTGTTTTTTTCTTTTGAGAAGTCATTGTATCCCCTTTCAAATAGGTCAAGCTATTATTCTAACAAAAATGGGGTGAAAATGCACAGAATTTTCAGTAAAAAAAGAATACTTGTCTCCTTAAATGACAGAAATATTCTGTCAATTCCGATAGAAATATGGTACAATTAAAAAAATGTATGTTTTTAAGGAGAGATCATAAATGTCTATTAAAATTGGATTGCTTGGCTTTGGTACAGTAGCTAGCGGTATTCCTTTTCTCTTGAAGGAAAATGGTGAAAAGGTTTTTGCAGCTTCACGTGACCAACTTGAAATTGCCAAAGTTTTGGTTAAAGATGACGAGGAAAAAGATCGTCTTATCGCTGCCGGAAACGACTACAATTTTGTCACAAATGTTGACGAAATCCTTAACGATGAAGAGATTCAAATCGTTGTAGAATTGATGGGACGTATCGAGCCAGCTCGTACCTTCATCACAAAAGCGCTTGAAGCAGGTAAAAACGTTGTCTCTGCCAATAAGGACTTGATTGCTACTCATGGAAAAGAGTTAATTGCTCTTGCTCAAGATAAGGGGGTGGCTTTCTACTACGAAGCTGCTGTTGCCGGTGGTATTCCAATTTTGCGTACTTTGGCTAACTCTTTGACGTCTGACAAGGTGACTCGTATCCTTGGTGTGCTTAACGGTACATCTAACTTTATGATGACTAAGATGGTTGATGAAGGTTGGTCATATGAGGACGCCCTCAAGACTGCTCAAGAACTTGGTTATGCTGAAAGTGATCCAACCAACGACGTTGAAGGGTATGACGCCGCTTATAAAGCTGTTATCCTTAGCCAATTTGGTTTTGGTGCTACAATTGATTTTGACGACGTTTCTCACAAAGGCATTACGAACATCTCTACAGACGATGTGGCTGTTGCTCAAGAATTGGGTTATGTTATCAAATTGGTTGGTGATGTGCGTGAAGTAGAATCAGGTATCTCAGCAGAAGTATCACCAACATTCTTGCCAAAAAATCACCCACTTGCTAGCGTCAACGATGTTATGAATGCAGTCTTTGTTGAATCTATCGGTATCGGTGAATCTATGTATTACGGTCCAGGTGCTGGTCAAAAACCAACAGCAACATCTGTTTTGGCAGACATTATCCGTATTGCTCGTCGTCTTTCAGATGGCAATGTGGGTAAACCATTTAATGAGTTCCGTCGTGACTTGCCATTGGCTAATCCAGCGGACGTTAAGAGCAATTACTACTTTGCCCTTGATACGCCAGATGAAAAAGGTAAAATCCTTCACTTGTCTGAAATCTTCAACTCAGAAGATATTTCGTTTGAACAAGTCTTGCAACAAAAAGCAAATGGCACAACAGCTCGTATCGTTGTGATTACACATGCTATGTCTAAGACACAACTCAAAGCTGTTACTGAAAAACTTGAAGCAGCAGAAGATTTCACAGTTGTCAATACATTGAAAGTTTTGTCTAACTAATTGATAAGCCCATACTGGTGCGTATAAGAAAGGTATTCAAGGAGAAAAGTCGCTGATGGCTTTCCTCCTCTCGGTGTATTATTATGAAAATTACTGTTCCAGCAACATCTGCCAATATTGGTCCAGGTTTTGATTCTGTGGGTGTTGCCGTTTCTAAATATTTGACAATCGAGGTGCTTGAACCAGCGGATGCATGGCATATTGAACATGATTTGGGAGATATTCCTTTAGATGAAAATAACCTCCTCATTTCAACGGCCTTGCAAGTTAAGTCTGATTTGCAGCCCCATAAATTGGTGATGGCCTCAGATATTCCCATGGCGCGTGGGCTAGGTTCTTCTAGCTCAGTTATTGTCGCAGGGATTGAGTTAGCCAATCAATTGGCAGATCTGAAGCTCTCAGATGACGATAAACTTGATATTGCAACCAAGATTGAAGGTCACCCGGACAATGTTGCCCCAGCTATTTTTGGGAATCTCGTTGTAGCCTCTTATGTGGATGAACATGTTAATAGCATCGTGACAGACTTTCCAGAGTGTGCCTTTGTAGCCTTCATTCCGAGCTATGAACTTAAAACGTCTGATTCACGTGGGGTACTTCCAAGTAACCTGTCTTACAAAGAAGCTGTAGCTGCATCATCTATTGCCAACGTTGCCATTGCTGCCCTCTTTGCAGGCGATTTGGTTAAGGCGGGACATGCTATTCAAGGGGATATGTTCCACGAACGCTACCGTCAAAAATTGGTTAAAGAATTTGCGACTATTAAGGAATTGTCAGGTCAATACGGTGCTTATGCGACCTATCTTTCAGGGGCTGGCCCAACAGTTATGACCTTGACACCAAATGATCAAGCTGAGGCTCTAAAAACGGCTATCGATGGTCTTGGTTTAGATGGTGAAACCCTCATCCTATCTGTGGATAAAGGAGGTGTTGTCGTTGACTAGAAAAAATCAAGGGCTACTCTTTGGTCTAGCCACCTATATTCAATGGGGATTTCTATCCCTTTTTTGGAAGCTTTTAGCAGAGGTGTTTCGGCTTACAACACCTTCTCGTGGCGGATTGTTTTTACAGTGGTGACTATGCTGATTTACGCCCTAGTCGCTAAGCAAAATACACGTTTCAAAAAGGAGCTTGTAGAACTTTGGCAAGATAAGAAAGCCTTGCTTCGTATGCTACTTGCTAGTTTTTTCATAGCAGCTAACTGGTTGATTTATATCTATGCTGTGGGTCATGGTCAAGCGACGCAGGCTAGCCTGGGCTATTACATTTTGCCTATTGTTTCTATCCTGTTTGCCCTCATTTTTCTTCGTGAATCATTGAGTAGGACCATGTGGGCAGCAGTAGTATTGGCCTTTATAGGAGTACTGGTTCTTATTGCCAATACAGGAAAACTTCCCATGGTTTCATTGGGGTTAGCTCTGAGCTTTGGTTTCTATAGTCTAATCAAAAAAGGGGTTAGGATTTCCAGTGACGTAGCCATGCTAGTAGAAAGTGGCTTGCTACTACCTTTTGTAGCTATCTATCTCGTTTTCTTTTCTCCAGAATCATTTTCTTCCTATTCGAGCATGGAAATGTTTCTCCTAGCCATATCCGGTGTGGTGACGGCCGTTCCATTGCTTTGCTTCTCAGAGGCAGTCAAAAGGGCACCGCTTAACCTTATTGGTTTCATCCAGTATCTTAGTCCTACGATTCAACTTCTCGTAGCCATCCTCATTTTTGGTGAGACGGTCAGCTTTGGAGAGTTGAAAGGCTTCTTCTTTATCTGGATGGCCATACTAGTCTTTGTAACTGGCCAAATAGTAACATTTCGTAGAAGTTCCTGATAGCTATCGGGAACTTTTTATAATGCCGACCTAAAAATGAGCCAAGTTTATCTGACAATTTTAGAACTTTAAGATATAATAGTAGTATTAGATTAAAATAGAGGAGAATTTTATGCGAAAAATGAAAAAGCTAGTGAGGTATCTGCTTCTGCTCGCTATTCCAGTTGCCATCGCTGCAGCCTTGTTTGTTTTTAACGGCTCAGGTTATCGCTTGTCAGAACAAGATGCTGCAGACATTGCTTACAAAAATGCAGGTGTCAAAACTTCTGAGATATCTCAATCAACAGTCTCAAAATCACGTTCTGGATTTCATGGAAATTATGAGATTAGTTTCACAACGTCAGACAATCATTTTGAGTATACGATTGACGGTCTGTCAGGGTCTATTTTGAAATATAAGAGTGACCATTCAATGTCTAAAGATGTTGACGGTGCTCAAAAAGGTAGAGAGCCTAAAGACGAGACTCAATCTAGCGAAAGTAAGGACGAGACGGCAGTGTCCAAAGAAACTGCACAAACGATAGCTCTTAATCATGCTGGCCTAGATGAAGGCTCTGTAACAAACTTGAAAACGGAGTTGAAGACCGAAGGAGACGGTAAAGTCTACAATATCAGTTTTGATTATGCTGCTAGTGGACTACGTTATAAATACGCGGTAAATGCTGATTCAGGAGCTATTGTAGTCTATACGACAGAGTATCTCACAGAAGCTACTGCAGCTGCGCAATAGATCCGTAGATAGTGGGAAAGTTCTCCTTATTTATTAAGGAGAAGCCTTGCAATTTCTCTGAAATGTTGTAAACTTAAAGTGAAAACGATAACAGCAATTTTAGAGAGTACCATAGAATAAAGGAAAATTTGACTATGAAAGAATTCCAAGCATTTAAAGATACGCTTAGCAATAAGACTCTCAAAGACATTTACGAAGAAAGTAAATTGGAAGTCCAAAATGAAACAACCGAAGGTACGGAAGCCTTCTCAGTTGCCTTGGCAACCCAAATGGCTATAAATCTACTTGAAAGCTATGAAAAATGGCTCAAAGAAGAAAGAGCTAAGGAAGAAAATTAAGATGAGATCCTTATCGACAGACAGGACTTTTCTAATGAGAATATAATTTTTTATAATGAGAATATAATTTTTATAATGAGAATATAATGAGGAAATGGATTCATCTTTTAAGGTAAAATCGGTAGTCTAACTTATTCGCAAATTCAGGTCCCCACAATTTCATTTGTCTTGAGATTAAAAATGTGATAGAATGAGACTATTCAGAGGTGCTTTGAAGCCCATTTGTCACAGGAAGCGGTGGTACTGAGAAATCCGCACAAATGTCAAAGCTGGTTGCTGATGGTCAAATTGAATAAAGAGAGCTGTGAGTGGTTGCCACTCAAAACTGGGTGGTACCGCGGATACATATTCGTCCCTGTCATGTTTATGGCAGGGATTTTTTATAGCTTTTAAAGAACCAAGACCGAAGGTCGCAGGTGAATTTAAAGATATTGGTGCAGACGGAGCGAAAGCGAGGTCAACATTGCTATCAAAGGAGGGTGTCATGAAGCAATCTTTTGAGACTAGTAAATTGTATTATGGTTTTCCTATTTTTATCTTGGGTTATCAGGATCAGACCTATGGTTATAATGTGACGACCTGTAGTTCTTCCTACAGTTTAGGAGATTGGCTTGTCTTCGGGGTAGGTAGCAAGGAAAATGCAGCAGACCAGATTAAACATTATCAGAAGTTCACTGTGAATATTCCTGATGAAAGTTTCATGCTTCAGATGGAGCAGGCTGGATTTATTAGTCACCGTGAAAAGATTGCTGAACTCTGCTTAGATTTCCGACCTTCTAAACTGACACAAGCACCTATCTTGGATGCCTGCCCAGTCGTTCTGGATTGTATGGTCGACAGAATTATTGAGGAAGATGGTACCTGCCATATCTTTGCTAAGATTTTAGATCGCCTTGCTGATTCTGATTTGCTAGATGGCAGGGGCTCTTTTAAAAATGACCGCTTTGCACCGACTTACTTTATGGGTAATGGTCATAAGCGTGTCTATCGCTATCTGGATAACCGAGTTGAACCCATGGGAAGCTTCATCAAGAAAGCGAGGAAGAAAGATGACAAGAGCAGTATTACCACCTGATTGAATTGAGACGGAGCGTCTCGTTTTACGAGTCCGCAAAGTGGCAGATGCTGCGGATATCTATGCTATGCTAGTTTGCCAGAAGTCCCCTATCCAGCAGGATTTCAGCCTGTCCATACCTTGGAAGATGAGATTTATTATCTAGAGCATATCCTTCCTGAGCGTAATCGAAAAGACAATCTCTTAGCAGACTATGGCATTGTGGTTAAAGGGATCTATACAGTTATTGGCTCTGTTGATTTCAATCATCGCCACGACGATGATGTGCTGGAGATTGGCTATACTTTGCATCCAGACTATTGGGGGCAAGGTTATGTACCAGAAGCCGTGCGTGCTTTGATTGACCTAACTTTTAAGGAGTTGGGCCTTCATAAGATTGAACTGGCCTGTTTGGGGACAATGTCCAAAGTCAACGAGTCGCAGAGAAGCTTGGTTTCACCCATGAAGCTTGCATAAGGGATCGCAAAGATGCCCAGGGCAACCGTTGTGACAGTCTGATATATGGATTGCTGAAGAGTGAATGGGAAGTCCAAGACCAACATTAAAAATAGAAATAACTAGAAAGGACACACACATGTCTAAAGAACTTTCACCTAAATACAATCCAGCTGAGGTTGAGGCTGGTCGTTACCAAAAATGGCTTGATGAAGATGTTTTCAAGCCTTCAGGCGATAAAAAGGCTAAGCCTTATTCCATCGTCATTCCACCACCAAACGTAACCGGAAAACTTCACTTGGGTCACGCTTGGGATACAACTTTGCAGGATATCATTATCCGTCAAAAACGTATGCAAGGTTTTGACACGCTTTGGCTTCCTGGTATGGACCACGCTGGAATTGCCACTCAAGCTAAGGTTGAAGCTCGTTTGGCCGAAAGTGGCATTTCTCGATATGACCTTGGTCGTGAAAAATTCCTTGATAAAGTGTGGGAGTGGAAAGACGAGTATGCGGCAACTATCAAGGAACAATGGGGTAAGATGGGCCTCTCTGTAGACTACTCTCGTGAGCGTTTCACCCTTGACGAGGGGTTATCAAAAGCCGTTCGCAAGGTCTTTGTAGAGCTTTACAAAAAAGGTTGGATTTACCGTGGTGAGTTTATCATCAACTGGGATCCAAAAGCCCGCACAGCCCTTTCTGATATTGAGGTCATTCACAAGGATGTGGAAGGTGCCTTCTACCACATGAACTACATGTTAGAAGACGGTTCACGTGCCCTGGAAGTGGCAACAACTCGTCCTGAAACCATGTTTGGGGATACTGCCGTAGCCGTTAACCCAAATGATGATCGTTATAAAGACTTGATTGGTAAAAATGTTATCTTGCCAATTTTGAACAAGCCAATCCCAATCGTTGGCGATGAACACGCAGACCCTGAATTTGGTACTGGCGTGGTTAAAATCACTCCTGCTCATGACCCTAACGACTTCTTAGTTGGTCAACGCCATAACTTGCCACAAGTCAATGTCATGAATGATGATGGCACCATGAATGAATTGGCTGGCGAATTCAACGGTATGGACCGCTTTGAAGCACGTAAGGCCGTTGTTAAGAAATTGGAAGAAATCGGTGCCCTTGTCGAAATCGAAAAGATGACTCACTCAGTTGGTCACTCAGAACGTACAGGTGTGCCTGTTGAACCACGCTTGTCTACACAATGGTTCGTTAAGATGGACCAACTGGCTAAAAATGCCATCGCTAACCAAGACACAGACGATAAGGTTAATTTCTATCCACCTCGTTTCAATGATACCTTCCTTCAATGGATGGAAAATGTCCACGACTGGGTTATCTCTCGTCAGCTTTGGTGGGGTCACCAAATCCCTGCTTGGTATAATGCTGAAGGTGAAATATACGTTGGCGAAGAAGCACCAGAAGGTGACGGCTGGAAACAAGACGAAGATGTCTTGGATACTTGGTTCAGTTCTGCCCTCTGGCCATTCTCAACTATGGGCTGGCCTGATGTCGACTCAGAAGACTTCAAACGTTACTTCCCAACCTCAACACTTGTCACTGGTTATGACATCATCTTCTTCTGGGTGTCTCGTATGATCTTTCAATCATTGGAATTCACAGGTCGCCAACCATTTAAGAATGTCCTTATCCACGGTCTTATCCGTGACGAGCAAGGACGTAAGATGTCTAAGTCCCTTGGTAACGGTATTGACCCAATGGATGTTATCGAAAAATACGGTGCTGATGCCCTTCGCTGGTTCCTTTCAAACGGTTCTGCACCTGGTCAAGACGTGCGCTTCTCCTACGAGAAAATGGATGCTTCTTGGAACTTCATTAACAAGATTTGGAACATCTCTCGTTACATCCTTATGAACAATGAAGGGTTGACCTTGGATGTGGCGCGTGAAAATGTAGCTAAAGTGGCTGCTGGTCAAGCAGGTAATGTCACAGACCGTTGGATTCTCCACAATCTCAACGAAACTATCGGAAAAGTTACTGAAAACTTTGACAAGTTTGAATTCGGTGTGGCTGGACACATCCTTTACAACTTTATCTGGGATGAGTTTGCGGACTGGTATGTTGAGTTGACTAAGGAAGTGCTTTACAGCGATAACGAGGACGAGAAAGTCATCACTCGTTCTGTCCTACTTTACACTTTGGACCAAATCTTGCGTCTCCTTCACCCAATCATGCCATTCGTGACAGAGGAAATCTTTGGTCAAATCTCAGAAGGCTCTATCGTCACAGCTGAATACCCAGTGGTTCGTCCAGAATTTGAAAATGAAGAAGCGGCAGCTGGCGTTGAGGCCCTTAAAGACGTGATTGGATCAGTTCGTAACTCACGTGCAGAAGTTAACGTAGCGCCAAGCAAGCCGATCACCATCTTGATTAAGACTAGCGACAGCAAGCTCGATGCCTTCTTTAATGACAACATCAATTACATCAAACGCTTCACAAATCCAGAACACTTGGAAATTGCAGCAGATGTCGAAGTACCTGACTTGGTTATGTCAAGCATCATCACAGGCGCAGAAATTTACTTGCCACTCGCAGACCTTCTCAACGTCGAAGAAGAGTTGGCTCGTCTTGAAAAAGAATTGGCCAAATGGCAAAAAGAACTTGACATGGTTGGTAAGAAACTCTCTAACGAGCGCTTCGTAGCCAATGCCAAACCAGAAGTCGTCCAAAAAGAACGCGACAAACAAAAAGATTACCAAGCTAAATACGATGCGATAGTAGTGCGTATTGATGAGATGAAGAAATTGGTGAAATAGAACAAAGAGACACGGTGAAATGCCGTGTCTTTTATTGAAAGTAAACGCTTATACAAAAAGAATGAAAATGTTAGGCAAAGTCAGTGAAAATGTCCAAAAAACCGTCAATTCGTTGACTTTCGTGGAAAATAGGACTAAAATAGCTTGGTAAAAATAATTAAAAGGAGAATTCTACTATGAATTTAACTATCTTAGCCCTCGGTTTGGCCGTTATGGGTGTATCTATTGGTGAGGGTATCCTCGTTGCCAATATCGCTAAGGCTGCAGCTCGCCAACCTGAGATGTTTAGTAAACTTCAAACATTGATGTTTACTGGTGTTGCCTTCATCGAAGGTACTTTCTTCGTATTGTTTGCCCTTAGCTACATTGTCTAATAGACAAATAAAAAAGATGGAGGAGGGATGAGCAGTGGAAACTACAAGTAATCCAACCGTCTCATTATTTGGGATTGATTTTGACTTGACGATCCTTGCCATGTCTCTCTTGACAGTAATTATCGTTTTTGGAGTGGTTTTTTGGTCAAGTCGTGATATGACCATTAAACCAAAGGGAAAACAAAATGTACTCGAGTTCATCTATGAATTTGTGAACAACACCATTTCTCAAAGTCTTGGAAAATTCACAAAAAATTATAGTTTGCTCTTGTTTGTAATTTTCACCTTTGTGTTTACAGCAAACAACTTAGGTTTGCTTGTATCTGTTAAAAGTGAGCATTACAATTTTTGGTCTTCTCCAACATCGAATTTCGGTGTCACTATCACTCTTTCTTTGATTATTACCCTCGTTAGTCATATTGAGGGGATTCGTAAAAAAGGGTTTAAAGGCTATCTCAAAGGTTACCTTTCACCATACCCAGCTATGCTCCCAATGAACATTTTGGAACAATTTACCAACCTTGCATCATTGGCCTTGCGTTTGTTTGGTAACATTTATTCTGGTGAGGTACTAATTGACTTGATTCTTCAATTAGTGAAATGGTCTGTTTTTGCAGCACCTATATCCTTTGCTTTGAACCTTGTCTGGGTTGCCTTTTCAGCTTTTATTGGGTTCATTCAAGCCTATGTCTTTATTATCCTAAGCTCTAACTACATTGGTGATAAAGTCAACGAAGAATAATTAAGAAAGGGAGAAATGAAATGTCATTACTGATTAATAGTACGACACTTGGTAATATCATTATTACGCTCGGCTCAGTTTTTCTCTTGTATTACCTCATTCGTAAATTCGCATGGGATCAAATTACAGGAATCTTTGTCGCTCGTGAAAAGAAAATTGCCACAGATATTGATAGTGCTGAAAAAGCTCGTCAAGAAGCAGAAATCTTGGTACAAAAACGTCAAGATGAGTTAGCTGCCGCTCGCACAGAAGCAACTCAGATTATTGATGAGGCCAAGAAAACTGGTAAAACTAAAGAGTTAAAAATCATTGCAGAAGCATATGATGAAGCTAAACGCTTGAAAGAGAAAGCAAATCAAGATATCGCCCAAAGCTGGTTGGAAGCACTTGCTGGCGTTAAAGGTGAGGTTGCTGACTTGACTGTCCTTTTGGCAGAAAAAGTCATGAAACAAAACCTTGATGCAAAAGCGCAATCTGACTTGATTGATAGCTATCTTGATCAATTAGGAGATGCTTAATGGATAAGAAAACACAAGCTCTTGTTGGGCAGTATGCCAGAAGTCTGGTAGAAGTCGCTTTTGAACAAGACGCCGTGTCAACAATCCAAGAAGAAGTAAGGCAAATCCTAACAGTTTTTGCTGAAACAAATCTAAAAACCTTCTTGTCTCAAGTAAATGTGACAAGCGAGGCTAAGAAAGAAAGTTTAAGTTTCTTTCAAGAGTCTTGTTCAGTATATATGAACAATTTTCTTGAGGTAATTTCACTCAATGACCGAGCTAACATTCTTTATGATGTCTTGAAATTGGTCCTTGAGCTCTTTGATCAAGAAGACAACACTTACGATGTCACTGTGACATCAGCAAGTCCCTTGTCTGAAGAACAAAAAACTAGACTTTTGACGATAGTTTCACAAAAATTTGAGATTAAGACACGTCGTTTAGTAGAAAAAATTGATGAGGAACTCATTGGAGGATTCGTCATCAAAGCAAAGAATAAGTTTGTTGACACGTCAATTCGTAGTCAATTACAAGCATTTAAAATGAATTTGAAATAGAAAGTGGTGTGACTTTTGGCAATTAATGCACAAGAAATTAGCGCTTTAATTAAAAAGCAAATTGAAAACTTCCAGCCAAATTTTGACGTCACAGAAACTGGTGTAGTCACTTATATCGGTGATGGTATTGCCCGTGCTCGTGGACTTGATAATGCCATGAGTGGAGAACTTCTCGAATTTTCAAATGGTGTCTTCGGTATGGCTCAAAACCTTGAGTCTAATGACGTTGGTATCATTATTCTTGGAGATTTTTATACAATTCGTGAAGGTGATGAAGTTAAACGTACTGGTAAAATTATGGAAGTGCCAGTAGGTGAAGCTCTTATTGGTCGTGTCGTAAACCCACTTGGTCAACCAATTGATGGTCTTGGAGATATCAAGACAACTGCAACTCGTCCAGTTGAAGCACCTGCACCAGGCGTTATGCAACGTAAATCAGTTTCTGAACCACTCCAAACTGGTCTTAAAGCGATTGATGCTTTGGTTCCAATTGGACGTGGTCAACGTGAGTTAATCATCGGTGACCGTCAAACAGGTAAAACATCTGTTGCGATTGATGCAATTTTGAACCAAAAAGGACAAGATGTGATTTGTATCTATGTTGCTATTGGTCAAAAAGAATCAACTGTTCGTACACAAGTTGAAACACTTCGTAAACATGGTGCTCTTGATTACACAATCGTTGTGACTGCCTCAGCATCACAACCATCACCATTGCTTTACATCGCGCCTTACGCTGGTGTTGCAATGGCTGAAGAGTTCATGTATAACGGAAAACATGTCTTGATTGTTTATGATGATTTGTCTAAGCAAGCCGTGGCTTACCGAGAACTTTCATTGCTTCTCCGTCGTCCACCAGGTCGTGAAGCCTACCCAGGGGATGTATTCTATCTCCACTCACGTCTTTTGGAACGTTCAGCTAAGGTTTCAGATGATCTTGGTGGTGGTTCAATTACTGCCTTGCCAATCATCCAAACACAAGCAGGAGATATCTCAGCTTATATCGCGACAAACGTTATTTCTATCACAGATGGACAAATCTTCTTGCAAGAAAATCTTTTCAACTCAGGTATTCGTCCTGCGATTGATGCTGGTTCTTCAGTATCACGTGTTGGTGGTTCAGCGCAAATCAAAGCAATGAAGAAAGTTGCTGGTACCCTTCGTCTTGACTTGGCTTCTTACCGTGAACTTGAAGCCTTTACACAATTCGGTTCTGATTTGGATGCCGCAACACAAGCTAAACTTAATCGTGGACGTCGTACAGTTGAAGTGCTTAAACAACCACTTCATAAACCACTTCCGGTTGAAAAACAAGTTCTTATTCTTTACGCTTTGACACATGGCTTCTTGGACAGTGTTCCGGTTGATCAAATCTTGGATTTTGAAGAAGCCCTCTATGACTACTTTGATAGCCATCATGAGGATATCTTTGAAACAATCCGTTCAACTAAGGATCTTCCTGAAGAAGCTGTGCTTAATGAAGCTATCCAAGCTTTCAAAGATCAATCGGAATACAAATAGAGATAGGGAGGACAGCATATGGCAGGCTCTCTAAGAGAAATCAAAACAAAAATTGCTTCAATTAAGCAAACGAGTCATATTACAGGAGCCATGCAAATGGTTTCTGCTTCTAAATTGACACGTTCTGAGCAAGCTACTAAAGATTTTCAAATCTATGCCTCAAAAATTAGACAGATCACAACAGATCTTCTACATTCAGAATTGGTTAACGGTTTTTCAAATCCGATGTTGGATGCACGTCCAGTTCGTAAGTCAGGGTATATTGTCATTACTTCAGATAAGGGATTAGTTGGAGGATATAATTCAACCATTCTTAAAGCTGTCTTGGATATGATTAAACGTGACCATGATTCTGAAGATGAATATGCTATCATCTCTATTGGTGGAACAGGTTCAGATTTCTTCAAAGCTCGTAACATGAATGTTGCTTTTGAACTTCGTGGCCTTGAAGATCAACCTAGTTTCGATCAAGTCGGGAAAATCATTTCTAAAGCTGTAGGAATGTATCAAAATGAGCTTTTTGATGAACTTTATGTGTGTTACAATCATCATATTAATAGTTTGTCTCGTGAAGTTCGTGTTGAAAAAATGCTTCCAATTGCTGATTTTGATCCTAATGAATCTGAAGGCCATGTATTGACCAAGTTTGAATTGGAACCAGATCGTGATACTATTTTGGATCAACTCTTGCCACAATATGCTGAGAGTCTTATCTACGGTGCTATCGTAGATGCCAAAACAGCTGAGCATGCTGCTGGTATGACCGCAATGCAGACTGCCACTGATAATGCTAAGAAAATAATTAACGATTTAACAATTCAATACAACCGTGCACGTCAAGCAGCCATTACTCAGGAAATCACTGAGATTGTTGGCGGTGCTAGTGCACTTGAATAGCTAGAGATTTGTCTTGATTTGACATACAATAAAAAGGGATGATTGTCATCCAGAAAACTATCATAAGGAGAAAACAATGAGCTCAGGCAAAATTGCTCAGGTTGTTGGTCCTGTTGTAGACGTAGCGTTTGCAACTGGCGATAAACTTCCTGAGATTAACAATGCATTGGTCGTTTACACTGATGAAGAAAAGTCTAGACGTATCGTGCTCGAAGTAGCTCTTGAACTTGGAGAAGGTGTGGTTCGTACCATTGCCATGGAATCTACTGATGGATTGACTCGTGGGCTAGAAGTTCTGGACACTGGTCGTCCAATCAGTGTTCCTGTTGGTAAAGAAACTCTTGGACGTGTCTTTAACGTGCTTGGAGATACCATTGACATGGAAGCACCTTTTGCAGATGATGCAGAGCGTGAACCAATTCATAAAAAAGCACCTACCTTCGATGAATTGTCAACAAATACTGAAATCCTTGAAACAGGGATTAAAGTTATCGACTTGCTTGCCCCTTATCTTAAAGGTGGTAAAGTCGGACTTTTCGGTGGTGCCGGTGTTGGTAAGACTGTCCTTATTCAAGAGCTGATTCACAACATTGCTCAAGAACACGGTGGCATTTCCGTGTTTACGGGTGTTGGAGAACGTTCACGTGAAGGTAATGACCTTTACTGGGAAATGAAGGAATCTGGCGTTATCGAAAAAACAGCCATGGTCTTTGGTCAAATGAATGAACCACCTGGAGCACGTATGCGTGTTGCCCTTACTGGTTTGACTATCGCTGAATATTTCCGTGATGTTGAAGGACAAGACGTGCTTCTCTTCATTGATAACATCTTCCGTTTCACTCAAGCAGGTTCTGAAGTATCAGCCCTTCTTGGTCGTATGCCATCAGCCGTTGGTTATCAACCTACATTGGCAACTGAAATGGGTCAATTGCAAGAACGTATCACATCAACTAAAAAAGGTTCTGTTACCTCAATCCAAGCTATCTATGTCCCGGCCGATGACTACACTGACCCAGCGCCAGCAACAGCATTCGCTCACTTGGATTCAACAACTAACCTTGAACGTAAGTTGACACAAATGGGTATTTACCCAGCTGTTGACCCATTGGCATCAAGCTCACGTGCCCTTTCACCTGAAATTGTTGGTGAAGAACACTATGCTGTTGCGACTGAAGTTCAACGAGTACTTCAACGATACCGTGAATTGCAAGATATTATCGCTATCCTTGGTATGGATGAATTGTCGGACGAAGATAAAACATTGGTTGGACGTGCTCGTCGTATCCAATTCTTCTTGTCACAAAACTTCAATGTTGCTAAACAGTTTACGGGTCAACCAGGTTCTTATGTTCCAGTTGCTGAAACTGTTCGTGGCTTTAAAGAAATCCTTGAAGGTAAATATGACAATCTTCCTGAAGATGCTTTTCGTAGCGTAGGGCCAATTGAGGATGTAGTAGCTAAAGCTAAAGCTATGGGCTACTAATGAGGTGAAGATATGGCACAAATGACCGTACAAGTGGTAACTCCAGATGGTCTTAAATATGACCACCATGCCAGCTTTATCCACGCGGTTACTAAAGATGGTCAAATTGGTATTTTGCCAGGCCATATTAACTTGGTTGCTCCACTTGAAGTGGATGAGCTCAAGGTTCGTCGTGTGGATGACGAGAGTCACGTCGATTGGATTGCCGTAAACGGTGGTATCATCGAAGTTAAAGATGATTTCATTACTATCGTTGCCAATTCAGCAGAACGTGATCGCGACATTGACGTTTCTCGTGCCGAACGTGCCAAGCAACGTACAGAACGTGTCTTGGAAGAAGCAACAAAATCTGATCGTAATGTTGATGTTCAACGTGCTCAGGTTGCTCTCCGTCGAGCACTTAATCGTATCAATGTCGGTACAAAAATAAGATAAAAAAACGGGACCTAAGTCTCGTTTTTTTATTTATCCTTAAAGAAAATATGAGAACTAGCAATATTACCACAGAAAGCTAGTTTACAAATTAATTTGAGTATAAAAGATTAAATAAAAGTTTTAAAGATGAAAACGGTTAATTTAGATTTTACTTTAGTTTAAGATATCAAAGTGTTATAATATAAGCTGTTAGCTTTATGTTTTTTTATGAAATGTAGGGTAATATAATAGAAAGTATGAGTTTTTTAGATATGAAAATTGAAAAGAAACATCTTTTGGACTATACCATCTTGATACCTTATTTAATTTTATCAGTGGTTGGTTTGATTGTTGTTTATTCAACAACGAGTGCTCGTTTAGTAACTTTTGGAGCCAATCCTTTCGCATCAGTTATGAACCAAGGTGCCTTCTGGCTAGTATCCTTATTATTTATCTTTTTTATTTATCGATTGAAATTGAATTTCCTTAGAAAAGATAAGGTCTTAGGAGCTGTAATAATTGTCGAAATTATACTTTTGGTTGTTGCGAAATTTTTCACTAAAGAAATTAATGGAGCGAACGGATGGATTGTACTGGGTCCCTTATCTTTCCAACCAGCGGAATATCTTAAGGTTATTGTTGTTTGGTATTTGGCGCACACCTTCTCAAAACAACAGTCTGCTATAGAACATTATGACTATCAGGCTTTAACTAAAAATAGGTGGATACCGAGGACTAAAGAAGAATTTAATGACTGGCGTTACTATTTGCTGGTAATGATTGGCTTAGTTGCCATCCAACCAGACTTGGGAAATGCGGCTATCATCGTATTGACAACGGTTGTCATGTTTTCAATTTCTGGTGTTGGTTATCGCTGGTTCACGGCACTGTTTGCTGGTATTGTAGGGCTGTCGTCTGCTTTTCTTGGATTGATTGCTTTGGTTGGAGTACAAAACATGGCTAAGGTACCTGTCTTTGGATATGTTGCCAAGCGTTTTGCAGCTTATTTTAATCCTTTTAAGGATTTAACAGGTTCAGGACTTCAGTTATCTCATTCTTACTATGCTATGAGTAATGGGGGGTGGTTCGGTCTTGGTCTCGGAAATTCGATTGAGAAAACCGGTTATCTTCCAGAAGCAACGACAGACTTTGTGTTTTCAATTGTTATTGAAGAGTTAGGTCTCATTGGAGCAGGTTTGATTCTTGCCCTTCTCTTTTTCCTTATTCTTCGTATTATGATTGTAGGAGTAAAAGCTAGAAATCCATTTAACTCTATGATGGCACTTGGTGTGGGGGCTCTCATGCTTATGCAAGTTTTTGTTAATATCGGTGGAATCTCAGGTTTGATTCCATCGACAGGGGTTACCTTCCCTTTCCTTTCACAAGGTGGTAACTCTCTTCTGGTAACTTCCGTTGGTATTGCTTTTGTCTTGAACATTGCTGCTAATGAAAAACGAGATAATATTGTTCAGGCTATTGAGGAAGGGTTGTCTCAGACTCAAGAACTTGAAAATCAAAATGAAAAAATTGTACCTTTGAGAAGAAGTCGTTAGCATACGACTTCTTTTTGTCTTTTGGAGTGTAGTCATGGTTTGGATAGAATGAAAAGATTATAAAAGTAGTAGAAAGAGGATTATTGAAAGAAATATTTGTGATTACTATAAAGAAAAACTGAAAACTATATAAAATACTTGCAATTCTATGACATTTTGATAGAATAGTAGAGTAAAGTTAGACTGTATTGCCTACTGTCTATCTATAAAATATATTTTATTGGAGGCTTTTCCTAAATGGCAAAAGAAAAATACGATCGTAGTAAACCACACGTTAACATTGGTACAATCGGACACGTTGACCATGGTAAAACTACTTTGACAGCTGCAATCACAACTGTATTGGCTCGTCGTCTTCCTAGCGCAGTTAACACACCAAAAGACTACGCTTCAATCGACGCTGCTCCAGAAGAACGTGAACGCGGTATCACAATCAACACTGCACACGTTGAATACGAAACTGAAAAACGTCACTACGCTCACATCGATGCGCCAGGACACGCGGACTACGTTAAAAACATGATCACTGGTGCCGCTCAAATGGACGGTGCGATCCTTGTAGTTGCATCTACTGACGGACCAATGCCACAAACTCGTGAGCACATCCTTCTTTCACGTCAGGTTGGTGTTAAACACCTTATCGTCTTCATGAACAAAGTTGACTTGGTTGACGATGAAGAATTGCTTGAATTAGTTGAAATGGAAATCCGTGACCTTCTTTCAGAATACGATTTCCCAGGTGATGACATTCCAGTTATCCAAGGTTCAGCTCTTAAAGCTCTTGAAGGTGATTCTAAATATGAAGACATCATCATGGACTTGATGAATACTGTTGACGAATACATTCCAGAACCAGAACGCGACACTGACAAACCATTGTTGCTTCCGGTCGAAGATGTATTCTCAATCACTGGTCGTGGTACTGTTGCGTCAGGACGTATTGACCGTGGTGTTGTTCGTGTTAATGACGAAGTTGAAATTGTTGGTCTTAAAGAAGAAAGCCAAAAAGCAGTTGTTACTGGTGTAGAAATGTTCCGTAAACAACTTGATGAAGGTATTGCCGGTGATAACGTCGGTGTCCTTCTTCGTGGTATCCAACGTGATGAAATCGAACGTGGTCAAGTATTGGCTGCGCCTGGTTCAATCAAGCCACACACTAAATTCAAAGGTGAAGTTTACATCCTTTCTAAAGAAGAAGGTGGACGTCACACTCCATTCTTCAATAACTACCGTCCACAGTTCTACTTCCGTACAACTGACGTAACAGGTTCAATCGAACTTCCTGCAGGTACTGAAATGGTTATGCCTGGTGATAACGTGACTATCGACGTTGAGTTGATCCACCCAATTGCCGTTGAAAAAGGTACAACATTCTCTATCCGTGAAGGTGGACGTACTGTTGGTTCAGGTATCGTAACTGAAATCGAAGCTTAATTAATATTAAGTTCCCAATACAATTATTAGTCAGACAATAATTGAGAGAGTCGAGTTTACTCGGCTCTTTTTGGTCTTTAAATATCTGAGAGTCTTCTTTGTTTGCATTTAGTTGACTAAAGTTAGCTTTTATAGAGAACAATCTTAATAAAGCAAGTCGAGTTTTCGGAATTTTCCTAAAAACCTAGTAATAGTAAGGGATTTGTGATAAAATAAACGAGTAAATAAAAAAAGAAGAGGTATGTGAAATGTCACGTAAACCATTTATCGCTGGTAACTGGAAAATGAACAAAAATCCAGAAGAAGCAAAAGCATTTGTTGAAGCTGTAGCGTCAAAATTGCCTTCAGCTGACCTTGTTGAAGCTGGTATTGCGGTTCCTGCAGTTGATTTGACAACTGTTATTGCTGCTGCTAAAGGTTCAAACCTTAAAGTTGCTGCACAAAACACTTACTTTGAAAATTCAGGTGCTTTCACTGGTGAAACTAGCCCACAAGTTTTGAAAGAAATCGGTACTGACTATGTTGTTATCGGTCACTCAGAACGTCGTGGCTACTTCCACGAAACCGATGAAGACATCAACAAAAAAGCTAAAGCAATCTTTGCTAACGGTATGATTCCAATCATCTGTTGTGGTGAATCCCTTGAAACTTACGAAGCTGGTAAAGCAGCAGAATTCGTAGGTGCTCAAGTTTCAGCTGCTTTAGCTGGATTGACTCCTGAGCAAGTAGCTTCATCAGTTATTGCGTACGAACCAATCTGGGCTATCGGTACTGGTAAATCAGCTTCACAAGACGATGCACAAAAAATGTGTAAAGTTGTGCGTGATGTTGTGGCAGCTGACTTCGGTCAAGAAGTCGCTGACAAAGTACGTGTTCTATACGGTGGTTCAGTTAAACCTGAAAACGTTGCTGAATACATGGCTTGTCCAGATGTTGACGGAGCTCTTGTAGGTGGAGCATCACTTGAACCTGAAAGTTTCTTGGCATTGCTTGACTTCGTTAAATAATGAATAAAAAGTTCGAGAACTGTTCTCGAACTTTTTTGTTTGTAAACATATGTCTAAAAAACTAAACCTAATAAGATAAATATGTGGTTTATATAAATAGAGTTTTGAAACGTTTTGTGGTTTTGATGATATGCTAAGAGATGTACACTCTTTTACCATAGGCTATATGCTTTCTGAGATTGTTCATTTAGCCTAAAATTTGATAAAATAGAAGGTAAATAAACAACAAAGGAAATATCATGTCTAAAGGGTTACTAATCTCAATCGAAGGACCAGATGGGGCTGGAAAAACTTCAGTTTTGAAGGTGCTTTTGCCACGTTTAAGAGAGGTTTATCCAGCTCAGGTCATAACGACACGTGAGCCGGGTGGCGTGGCTATTGCAGAGCAAATCCGTGAAGTTATTCTGGATATAGATAATACGGCTATGGATGCTAAAACAGAACTTTTGCTCTATATTGCTGCTCGTCGCCAACATTTGGTTGAAAAAGTTTTACCAGAACTTGAAAATGGCAATATGGTTATCATGGATCGCTTTATTGATTCCTCGGTAGCCTATCAAGGAGCAGGCCGAGGGCTTGATCAAGATGAAGTTGCTTGGTTAAATAATTATGCGACGGATGGTCATAAACCTGATTTGACCTTGTTGTTTGATGTGGATTCTGAAACTGGTTTAGCTCGTATTGCGGCAAACGGTGAGCGAGAAGTCAATCGTTTGGATTTAGAAAAACTTGATATGCACCAACGTGTACGTCAAGGGTACTTAGATTTAGCTGAAGCTGAGCCAGAACGTATTAAGAGAATCGACGCCTCGCAAACTTTGGAAGAAGTTGTAGAGGATACCTGGGAAATTATTAAAAGTTATTTATAAGGAGCAAGATGAAGTTAGCTGAATGTCAAAGAAAACTTTTTGAAGAGTTTTCACAAATTATCAGAGAAAATCGTTTGAGTCATGCTTATTTATTCTCGGGTGATTTTGGAAGTCTCGACATGGCTATTTGGCTAGCGCAGAGTCGCTTTTGCTTGACTCCTGAGGATGGTCTTCCTTGTAGTCACTGTCGTCCGTGTCGTTTGATTGCACAGGGAGATTTTTCAGATGTTAAATTGGTTGAACCGCAAGGACAGATTATAAAAACAGATATTATTCGTCAACTGACAAGAGAGTTTAGCCAATCGAGTTTCGAGGGCCACGCTCAAGTGTTTATCATTCGTGATGCAGATAAAATGCATGTTAATGCGGCCAATAGTCTCTTGAAGTTTATCGAAGAACCTCAGAGTCAGATTTATATTTTTCTGTTAACAGCTGATGATAGTCGTATCTTGCCTACGATAAAAAGTCGAGCGCAACTCTTTTATTTTCCTAAGAACAAGGCCTATTTAGAAGACTTACTCCAGAGAGAAGGTTTGTTGCTGACACAGGCCAAAGTTTTAGCGGATTTTGCTAAGGATGAAACGCAAGCTTTGAGTTTGTCTAAAGATAAAAAGGTTCTTGATGTCATCGATATAGTGGAGCGTTTTGTACAATCCTTGCTGGCTAATCACGACCTTCTTTATTTGGATGTTGCAAAGTTGGCCGTCCAGTGTAGTGAAAAATCGGAACAAGAGATGGTATGGGCTTTTTTAACTTATCAATTGGGAAAGGAGATACAAAATCCACAAGCACGACGATGGTTAGATTTAGTTTTTAAGGCACGTGAAATGTGGCTTGCTAATGTCAGCTTTCAAAATGCGATGGAGTATTTGGTATTATCATGACAGAAGTCATTGGAATCAAATTTGAAGAAAATGGAGCGGTAGAATACGTTGTTCCTGATAAAAATTACACCAAAGGTGACTTTGTAGTCGTTTTGGAGAAAAAAGATAAGCGTTTAGCCCAGGTTGTTATGGAAAATACTGTTTTTCCAGAGGTTAGTTTACCTGTGGATTTGAATCGGGTCGAAGGCTTGGCTAATGAGAGAGATTTCGCTAGATATGATGAAAATCTTTTAAAGGCTGAACAGAGTATGGGAGTAGTGGCTGATTTAATTGCTCAAAATCAGCTAGATATGAAAGTGGTGGACATAGTCTTTCCTCTAAATAGCTCTTATGTGCTTATCAGTTTCGTGGCTGAAAAGTGGGTAGATTTTCGTCAATTGCTCGAGGATTTGGCGGCTTATTTTAAGACGCGAATTGAGTTACGTCAAATTTCCAGTCGTGAGGAATCAAAAATTTATGGTGGTTTAGGTCCTTGTGGACGTGCACTGTGTTGTTCTAGTTTTTTGGGCGAATTCCCACCGGTATCGATTAAGATGGCTAAAAATCAAAGTTTGTCCTTGAATTCTGGTAAGATGAACGGTGTCTGTGGACGTCTCATGTGTTGTCTCAGTTATGAAGATGATTTTTACCGAGATAGTAAGGCTAGTTATCCTGACTTGGGTGAAGAGATTGAGACCAAGGAAGGTAGAGGTCAAGTCATTGCTATTGATGTGATTGCAGGGACTGTTAAAATTATGTTTGACAAAGGGGGAGCTCCCCTAACTTATGGAGTGGAGGAAGTTCAGCTAAATGGAAAAGCGTGAATTGTATGATAAATTCGAAGAATTATCACAAAATTTGATGTCAATGTTGGCAGAGGTAGAAGCGATTAAGGCGAACTTCTCAGGGATTTTCGAGGAAAATACGGCTCTCAAGTTGGAGAACGACAAGTTACGTGAGCACTTGAGTCAAGTGGTTCAAGAGGAGACAGGGACTAAAATGTCTCATGGCAAGGTGAACCTCGAGGCTATTTATGATGATGGATTCCACATTTGCCCAGATTTTTATGGTCAACGTCGTGATAATAATGAAGCTTGTGGATTCTGTGCAGAATTGTTGTACGGAGATTAAGCATGCAGGTTCAAAAGAGTTTTAAGGGACAATCTAACTACGGTACCCTTTATTTGGTTCCCACACCTATTGGGAATTTGCAGGATATGACTTTTCGCAGTGTGCAAATCTTGAAAGAGGTGGATCTTATTTGTGCGGAGGACACGCGTAATACGGGTCTCTTGCTCAAACATTTTGAAATTGAAACCAAGCAGTATTCTTTTCATGAGCACAATGCTTACGAGAAAATTCCGGATTTACTGGAACGTTTGAAGTCAGGCCTTTCTTTGGCTCAGGTTTCTGATGCGGGTATGCCTTCTATTTCGGATCCTGGTCATGATCTGGTCAAAGCCGCCATTGCTGAGGATATTCCTGTAGTAGCCCTACCTGGCGCATCAGCTGGTATTACTGCTTTGATTGCTAGTGGTCTAGCGCCTCAACCTCATATTTTTTATGGTTTCCTCCCCCGTAAAAAAGGTCAGCAGATTGATTTTTTCAAGGAAAAGCTGTCTTATCCTGAGACACAGATTTTTTATGAGTCGCCTTATCGTGTGGCAGATACCCTTGAAAATATGCATGAGATCTATGGCAATCGCCAAGTGACACTAGTTAGAGAACTGACCAAGCTTTACGAAGAGTACCAACGAGGAACTATTTTAGAAATTTTGGATTATATTGCTAGTAATCCACTCAAGGGTGAATGTTTACTGATTGTAGCTGGGGCTTCTGAAAATGATAGGGAAGGATATCTAACATCAGATGTTGCTCCAATCGAGGCTGTTGAAGGTTTAATTGCTTCTGGCATGAAGCCTAATCAGGCTATAAAAACCATTGCTAAAGAACGGAAAATAAATAGACAAGAGCTTTATAACCTTTTTCATGGAGTGTAAGAAGCTCTTTTTTTATGGCTCTTTGTCAACTGTAGTGGGTGACGAAAAGCTAACATCTAGAGAGGACCGGATAGGTCCTTTTTTTATGTATGTTCAGTGTGATGAAGACACGCTTCTTAAAGTTGATAAAGTTTCTAAAACCGAAGCCCAAACGTTTGATGTCTTTGATCAACTTATTAGTCGCTTCAAGTTTCGCGTTTGAATAGTCCGTTTCTAGTGCGTTTTTGATGTATTGCTTGTGTCTAAGAAAAGTCCTAAAGACAGTTTGAAAATAATGATTGACCTTGCTCCTATTTTCCTCTATCAGTTCAAAGAACTCATCTACTCTCTTCTCCTGAAAGTGAAAAAGCAAAAGCTGATAAAGTGTATAGTAGTCAGTAAGCTCTTTTGAAAAGACTAGTGTCTTCGCAACAACTTCATGTGGTGCTAAAGTTTGGCGGAAAGTCTTTGAATAAAAAGAGTTGAGAGATAGTTTACGGCTGTCCTTTTGGAAGAGTCGCCAGTGATTTTTCAGGGCTCGATAGGGTAGTGACTTCTTATCGAACTGGTTCATAATTGCAATTCTTGTCTTTAAAAAGGCACGTCCAAGGTGCTGGATGATGTGGAAACGATCAAGAACGATTTTTGCGTTTGGAAAGAGCTTGCGAGCCAGTGGAATATAAGCTCCAGACATATCCATCGTGATAAACTGTACCTGTTGTCGGACTTTCAATGGATACTTCAAAAAGTAGTTTCGTATAGTAGTTTGGCGGCGATTATCAAGGATGGTTATGAGTTCGTTTGTCTCATAATTCTGCGCCACAAAAGCCAATTCCCCTTTCTTGAACCCAAACTCATCCCAGGACATAACAGCAGGGAGTTTGTCATAATGTTCCTTGAAAGTAAACTGATCAAGCTTACGATAGACAGTGGACGTCGACACGCGAAGTCTTCTTGCAATATCAGTTAGTGACACCTTCTCAGTTAGGAGTTGTGTAACTTTTTGTCGGACTAGATTGGAGATTTGGCAGTTTTTCTCAACGATAGATGTCTCAGCTACCGTGACACTTCTACAACTTTTACACTGGAAACGACGTTTTTTCAGACGTAGTAGAGTTGGCGTTCCCGCTTGCTCGAGAAGAGGGATTTTAGAGTTTTTTTGAAAGTCGTACTTGATCATCTTTCCATGGCAATGAGGACATGATGGTGCAGGGTAATCAAGTTTTGCTTGAATCTCGATATGAGTGTCAGTTTCAAAAACAAGTGAAATCTTGATATTTTGGTCTTTGATTCCGATTAATGCTGTGTTATTCTTAATAAGTCTCATAAGTTCTTCCTAATGATGGTTTGGTTGCTTTTCATTATAGTTCTTATGGGACTTTTTGTGTACACTCAAAAAGCTCTATAATCCCTACAGTAGTTTTACCCACTACAGAAATTATAGAGCCTTTTTTATGGTAACATAAGATGTTAGAAAAGAAAAAAATTATCAAAAAATTTCATAAATAAGCTTGTGGGATTTTTTTTGTGTGATATTATTTAACATAAAAATAATTTCTTTTGATTGGAGTGGTTTTATGGATACAGGTAGTACTGCCTTTATATTGATATGTTCAGCCATGGTGTGCTTGATGACACCAGCTTTGGCCTTCTTCTATGGTGGTCTGGGGCGTCGAAAAAATGTCATTAATACCATGATGATGTCTGTTCTTCCCTTAGCAATTGCCTCTCTCTTGTGGGTTGTTGCTGGTTATTCACTTTCTTTTGGTGGTCAAGGCTATTTCTTTGGGAATATTAGTCATCTCTTTTTACATGGAGTCTCTGAAACGACTTCAAGTCGTGGTCTAGCTATTACTGATCTCTTATTTTCGGCTTTTCAGATGATGTTTTCCATTATCTGTGTGGCGATTTTGACAGGTTCAGTAGTAGGACGTATGCGCTTTACTCCTTTAGCTATTTTCATAGTCTTTTGGTTACTTTTGGTCTATTATCCTTTTGCACATATGGTATGGGGAGACGGAATTCTTGTCAAGTGGGGGACGATTGACTTTGCGGGTGGTGATGTGGTCCACATTACTTCAGGTGTTTCGGCTTTGGTTTTGGCAATTGTTGTTGGAAAACGTCGTGACTATGGGATTTTAGAGCACCGTCCTCATAATGTTCCTTTTGTTCTGTTGGGAGCGAGTCTTCTGTGGTTTGGTTGGTTTGGTTTTAATGCAGGTTCTGCCCTAGCGCCCAATGGATTAGCAGTTCATGCTCTTGTGACTACGCATTTTTCTGCAGCAGCTGCCATATTTTCGTGGCTAGCTCTTGAAAAATATGTGACAGGTCATCCAACTTTGGTCGGTGCTTCGACCGGTTTAGTAGCCGGGCTTGTTGCCATCACGCCTGGGGCTGACTTCGTTTCCATCTGGAGTTCCATTCTAATTGGAGCCATGGTTAGTCCGGTTTGTTTCTATGCCATTTCTGTCTTGAAAAAACGCACTAACTATGATGATGCTTTGGATGTTTTTGGTTGCCATGGTGTCGGAGGAATCTTTGGTGGTTTGTGTACAGCTGTTTTTACAACACCAAATCTAGCCCTAGATAAGGCTAATTTTGGACTTATCTATGGAAATGCTCGTTTGTTTATAGTGACAGTTCTAGCCATTGTTTTCACAGTTACTTGGTCGGGGCTGGTAACCTATGGTATCATAAAAGTAATTGGCCACTATATACCTTTGCGTGTCAGTGACCGTGATGAGGCTATTGGTCTTGATGACTGTGAACACAAGGAAACAGCCTACCCAACCTTTATGGGTATGGATTCGTAGGAGGATACTGATGAAAAAAATCGAAGCGATTATTCGTTCGGATAAATTGGAAGATTTGAAAAATGCCTTGACTGGTAGTGGTTTGACTAAGGGAATGACTGTGAGTCAGGTCTTGGGTCATGGGACCCAACGTGGCTTTGCGGAGTTTGTCCGTGGTCAACGGATTGTTCCGACCTTATTGGCTAAGGTTAAGGTGGAAATAGTAGTCAAGAATCTGGCAGTTGATGAGGTTGTGGATACTATCCGTAGCGCTGTGGCGACAGGCGAAGTCGGTGATGGGAAGATTTTTATTGTTCCTATTGATGATGTCATTCGTATTCGTACTGGCGAACGGGGCGGAGACGCTATTTAATGTCATATTGAATTAGGACTTAAACCAGTTGGTTTGTATCTTTTTTAGTGAATTTTGATATACTTACAGGAGTTAGTATGATTGAGGGGGTGACTGATTGGCGAAAGGAAAAAAGAAAACTAAGTCGAAAGCTAGACCTAAGAAATCTAAAAAGAAAAAGAAGTCTGTCTTGCTTTTTCCTAAATTTTTCCAAAAGTGGAGTCTGATTTTTATTGGCCTATTTTCCTTATTGGGCCTCTTAGCTAGTTTAAATTTTCGAAGATTGACTATGGAAAAAAATATGACGCCTACGGATGAGACGACGGTTGCTTTTATTGCTGAGATTGGTGAGACGTCGCGCTATTTGGCAGCTAGAAATGATCTTTATGCATCTGTCATGATAGCTCAGGCTATTCTAGAATCTGACTCTGGACAATCACAATTAAGTCAAAAGCCATTTTACAATTTCTTTGGAATTAAAGGAGAATACAATGGTCAAAGTGTAACCTTACCGACCTGGGAGGATGATGGTAAGGGAAATCCCTACCATATCGATGCTGCCTTTCGTTCCTATGGTTCTGTGGAAAATTCTCTACAGGACTATGTGGAGTTTCTTGAGGGTAGCTACTATGTCGGAGTACACCGCTCCAAAACGAGAAGTTACAAAGATGCGACTGCAGCCCTAACAGGTGTTTATGCCACCGACACAACCTATGGTGATAAGTTGAACAGCATCATTGAACAATATCAGTTAACTATTTATGACACATATTAGGGTTAAGAAGGATAAGAAAAATATGAACCAGAACCAAGTGAAACTCATTGCAATTGACATGGACGGGACCCTCTTAAATAGCCAAAAAGAGATACCTGAAGAGAACATCAAGGCTATTCAAGAGGCGACTGCAGCAGGTATTAAAATCGTACTATGTACAGGTCGCCCACGTTCAGGCATTGTTCCCCATTTTGAAAAATTGGGTCTTAGTGAAGAAGAGTACATTATCATGAACAATGGTTGTTCAACTTATGAAACTAAAAATTGGACCTTGCTTGAATCTGAAAGTTTATCTCGCTCTGAAATGGAAGAACTCTTGCAGGCTTGTGAAGATTTCCCAGGGGTGGCTCTAACCTTTACTGGTGAAAAAAGTTATTATGTTGTGGGTAATGAGGTACCTGAGCTAGTAGCTTATGATGCTGGGACTGTTTTTACAGAAGCGAAAGCTAGGAGTTTGGAAGAAATCTTTGAGGAAGGGCAAGTGATTTTCCAAGCTATGTATATGGCTGAATCTGAACCTTTGGACGCCTTCCAAAATGCTGTGCAAGATAGACTTGATCAGAGCTATAGCACAGTTCGTAGTCAAGAATATATTTTTGAAGTCATGCCACAGGGGGCAACTAAGGCTAGCGGGCTTAAACATTTAGCTGAAAAGCTTGACATTAACCGGGATCAAATCATGGCTTTGGGTGATGCTGCCAATGACCTTGAAATGCTACAGTTTGTAGGTCAAAGTGTTGCCATGGGAAATGCTAGTGATGACATCAAGTCTTTGAGTAAATATGTGACCTTGACAAATGATCAGGCAGGTGTAGCCTACGCCATTCGCACCTGGGCTTTATAAGAAAAAGACCTTTAGCTTTTAATTGCTAAAGGTCTTTCGATTTCGGATAATGGCAATGAGAGTGGTTAGTGTAATGGTTATATCTATGATGGCAGCGGGGTAAGCCTTAATGGTCAAATCGTAAATTAGCCAGAGTAACATATTCTCAATAATGACCCAACGAAGCTACTGGAGGTTTCGTGTGATAGCAATTGATAGACTATAAGAGACTGAAGAGATGATTGGCAAATAGCCAATAACCCCAAGTTGATTGAGATAAGGATCCTACGATGGTTCGAAGAATAATGAGGATGGACAAAATAGTCTTGGTCATTTTCTTTTTGATCATCAAACGATTTCTGATGATGGAAATACTAATGGTTAAGGCACTGGTATAGCCACCCAATAAGAGGTTAGCAGCGGCAGTGAAAATGTAGTCGGTAATTTGCCAGACGAGCATCTTATTTTTTGATTTTGCAAAAGAGGATATGGCAACACAGAGGGCTCCAATGGCTGAGAGTACTTGTGCTAGAAGCTAAGATTGTCATGATGCAACTTCCAATTTTTTCCTTTATTATATCACAAGAAAGAAGGATTTATTTCGATGATATCTATCCGTTAACTAAAATTATTCCTGGTGAGGATGAAGTTAACAAGTACGAAGCGCTTTACTTGAATCGTTTGCTTATCACACAAGCATTGCCCTTGGTAATGCTAAGAAAGAGTTGGTTCACTTAGCATCATATGCCATTCAATCTTTGGAGGCTTCATACGCTTTCTTTGATAAAGGTGATGAGAAATACTTTGACAAGGTAGAGAAGCATGAAACAGCTGTTAACAGTATTGATGAAGAGTTAACAACTTACTTGATTGAAATCTCTAACGAATTGCTTAGTGTTTATGAAAACGAAATTTTGGCAAGTGTTTTAGATTCTGTTCGTGACTTGGAGCGTATTGGTGACCTGGCAGTTGCAAGTGCCAACCTTTCACAACATATTCATAATAAAGGAATTGAATTCTCTGGGACTGCTAAGGCTGAGCTTGAGGATGTTTATAATCGCACGCACCGTATTGATCTTGATAGTATTCGTGTTGTTGTGGATGATGACAAAGTGCTTGCAGGTCAAGTTATCCTTCGTCATGAAGAGTTGAAAAAACTTGAAAAACAATTGCGTATGATTCATACCAAACGTCTTAATAATGGTGAATGTACTGTGCAGGCAGGTATCAACTATGTTGATTACCTCTCATATTACACACGTATCGCAGACTATGCCATCAACCTTGTTGAAAAGGTTACAGAAGGTGTGATTTAATATCGAAAGTCGAGAACTTTTCTCGGCTTTTCTGATATAATGAAGGCGTATTGAGAACATAGAAAATTGATGAGAGGTAGTCCTATGACTTATTATATTTCAGCCAAACGTTTTTATTTTGATCATAAGGTCAAAGAAGGTGGCTACTTGGCGGTCACAGATGGTCGTTTTGGTAAGTGGACAGAAAATGTACCAGAGGGTGCAGAAGTGCTAGATTACAGTGATTATCAGATTGCTCCTGGCCTTGTGGACACTCACATTCATGGCTTTGCGGGGTACGATGTTATGGATAATTCTGAGGAAAGTCTTCTAGGCATGAGTCAAGCCTTGCTTTCAGCAGGTGTGACTTCTTTCTTACCGACAGCATTGACAGCGCCATTTGAAGAGCTAAAAGCTATCTGTCAGACAACAGCAGAGACGGCTGGTAAGGAGCCTGGTGCTAAAATCCAGGGACTCTTCTTTGAAGGACCGTATTTCACTGAGACCTATAGGGGAGCGCAAAATCCTAAATACATGGGCAACCCAAGTATCGAACAGTTGCAAGCCTGGCAAGAAGCGGCTCAAGGAAAGTTAATCAAATTAGCCCTGGCTCCCGAGCGTGAAGGAGTGGCTGACTTTATTAAAGAAGCGACTAAACAAGGTGTAACGATTGCTTTAGGACACTCCAATGCTACTTATGAAGAAGCCATGGCAGCAGTGGAAGCTGGTGCTTCAGTCTGGGTTCACGTCTACAATGGAATGCGTGGCTTTAGTCACCGTGATCCTGGTATGGTTGGTGCAGCCTTTGATACTCCTGAGACGATTGGTGAACTGATTGCGGATGGTCATCACGTGGTTCCTGCAGCTTGTAAGGTACTCATCAAGCAAAAAACGCCTCAAGGAGTTACCCTTATTACAGATTGTATGTCAGCGGGAGGTTGTCCTGATGGTGACTATATGCTAGGTGAGCTCCCTGTTATTGTGAAAAATGGTACCGCTCGTCTTAAGAAAGGTGGTAACCTAGCTGGCTCTATCCTACAACTCAAAGACGGTGTCAAACATGTGGTTGATTGGGGACTCGTGACGGTTGCTCAAGCCTTACAAATGGCAACTAGTATTCCTGCTAAATCGGTTGGACTAGAAAATATTTGTGGCAGCCTTAAAGCTGGTCACCCAGCCGATTTCATCGTCTTAGATGATTCCTTGGAGTTACAAGCAACCTATATTGATGGGTGTAAAGGTTGGGAGAAGTAATACTATAAGCAGTGCTTTCTTATTTAAGTGCTTTTTTTGTTTTTTACAGAATTGTAACAGTAAAGGTGTAAAATGGAAATAGCTTTTATTTTATAGGAGGTAATATGTCAAAACGTATTTGGAGCATTGCCCTGGCTTATGTCGGTGTAATGATTGGTGCAGGAGTATCTTCTGGACAGAACCTCTTGCAGTATTTTGTCAGTTTTGGAGCCTGGGGGTTGATAGGTGTTATTGTCCTTGGTGTTCTACATGTTGGTTTTGGCCGTTTGATGATTTCTCTAGGAGGTTATTACCGTTCTGATGACCATTCAGTCGTTCTGGCTGAGATTAGCCATCCCGTTATTTATCGTATTCTGTATTCTGGACATTGCTCTGATTATCACATGCTTTCTTTTTGGTTTTATTATGACGGCAGGTGCAGGGGCTAATTTAAATCAGCAGTTTGGTATGCCGATTTGGGTAGGCGCCTTCCTCTGTACAGCCTTGACTATCTTTGTTAGTTTATTAGATTTCAAGAAAATCATCGGTGTTATTGGAGTCTTTACCCCTCTGATTTTGATTATGATTGCCATGATTTTCGTGACCAATGTTTCTGGGGCGTAACTGGGATTTTGTAGAGATGAATAAGGTGTCTCAAACCATTCAATCACCCTTCCCAAGCGTTTGGATGTCTGTGATCAATTATTTTTCTGTTTGTGTCATGTCGGCTATAGCGATGGCCTTTGTTATGGGAGGCTCTATTCTCAAAATTGATGAAGCTGAAAAGAGCGGAGCATGGGGAGGCTTCATGGTTGGTATGATTTTCTTCATCACGACCTTGATTCTCTTTGCTAACAGTGATAAAATTGCTAGATCGGATGTTCCTATGTTGGCTATTGCTAAGGAAGTGAACCCTATCTTTGCGACAACTCTACGCCTTTGTGATTTTTGGTTTGATTTTCAATACCGTCTTTAGTCTTTACTATGCCCTTGGAAAACGCTTCTCAGCGTGGAGTGATAAACGATACAAGTTCTTTGTGGCTGCCTTTGCCCTGGCTGGTTTTGCTATATCCTTTATGGGTTTCCGTCAACTGGTGGCAGTTATGTATCCCATTATTGGTTATCTGGGGTTGTTGATGTTGGTTGTCCTAGTTGTAGCTAGCTACCGCAAAAAAGGCGGAATTCGCAAGGAAAAAGAAATTCGAAATCATCTTTTAGGTATTGTCGAGAAAGCTTATGATTCTGAACAAGATTTAACATCTCAGGATAAGGAAAAGGCAAAACAACTTCGAGAAGCTTCGATTATTGATAATGATATTCTCCATGAAGATACCCATGCACATGTCCGTCAGGAAATGGGACTTGGTAAGAAGGGTTAGAATTTTATTTTACAAGTTTCTCTATTTTTGCTATAATACTGATAAGAAAGAAAAGCTTATGGCGTTTTTCTAGCGAGCTTGGGATAGTGAAAGCCAAGTAGAACAAAGTAGGCAACGGCGCTTTCTCTCAGCGAAGAGCTGAGTACAAACAGATAAAATGAAGTAATAAATTAGGGTGGAACCGCGTTTCTGACGCCCCTAGGTCGAACGACTTAGGAGCAGAGACAAGGTTCTTTTTGCATCCTGAGTCTCAAAGATAAAGGAGTAAATCATGTCTAAAAAATTGACTTTCCAGGAGATCATCCTTACTTTGCAACAATACTGGAATGACCAGGGTTGTATGCTCATGCAGGCTTATGATAATGAAAAGGGTGCGGGTACGATGAGTCCCTACACCTTCCTTCGTGCCATTGGTCCGGAACCATGGAATGCGGCTTATGTTGAGCCATCTCGTCGTCCAGCAGACGGTCGCTACGGGGAAAACCCAAATCGTCTCTACCAACACCACCAATTCCAAGTGGTCATGAAACCATCACCATCAAACATTCAAGAACTTTATTTGGAGTCATTGGAAAAATTGGGCATCAACCCATTGGAACACGATATTCGTTTCGTTGAAGACAACTGGGAAAACCCATCAACTGGTTCAGCTGGTCTTGGTTGGGAAGTTTGGCTTGACGGTATGGAAATTACTCAGTTTACCTACTTCCAACAAGTTGGTGGCTTGGCAACTGGACCTGTTACCGCTGAGGTCACATATGGATTGGAACGTTTGGCTTCTTACATCCAAGAAGTAGACTCTGTTTACGATATTGAGTGGGCTCCAGGTGTTAAATACGGAGAAATCTTCCTTCAACCAGAATATGAGCACTCAAAATACAGCTTTGAAGTCTCAGACCAAGATATGCTTCTTGAGAACTTTGAAAAATTTGAAAAAGAAGCAGGACGTGCTTTGGAATTGGGTCTTGTTCACCCAGCCTACGACTACGTATTGAAATGTTCACACACTTTTAACTTGCTTGATGCTCGTGGTGCTGTTTCTGTTACAGAACGTGCTGGCTATATCGCTCGCATCCGTAACTTGGCGCGTGTTGTAGCCAAGACCTTCGTTGCAGAACGTAAAAAACTTGGTTACCCACTTCTCGACGAAGCCACACGCAAAAAACTCCTCGCAGAAGAGGAAGAATAAAGAGAGTTACAAGAAAGGAAAAGGGCGAACAGAGTGAGCCCATATTGGTACCCAGAGGGAAGTCAAAGGCTTGCTAAAGGGATAGAGGTGCCGCCGTACTGCCTGGTGGAGATTTTTGAAACCTCAAGTTCAAAAATCAGTTGATTAAATCCACTTTGATGAGACTGTTGGAAATCTATGGCAAGTAGACATAGTATTTCCCTACAGCCCCTCACAAAGTTGGTTAGCAACGTCCCCAGTATCTTAAGGTGCCTATCAAAAAGAAGAAGATGTAAAGGAAAAAACATGACAAAAAACTTATTAGTAGAACTAGGACTTGAAGAGTTGCCAGCCTACGTAGTCACACCAAGTGAAAAACAACTGGGTGAGAAAATGGCAGCTTTCTTGGGTGAAAATCGCCTTTCATATGAAAGCATTCAAACCTTCTCAACACCTCGCCGTTTAGCAGTTCGTGTACTTGGTTTGGCTGATCAACAAACCGATTTGACAGAAGATTTTAAAGGACCTTCTAAGAAAATTGCCTTGGATGCTGATGGAAACTTCTCAAAAGCTGCCCAAGGATTTGTTCGTGGGAAAGGCTTGACGGTTGACGATATCGAATTCCGTGAAGTCAAAGGGGAAGAATACGTCTATGTGACGAAACATGAAGCTGGAAAATCTGCCAAAGAAGTATTGGCTGGTATCCCAGAAGTACTTGCTTCATTGACCTTCCCCGTCAGCATGCACTGGGCTAACAACAGCTTTGAATATATTCGCCCTGTTCACACATTGATCGTTCTTTTGGGGGATGAAGCCCTTGAACTAGACTTTTTGGGTATTAAGTCAGGTCGTGTTAGTCGTGGGCACCGTTTCCTCGGGCACGAAGTGGAAATCACCAATGCGGATTCTTATGAAGAAGACCTTCGTACCGTTTACGTGATTGCAGATAGTAAAGAGCGTGAAAACATGATTCGTGAGCAAATCAAAGCTATCGAAGCAGAACAAGGTGTTAAAGTCCAAATCGAAGAAGGTCTTTTGAACGAAGTTTTGAACTTGGTCGAATACCCAACTGCCTTCATGGGAGGTTTTGATACTAAATATTTGGACGTTCCAGAAGACGTTTTGGTGACATCAATGGAGACCCATCAACGTTACTTTGTGGTGCGTGATCTTGATGGTAAGCTTAAACCAAACTTTATCTCAGTTCGTAATGGGAACGCTGAGCACTTGGAAAATGTCGTTCGAGGAAATGAGAAAGTCTTGGTGGCGCGTCTCGAAGATGGTGAATTCTTCTGGCGTGAAGACCAAAAACTCAAGATTGAAGATCTCGTTGCTAAATTGGCAAACGTCACTTTCCATGAAAAGATTGGCTCTCTTTCAGAACATATGGCACGTGCTGGTGTCATTGCGGCTTCATTGGCTGAGAAAGCAGGTTTGACTGCTGAGGAAAAGGCAGCAGTAGCGCGTGCAGCAGAAATCTACAAATTTGACCTCTTGACTGGTATGGTTGGTGAGTTTGATGAGCTTCAAGGGATTATGGGTGAAAAATATGCCCTCCTTGCTGGTGAAGATGAGGCAGTAGCGACAGCTATCCGTGAGCACTACCTTCCTGATTCAGCAGACGGAGCCCTTCCTGAAACGAAAGTTGGTGCTATCCTTGCCCTTGCGGATAAATTGGATACCCTCCTTTCCTTCTTCTCAGTCGGTTTGATTCCATCAGGTTCCAATGACCCTTATGCGCTTCGCCGTGCAACACAAGGGATTGTTCGTATCTTGGATGCCTTTGGTTGGCACATTCCTATGGATGAGTTGATTGACAGTCTTTACGGACTTTCATTTGATAGTCTCTCATATGACAATCAAGCAGAAGTTATTAGATTCATCAAGGCCCGTGTGGACAAGATGATGGGTCGCACACCAAAAGATATCAAAGAAGCTGTTCTTTCTGGTTCAAACTTTGTAGTAGCAGATATGCTTGAAGCAGCTGAAGCTCTTTCAGAAGCTGCTAAGACGGATGGTTACAAGGCAGCTGTTGAGTCACTCTCTCGTGCCTTCAACTTGGCGGAAAAAGCAGATACTTCAGTAGCAGTCGATGCTAGTCTCTTTGAAAATGATCAAGAAAAAGCCTTGGCTCAAGCAGCAGAAAGTCTTGAATTGACAGGTTCAGCTAGCGACAAATTGGCTCAACTCTTTGTTCTTAGCCCAGTCATTGATGCTTTCTTTGATAATACGATGGTTATGGCAGATGATGTGGCTGTTAAAAATAACCGTTTGGCTCTTCTTTCTGCTCTTGTGGCTAAAGCTAAAACTGTTGCAGCCTTTAACCAATTGAATACAAAATAGAGGTAAGAGTAAATGGATTCTAAAAAAATAGCTCGAATCAATGAGCTTGCAAAAAAGAAAAAAACAGAAGGCTTGACACCAGAAGAAGCAGTAGAGCAAGCAAAACTTCGTGAGGAATATATTGCGGGTTATCGTCGTGCTGTTCGTCACCACATTGAAGGAATCAAAATTGTGGATGAAGAAGGAAATGATGTGACACCCGAAAAACTACGTCAAGTCCAACGTGAAAAAGGTCTACATGGGCGTAGCCTAGATGATCCTGAATCATAATAATTTAAAAATAGGAGCTTGAATTTAGTCCGAGCTCCTATTTTTAAATTAAAATATTCTGAATTATATACACAATATTGACCAATTTTTTCAAAAATGGTATAATACAAGTTATGTTAAAAATAGCTGGGCTCTCTGAGTCGTATTAAATAGAATTGGAGTGAAAAAATGTCACAAAAGCAACATCATAACGATGACGATAACCAGACTAAAAATGGTATGGTACGAGGTCTTCAAAACAGACACGTTCAGCTGATTGCCATCGCTGGTACAATCGGTACAGGTCTCTTTCTTGGGGCAGGGCGTTCCATTTCCCTAACAGGACCTTCAATCATCCTAGTTTATATGCTGACAGGTGTCTTCATGTATCTCATGATGCGAGCTATCGGTGAGATGCTCTACATGGATCCGGATCAACATACCTTTATTAACTTTATTACGAAATACCTTGGTAAAGGCTGGGGATTTTTCTCAGGGTGGTCTTACTGGGTATCGTTGGTATTTATTGGTATGGCAGAAATTACAGCCGTTGCGAACTATGTGCAGTTTTGGTTTCCAAGTTGGCCTGCCTGGCAAATTCAGATTGTCTTCCTATTTATCTTGAGTTCGGTAAATTTGATTGCGGTTAAGATTTTCGGGGAAGTTGAGTTTTGGTTTGGGATGATCAAGATTATCACCATTCTTGCCTTGATAGCTACAGGGATCTTTATGGTAGCAACTAACTTTGAAACGCCAGCTGGACATGCGAGCCTTATTAACATTACACAAGGCTTTCAAATGTTTCCTAAAGGTTGGGTAAGCTTTGCCATGACCTTCCAGATGGTTTTCTTTGCCTACCAAGCTATTGAGTTTATAGGAATTACAACATCTGAGACAGCAAATCCTCGTAAGGTGTTGCCAAAGGCAATCAAGGAAATTCCGGTTCGTATTGCAATCTTCTATGTAGGAGCGCTCATTGCCATTATGGCTATCTTTCCGTGGCAGAAGCTCCCAGTTAATGAGTCACCGTTTGTAATGGTCTTCCAAATGGCTGGTATCAAGTGGGCAGCAGCTCTCATTAACTTTGTTGTCTTGACAGCAGCAGCCTCATCTTTGAACTCAACACTTTATTCAACTGGTCGTCACCTTTTTCAAATCGCTAAGGAAACACCAAACAGCAAGGTTATGAAATCTTTGAAGCTTGATACCTTGGCACGTAATGGTATTCCTTCTCGTGCCATCATTGTATCAGTTATTGTGGTATGTATCTCAGCCTTTATCAATGTCTTACCTGGTGTGTCTGATGCCTTTGCTTTGATTGCCGCATCGTCATCAGGTGTTTACATTGCTATCTACATCTTGACCATGCTTGCTCATCTCAAGTACCGTAAATCTCAAGAATTTATGGCAGATGGCTTCCTTATGCCAGCCTATAAAATTCTTAATCCTTTGACTATTGCATTTTTTGTCTTCGTCTTTGTTTGTCTCTTCTTGCAAAAGTCAACTGTTGTTGGAGCTATTGGAGCAGTGATCTGGATTGTGGTATTTGGTATCTATAGTAACTTAAAACATAGTAAATAAACCAACCTAACTCACCTTTCTGGTGAGTTTTTTATTGCAAAAAAGGACACAAGGGTCCTGGTTATAAATTATGAAATGCTTTCTTGGTTTCCGTGTTGAAGAAAACCACCTAAGAGGCTTTTGCTGCGGTGAAAAATAGCAGGCTTGTGATTGTTGTGTGCACGCCCATTTATATCTAGTTTGGCCCATTCAAGTGCTTGATAAGCATTTCGATCTGATACCGTAGAAGTACCAATGTAGCTGTAGATACCTGCCTGAGAAAGAATAAAGCCTTGAAGTTGTCGAATGTGTTCGTCGTTAAGTGCTTCTGAAAAATATATCTTAACAGTCTTATAAGTTAAGGATTGAACAGACTCAACGATAGGCGACTCTGCTAAGAGATGTAGCAATGATTGATGTTTAGTAAAGTACTTATCATAGTCCATTGGAAGAATAATAGTATGGGCAATCCAATCCTCTAAATTAGCTCTAGCTTTTTCACTAAGTCCTTTAGCTGTAATATTGAGGGTATCTATGGTGAAAGGAAGCTGGTCGATGTGAGCAGTGTTAGAACCATATGCCTTTCTGAAAAGCGGTGTACTTGATAGAATTTGTCCAGTAGGTGAAATAATCGCCAAGGCGGTTTCCTTGGTTTGGTAACCAAGTTCCTGACATTCCATGCTAGCGTAAGTGTCTTTAAATTCAATAATTGCTCTTGTTTTCATCGTATAACTCTCCTTATGTTAGTTTATAAACTAACAATAGTTTATCACGACTTAAAGTCTTGGTCAAGATTTTACATCCAAAAACAAAAAATAATTTTGTAAGGGTTTGCAAATTATTTTAACTCTGATATTATAGAACCATATCAAAAGGATTGTTACTGGTCAGCAGGCAAAACCTAGATAAATACGAAAAACTAATGGGAGTAGTGCATACTCAACCCAATTGGTTCTTGGTATTTATTTAGTTTTTTTGTTGAAAAAGCCTCAAAGCAACTAAAATCCTAGAAAAAAAGGAGCCCTTATGGCTAAATATACTGAATTAGCTGAGGACATTCTCAAACACGTTGGTGGTAAAGAAAATATCAATAGCTTGAAACACTGTGTGACACGTTTGCGCTTTGATTTGAAAGATGAGTCTAAAGCAGATGATAACTATCTTAAGAATCGTGATGGTGTCGTTACTGTTGTGAAGGCATGAGGTCAATATCAGGTGGTTATCGGTAACCATGTCCCTGATGTTTATGCGGAGATTCTTCAAGTTGGCGGTCTTCCAGCAGGTGGTAGTCTGGATCTTGATGAAGGTGATGCACCAAAGGGAAATCTCTTTGACCGCTTTGTATCTCTAGTCTCAAGTATTTTCCAACCCTTTCCTTGGGCCTTTGGCTGCAGCAGGGATTATCAAAGGTATATTTGCTATCATGGCAGCATGTGGCTTGTCAGCTACAACGAGTCCTATGTATGTTATCTTGAATGCAGCAGGAGATAGTGTCTTCCAATTCTTGCCAATCTAGATTGCATTAACATCTGCCCGTCGTTTAAAGGTTAATGAGTTTACAGCTTTTGCGATTGCAGGAGCACTTGTTTATCCTGATCTTGCTACACTAGTCACACTGCTCTTCAAAAGGCTGATCAAGGGCATGTTCTAGGAGTAATTCCTTTTGCACTTCCTGCAGGAGGTTACCTTTCAACTGTGATGCCTTCTATCTTAGCAATTTGGGTGGCTTCATACATTCAAAAATTCTTTACCAAGATGACACCAGATGTGATTAAAGTCTTTGTAGTACCTCTTTTTACATTACTCATTACCGTTCTATTAACATTCTTGGTGGTGGGACCAGTTGCCAATACTTTGTCTGATGGATTGACAAATCTTTTCCAAGCAATCATGAACTTCAATCCGATTGTCTTTGGTCTTGTACTTGGTATTTTGTGGCAAGTCTTGGTTATGTTCGGAATGCACTGGGCACTTATTCCTCTTGCAATCTCAGACGTGGCAACAAACGGTAGTTCAAGTATTCTTTCAGCAGCACTTTTGCCATGTTTTACGCAAACAGGTGTATTGGGGGCTATTATGCTTAAGACAAAAGAAGAAAAAGTCCGCACCATCTCTATGCCAGCGTTTGTTTCATCTATTTTTGGGGTTACAGAACCAGCTATCTATGGTGTGACACTGCCAATGAAAACACCATTCTACATTTCATGTGGCGTTTCTGAACTGATGGGAGCTGCCATGATAGCCCTAGATATTAAGATGTATTCAACTGGTGGTCTGGGTGTCTTTGTCTTCCCAAGCCTTATTGGCCAGGACGGTAGCCTACTAAAGTTATCTTTGCGATTCTTATTGCTGTCCTTGGCGGTGTTCTCGCCTTCCCCATCCAACTCTTTGTACGAGTACCAAATCTATAACAGTGGCGGTGAAGTAGCTAAGGCTGAGGGAAAAGCTGATGAAGCTGCACCTGCTCCTAAAGAAATTCAACAAGAAATCATTGCTAGTCCGCTTATCGGGAATATTGTACCGCTTAACCGTGTATCTGACCAAGTCTTTGCATCAGGAGCTATGGGTAAGGGAATTGCTATTGATCCTACTGATGGTGTAGTTGTTGCACCAGCTAAGGCAACCGTTAATTTAGTCTTTCCTACTGGGCATGCTATTGATTTAACAACTGAAAATGGTGCAGAGCTTCTCATCCATATTGGTATGGATGCTGTTTCATTTACTGGTAAAGGTTTCAAGACCTATGTATAAGCCGGGGATGTCGTAGAAGCAGGCCAAAAACTTATAGAATTTGACCTAGCAACTATCCGAGACGCTAAATTACCAGTCATCACACCGGTCATTGTGACAAACACTGCTGACTTCGGTGGTGTCTTAACTACTAAAGAAGCCCGCGCTAACGCTGGTGATTATCTCCTCGCTGCTGTTAAATAAAAATAAATCCGAGAAGCTGATTCTCGGATTTATTTTTATTTGAATTTGTAGTCTTTAACGACTTCGACTGAATTAACAGTTAGATTTTCTTTTGGTTTGTTATTGTCATCAACTTCAAGGTTAGCAATAGTATCAACGACATCCATGCCTTTGATGACTTGTCCAAAGACGGTATATTTCGTATCACCAGCAGGGTAACCACCTTTTTTATAGGCGTCAATGATAGGTTTTGGATAGCCTGCGTTTCCTAGTTGCTTACTTTGGTCATCCTTGTTTTGAACGATGAAGAATTGGCTGCCGTTTGAATCTTTGGCACCTGTATTAGCCATAGCAAGTGCGCCACGAATGTTGTAGAGGAATGGTGTAGGCTCAACAGCGAAACCTTTCTTCCATATAGATTCTCCACCGGTACCATCTCCCTTAGGATCACCACTTTGAATCATGAAGTCCTTGATAACACGGTGGAAGGTAAGACCATCGTAGTACTTATCCTTGGCGTGCTTCAAGAAGTTTTCAGAAGCCTTAGGAGCAAGCGTAGGGAAGAGTTTAACAGTGATATCACCTTTTGAAGTATGGAGGATAACTTCAGCTTCGTCCTTGCCGACTTTGTCTGTCAACTGTGGAAAAGCCTCTTTTCCGGATTTTTGAGCTTTTTCTAATTGTTTAGTGAATATCTTGTTATCCACGTAAGCATCTCCACGAACAGCACGAGAAATATTCTCACGGTAGACAAATCCTAGTCCGGCGATAACAAGTATAATAATTAATGGAATGTACTTTTTAATGTTTTTCATATATAACTCCTTTGGTGCATTATAACTACTATTTTAGCAGAAAAAAACCTCTTGGGAAACGGTTAACAGAGGTATTTAATTATGCTAGAATGGAATTATCAACAATAAATTGAACATGGGACTAGATATAGGGAGAGGTTGCCTCAAGGTGTAAAGTGAGGTCAGCCTTTTTTAAGGGACATTTGCACCAACCTTGATCGGAGATAGTTGTCTAAATCCTTACTATAGAAAACTTCACTAATTTGAAGGAATGTCTTGTTTAGATTTCTTGAAAAAAAGGAGATCTTTATGTCAACTAAAGCAGAATGAGCTGAACTCTTTGAGTCGGTACATGGGCGTAAACCTATCCCCCAAGAATTTTTGGACGCTAAAGCAGCTGACTTTGACACTAGCGCTTTGACTGCTCAAGTAGCATCTGTACAAGAACCAGCTAATGAACCTGTCGCTGAAGAAGTGCCAGCAGAACAAGCTGATGTTGCTGAAACAGCTGAAGGTGCTGTCACAGAACAAGCAAGCAGTGAATCACCATTTGGAACGGCAGCCTTCTCAGAAGCGCCTGCGCAACAACTAACACCACAATTTGATTCAAGCATGTTTGAAAAGGCATCTATCCCTACAGCTTAAGGATTCGGAACTGTAACTAATTCAGTAGATAGCTCAGCGGATAAACCACTCTTCAACCTTATCTTGCCAATCGTTGCAATTGCTCTTGCAGTAATCTTTTCCATCTTGGCATGGTTTGTCAGTCCTACTTGGCTCTTCATCATTTTGACTGTCCTTACAGTTACTGTAGCAGTCGTTTCGCTTGTCTTCAGCCTTAAATCAAGCAAGAAATTGCTCTCGATCATCGCAACAGGTGTTGCTGGTCTTATGATCTTTGTGTCTATTGGTGGTTTGATTTTCCAAATATCTCAAAACTCTAGTGATAGCACAAGCTCAAGCAAGACATCAAAAGTTGCTGATAAAGATGATGATGACAAAAAAATGATGACAGCGATTCAAAATCAGACTCAAAAGGTGATAGCACTGACGTCAACGATTACATTGACAAAAATGCTAAACTTGACTGGAATGAATCTAAATTCAAGAAGTTGAAAGTTGGAAAAGACTCTGCTAAGTCAATTATGAAGACTTACTGTAAAGCATCAGATGCTCAAATGTCAGGTGATGACTTGAACATGACTTATTCTGGCAAAGACTATAGCAAAAGTGTCTACCTAACCTTTAAGAAACAGTATGATGGTACCTTTATCTTGTCACATGCTTCAGGAAACTTCCCTACAGATGCTGTACAAACTGATGACTCTTACAAATCTGACTGGACGAAAGAACAGTTTGATGCTCTTAATAAGGGAGATTACAGCAACCCATCAAACGGAACAAAACTCGAAGGTATCCTTAAGGATCACCCTAAAGCTTCAGACGCTGATTACACCATCTCAACAGTTCGTGAAGGTGAGTTCAAGAAAGAATTGACCGTTTTTTATAACGACTTTAAATCTGAAGATGGTAAACTTAAGACTGTTTACTTGTTATTTGACACTACAGAAGATGGTGATACATTTTGACCTTTAAGTCTAAAGATGGTGTTTACATCCTAGCGCATGCTTCCGCAGACTTCGGCTATGATAAGGTTAAGGAAGTTAGTGACTATCAAAGCGACTGGACAAAAGAGGATTTTGATAAGTTAACTGTTGGTACTCAAGCAGATTTGCTTAAGGGAACACGTCTTTCAGATGTTGTCTCAAACCACTCTGAGGCCAGCTTTAGTACGCATGAGCTGACTCAGACTAATGAAGGAGACCTCACACAAAAAGTATCGCTTAGTTTCTACGATTATAGTCCAGACAGTGGTAAACTTAAGACGGTTCACCTAACTTTTGACTATGATAAACGTGAAAACGAGTACTTCTTAACAGACAAATTAGGCGAATAAGACTACTTTTTAGTAATTCAAGCTCAGGGTTGCCTGGGCTTTTTACTATCAACAAAAGAGGATAAAATCTGGTATAATAAAACTGATTGATTTTTCAAGAAAGAAGTGTCACATATGAACATACAACAACTACGTTATGTCGTAGCCATTGCCAACAGCGGAACCTTTCGTGAGGCGGCCAGCAAGCTCTTTGTGAGTCAGCCTAGTCTATCAGTGGCTATCAAGGATTTGGAGCAGGAGTTAAATTTTAAAATTTTCACCCGTACAACGACGGGGGCAGTCTTGACCAGTCAGGGCATGACCTTTTATGAACGCGCGCTTGAGGTGGTTCGAAGTTTTGATAGTTTTGAAAATCGCTATCTTAATGCTTCTGAAAAGGGCAACCAGTTTTCGATTTCCAGTCAGCACTATGATTTTTTGCCACCTTTGATTACAACTTTTTCGGAACGTTACCCTGATTACAAGGATTTCCGTATCTTTGAGTCTACGACCATTCAAATTTTGGATGAAGTAGCCAAGGGGAATAGTGAGATTGGAATTATCTATCTGAATCGTCAAAATAGTAAGGGCATCCAACAAAATATGGATAAACTTGGGCTTGAGTCTATTGATTTAATTCCATTTAAGACTCATATTTATCTTCGTAAGGGCCATCCACTGGCTCATAAAGAGAGTTTAGTAATGGAGGATTTGGCACACCTACCTACCGTACGTTTTACTCAGGAGAAGGACGAGTACCTGTACTATTCTGAAAACTTTGTGGATACATCAGATTCGTCTCTTATGTTTAACGTGACAGATCGTGCGACTTTGAATGGTATCTTGGAGCGTACGGATGCTTATGCGACGGGTTCTGGTTTCCTTGATGCTCAAAGTGTAAACGGTATTACAGTTATTCCACTTGAGGATAATTTGGATAACAAGATGGTTTATGTTCGCCGTAAAGGAATTAATTTGTCGTCGTGTGCTCTCAAGTTTGTCAATGTTATGTTTGACTACTTTGATACTTATAAACCATAGGAGGACTTATGCGTAAAGTTGCGATTCCTTTGGCTATTCTGGCTTTGATTGGTTTGGATCAGTGGGTCAAGCATTGGGTTGTGGCAAATATTTCCCTCAACCAAGTTATTAAGGCTATTCCTGGCGTTTTCAGCTTGACCTATCTACAGAACCGTGGTGCTGCTTTTTCGATTTTACAGAATCAGAAATATTTCTTTGTAATTTTGACGGTTCTAGTGATTGGTGCGGCTCTGTTCTATCTGGTTAAGAATTACCAGAAGAGTCTTTGGTTGGTTCTATCTTTGATTTTGATTATCTCAGGTGGTATTGGCAACTTTATCGACCGTGTGCATTTGGGTTACGTGGTTGATATGGTTCAGCTTGATTTTATCGATTTTGCAATATTTAACGTGGCAGACTCCTATCTAACGGTGGGTGTGCTGCTCTTGATTTTAATCTTATGGAAAGAGGAAAATGGAAGTCATCATTAAAGAGGCGGGAAACCGTCTGGACAAGTCTTTGGCCGATTTGACAGAATTGTCACGTAGTCAGGCCAATGAAGCGATTAAGGCTGGAACAGTATTAGTCAATGGTAAGTCGGCCAAGGCTAAGTATGTGGTAAAAGAGGGTGATGTCATCACCTATGTATTGCCTGAAGAAGAGGTCTTGGAATACAAGGCTGAAGATATTCCTTTGGATATTATCTACGAGGATGCGGATGTGGCAGTGGTCAACAAACCTCAAGGTATGGTGGTCCATCCATCAGCTGGCCACACATCTGGCACCTTGGTCAATGCTCTTATGTACCATGTCAAGGACCTTTCGTCTATCAATGGCGTGGTTCGTCCTGGGATTGTTCACCGTATCGATAAGGACACGTCTGGTCTCCTTATGATTGCTAAGAATGATAAGGCCCACAATGCTTTGGCAGCTGAGCTTAAGGATAAGAAGTCGCTTCGCAAGTATGTGGCTATCGTGCATGGCAATCTGCCTAACGATAGAGGTGTGATTGAGGCTCCGATTGGGCGTTCGGACAAAGACCGTAAGAAACAGGCAGTAACAGCTAAGGGAAAGCCTGCAGTAACACGCTTCACCGTTCTTGAACGTTTTGGCAACTATACGTTGGTAGAGTTGCAGCTGGAAACAGGTCGTACCCACCAGATTCGTGTGCACATGGCGTATATTGGTCACCCGGTGGCGGGAGATCCTCTTTATGGGCCACGTAAGACTCTCAAGGGCCATGGACAATTTCTACATGCTAAGACCCTTGGTTTCACGCATCCTACGACAGGCGAATTGGTCGAATTTACCGCAGAAGAACCCATTATTTTCAAGGAGACCTTGGAGAAATTGAGGAAATCTTAATAGTCATCCAACGGATGTTCTTTCTTGTGAGAGAGTGTCCGTTTTTTTTTTTTTCTTGTAAAAGAGTCTGAAATTTGCTATAATCTACCTAATTAAATAAGTCCTTTAATTACTGTCCAGAGAGGCAGGCAAGGAGCCATGAGAAGTGCGCAGGTGAACTGTGCCATGTTTTTGTGTATCTCCTTGTTTCAAGGGGATTTTTTGTATTTAGAAAGGTTTTTTTATGAAGAAAAAAGAAATCGTCGATGACGTAACCATGAAACGTGCCATTACACGTATCACTTATGAGATTATTGAGCGAAACAAGAATCTCGACAAGATTGTCTTGGCTGGTATTAAGACACGTGGTGTTTATATTGCTCAGCGTATTCAAGAGCGCTTGAAACAATTGGAAAACCTTGATGTACCATTGATTGAGCTTGATACTAAGGCTTACCGTGATGATGTTAAATCTGAACAGGACACATCCCTTATTCCTATCGAAATTGATGGTACGGATGTTATCCTTGTAGATGATGTGCTCTACACAGGTCGTACTATCCGTGCTGCGATTGATAATATCGTTAGTCATGGACGTCCAGCGCGTGTTGGATTGGCTGTCTTGGTTGACCGTGGTCACCGTGAATTGCCAATCCGTGCGGACTATGTTGGTAAAAATATCCCAACAAGTGAGTCAGAAGAAATTGAAGTCTTGGTGACAGAAGTTGATGGTAAGGATAGTGTCAACATTATTGATCCAAACTAGATTTTAGTCTTTAGATAGGTGAGTTTACGATCCTACAATGATTCTTTCGCTGTGGTGGGAGAGTTGAGATGTTGGTTTAAATAAACACGGGACTCATTTCTTAGGAAAAAGATAAGTCCCCTACCCCTAGCACACTTTGGAGTGCATTGTCGACTTTCTATTTTTCTACAGAAATGTTTGGCTTAGCCAAAACGTCTCTTAGTGTCTTGTTAATTGAACACGCCCTAAGCCTTGTGTAAAAAAGATAAATACTCTTTGGAGCCATCGCTCCGTCATCGTATTTCCTATTTTTGCTTTAGGTTTTAGACGGGCTTTGTATCGTGTTTTTAAGGAGTATTTTGATATCGTGAATAACGTAAAATATGATGTGAATGATATGCCTAAAGTTGGTTTATTGGTGGGTTTGTCATTCCAGCACTTGTTTGCAATGTTTGGTGCGACGGTTCTTGTACCGATTTTGGTTGGGATTAATCCCGCTATTGCTCTTTTCTCATCTGGTTTGGGAACTTTGGCTCACTTGACGGTGACTAAGTACAAGATTCCAGCTTACATGGGGTCTAGTTTTGCCTATATTGCGGCTATGCAAATGCTTATGAAGACTGACGGTATCGGAGCGGTGGCTCAAGGTGCCATGGCTGGAGGTTTGGTCTACTTGATTGTTGCCTTGGTTGTTAAGTATGTGGGGAATGCTTGGATTGATAGAGTCCTACCGCCAATTGTGGTTGGTCCAATTATCATCGTAATCGGTTTGAGTCTTGCGGCAAATGCAGTCAAGGATGCGACAATGGTTAATGATACCTATAGTATCTTTAGTCTTGTGATTTCTATGGTAACTCTCTTTTCCGTCATCCTCTTTAATATGTATGGTAAGAAAATCATCGGTGTTATCCCAATTTTACTTGGTTTAATCGTGGGTTACATTTTCTCAGTGGTTCTTGGTTGGTTAACGGGCCATGAGTTTGTCCAATTTTCAAAAGTTGCGGCTGCTCATTGGTTCCAAGTTCCAAGTTTTGACATTCCGTTTGTGAATTATGACTTCAAACTCTATCCAAGTGCGATTTTGACAATGGCTCCGATTGCCTTTGTGACAATGACCGAACACTTTGGGCATGTTATGGTTTTGAATAGTTTAACTGGACGTGATTACTTTAAAGATCCAGGTCTTGATCGTACTCTAACAGGTGATGGTTTGGCACAGATTATCGCTGGTTTCTTTGGAGCTCCGCCAGTAACTTCTTATGGTGAAAATATTGGAGTTATGGCCCTCAGTAAGGTCTACTCAGTTTACGTTATTGCGGGTGCAGCAGTGATTGCGGTCTTGATGAGTTTTATTGGTAAGGTGTCTGCTCTCTTGAGTTCCATACCAACAGCTGTTTTGGGTGGAATTTCAATTGCCCTCTTTGGGGTTATCGCTGCTAGCGGTTTGAAAATTTTAGTTGAACATAAGATTGATTTTGATAATAAAAAGAATCTCTTGATTGCTAGTGTTATCTTGGTATCTGGTATCGGTGGTTTGATGATTGATCTTGGTGGTTTTCAAATCACGGGTGTGGCAAGCTCAACCATTCTTGGAATATTGCTTTATCAAATCTTGCCAGATCCTAATAAAGGTAGCAAGAACTAATCAATCATTAAAAAAGGAAAAACTATGGCGATTGCAGATGGGAAAGTGTCACTAAAACATTTGGTGACTATGGAAACCCTCACGAATGAAGAGGTCTTGGGCATGATTCGTCGAGGTGGAGATTTTAAAAACGGTAGAGCTGATTTCCAGCTGGATCGACAGTATTTCGCTGCCAATCTCTTTTTTGAAAATTCAACACGAACACATAAGTCCTTTGAAGTAGCTGAGAAAAAACTTGGATTGGACGTGATTGAGTTTGATGCTGGGACTAGCTCAGTAAATAAGGGTGAAACCCTCTATGATACGATTTTGACGATGTCTGCTTTGGGTGTTGATATCTGTGTGGTTCGCCACTCGGAAGTCGATTACTACAAGCAGTTGATTGACAGTAGGACTATTCAGACTTCTATTGTTAATGGTGGTGACGGTTCTGGGCAACACCCAAGTCAGTGTTTGCTTGATTTGATGACAATTTATGAAGAGTTCGGAACTTTTGGAAATCTAAAGATTTGTATTGCAGGCGATATTACGCATTCGCGTGTAGCTAAGTCAAATATGCGAATTCTCAAGCGTTTGGGAGCACAGATTTATTTTGCTGGCCCTACAGAGTGGTATTCAAGTGAGTTTGATGTTTATGGTCAGCATGTGGCCATTGACGACGTCATTGAGGACTTGAATGTACTCATGTTGCTTCGTGTTCAGCACGAACGTCATAGGAATGACAAAGGATTTTCAAAAGAAGAGTACCATACTCTCTATGGTTTGACTGAAGAACGTTATGCCAAGTTAGCAGATCAAGCAATCATTATGCACCCAGCTCCGGTTAATCGTGATGTGGAAATTGCTGATAGCTTGGTTGAGGCACCTAAGGCACGTATCGTTACTCAGATGCAAAATGGAGTCTTTGTCCGTATGGCGATTATCGAAGCTATTTTAAATGGCAAAGCGTAAACAACGTTAACAGATTCCTGAGAGAATCAGACGAAAAAGAACACGCCCTAAGCCTTGTGCAAACGAATTACTTTTTGGCTCAGCTGCATTATTGTTGTTTGCTTTAGACTTGAGACGGGCCTTGTTCTAAGTGAAAGGAACAATTTACTATAATGGCAAAACGTTTACTTATTTTAGAAGACGGCACTATTTTTGAAGGTCAAGCCTTCGGTGCTGATGTGCATGTGACGGGTGAAATCGTCTTTAATACTGGTATGACGGGTTATCAAGAATCTATCACTGACCAGTCTTACAACGGTCAAATTTTGACTTTTACTTATCCACTGGTTGGAAACTATGGGGTTAACCGTGATGACTATGAGTCAATCACGCCAACAACTAAGGGAGTGGTTGTTTCAGAGGCTAGCCGTCGTGCCAGCAATTGGCGTAACCAAATGACCTTGGATGAGTTTTTGAAAGCTAAAAACATCCCGGGTGTTTCTGGTATTGATACACGTGCTTTGACTAAGATTATCCGTCAACATGGTACCATGAAGGCGACTTTGGCTAAACCTGGAGACAGCATTGAGCACTTGCAAGATCAATTGCGTGCCACTGTTTTGCCAACCAACAATATTGAGCAGGTATCGACTAAGACAGCCTACCCAGCACCTGGTGTTGGTAAAAATATTGTTTTGGTTGACTTTGGTCTGAAGCACTCAATCTTACGTGAATTCTCAAAACGTGATTGTAATGTGACGGTTGTTCCTCATGACATCACAGCTGAAGAAATTCTCCATCTCAATCCAGATGGTGTGATGTTATCTAATGGTCCAGGTAACCCTGAAGATGTGCCTCATGCACTTGATATGATTCGTGGCATCCAAGGCAAAATACCAATTTTTGGTATTTGTATGGGTCACCAGTTGTTTAGTTTGGCGAATGGTGCCAAGGCCTACAAGATGAAGTTTGGTCACCGTGGATTTAACCATGCGGTTCGTGAAATTGCGACTGGTCGTGTTGATTTCACCAGCCAAAACCATGGTTATGCCATTGACCGTGACACACTTCCAGAGTGCCTCATGGTAACGCACGAAGAGATTAATGATAAATCAGTTGAAGGTGTTCGTCACCGTGATTTCCCTGCCTTCTCAGTGCAATTCCACCCAGATGCAGCGCCTGGTCCACACGATGCGAGCTATCTCTTTGATGAGTTCTTAGAATTGATTGATGCTTTCCAAGCTGAAAATGCACGTCGTTAATTGCAACTGTCTAGTAACTATAATGGGGTGTGACCCTTGTTTTCCCCAGTCTACTACCTTATTTAATGACAACCAGAGAGTTGTCAAATAGAAAGGAGAATTAAGGACTTGTATTCAGTTAAAGAGACTAATTAAACTGTATTGTTTTCAATTTTAGTGATGCTTGCTTTGATTACAAGGAGTTACAGATTCCTTATCAAGTTAAAAGCGTCATGTTAAAAATATTATCTTAAACTGAACACGGACGGAAAGCTCGGAATTTAGAACAATCGTTTTGGATGCTGGCATCCTGCAACGATTGCCTAAAATCCTAGCGCTTTCTGGTCGTCCTTTGTATCTTAAATATGCCTAAACGTTCTGATATTAAAAAAATTATGGTTATCGGGTCTGGTCCTATTATCATTGGTCAGGCTGCTGAGTTCGACTACGCTGGTACGCAAGCTTGCTTGGCTTTGAAAGAAGAAGGCTACAGTGTTGTTCTTGTTAACTCTAACCCTGCGACTATCATGACTGATAAGGAAATCGCAGACAAGGTTTACATTGAACCTATTACGCTTGAGTTTGTCACACGTATTCTTCGTAAAGAGCGTCCTGATGCCCTCTTGCCAACACTTGGTGGACAGACTGGTTTGAATATGGCCATGGAATTGTCAAAAGCTGGTATTCTTGATGAGCTTGGAGTAGAGCTTTTGGGAACAAAATTGTCTGCCATTGACCAAGCCGAAGACCGTGACCTTTTCAAACAATTGATGGAAGAGTTGGAACAACCAATTCCAGAATCAGAAATTGTAAATACGGTTGAAGAAGCAGTTGCCTTTGCGACAGAGATTGGCTACCCAGTTATCGTTCGTCCAGCCTTTACCCTTGGTGGTACTGGTGGTGGTATGTGTGCTAACGAAGAAGAACTCCGTGAAATCGCTGAAAATGGATTGAAATTGTCACCAGTAACCCAATGTTTGATTGAGCGTTCGATCGCTGGTTTCAAAGAAATCGAATACGAAGTTATGCGTGATGCCGAAGACAATGCTCTTGTGGTATGTAACATGGAAAACTTTGACCCAGTTGGTATCCACACAGGGGACTCAATCGTATTTGCCCCAACGCAAACCTTATCAGATATTGAAAACCAAATGCTTCGTGATGCCAGCTTGAAGATTATCCGTGCCCTTAAAATTGAGGGTGGCTGTAACGTCCAGTTGGCGCTTGACCCACATAGCTTCAAGTACTATGTTATCGAAGTAAACCCTCGTGTATCACGTTCATCAGCCCTTGCCTCAAAGGCCACTGGTTATCCAATCGCTAAATTGGCGGCTAAGATTGCTGTTGGTTTGACACTTGATGAAATGATTAACCCAGTCACTGGTACAACTTATGCCATGTTTGAACCAGCCCTTGACTATGTGGTTGCTAAGATTCCACGTTTCCCATTTGATAAATTTGAACACGGTGAACGTCGTCTCGGTACTCAGATGAAAGCGACAGGTGAAGTTATGGCTATCGGTCGTAACATTGAAGAGTCACTTCTTAAAGCATGCCGTTCACTTGAAATCGGAGTTTACCACAATGAAATGTCTGAGCTTGCCGAAGTAACAGACGATGCCTTGGTTGAAAAAGTTGTTAAAGCTCAAGACGACCGCCTCTTCTATATTTCTGAGGCCATTCGTCGTGGTTACACTATTGAAGAATTATCAGAGTTGACTAAGATTGATATCTTTTTCCTTGATAAATTGCTCCACATCTTCGAATTGGAACAAGAATTGGCTACTCACGTAGGCGATGTTGATGTTTTGAAAGAAGCTAAACGTAACGGTTTCTCTGATCGTAAGATTGCTGATCTTTGGAATCAAACAGCTAACCAAGTACGTGCGACACGTTTGGAAAATAACATTGTTCCTGTTTATAAGATGGTTGATACTTGTGCGGCTGAGTTTGAATCATCAACACCATATTTTTACTCAACTTACGAGTGGGAAAATGAGTCAATCAAATCTGATAAAGAATCGGTCATCGTTCTTGGTTCAGGTCCTATCCGTATCGGACAAGGGGTTGAGTTCGACTATGCGACAGTTCACTCTGTAAAAGCTATCCAAGCTGCTGGCTACGAAGCCATCATCATGAACTCTAACCCTGAGACAGTTTCAACAGACTTCTCAGTGTCAGACAAACTCTACTTTGAACCATTGACCTTCGAAGACGTGATGAACGTTATTGAATTGGAACAACCTAAGGGTGTGGTGGTTCAGTTTGGTGGACAAACAGCCATCAACTTGGCAGAGCCATTGTCTAAAGCAGGTGTGAAAATCTTGGGTACACAGGTTGCTGACCTTGACCGTGCAGAAGACCGTGACCTCTTCGAGCAGGCTCTTAAAGATCTTGACATTCCACAACCACCAGGACAAACAGCGACAAATGAAGAAGAAGCAGTTGAAGCGGCTCGTAAGATTGGTTTCCCAGTTCTTGTTCGTCCATCATACGTTTTGGGTGGACGTGCTATGGAAATCGTTGAAAATGAAGATGACCTTCGTTCTTACATGCGCACAGCCGTTAAGGCTAGTCCAGACCACCCAGTCCTTGTTGATAGCTATATCATCGGACGTGAGTGTGAAGTGGATGCCATCTCTGATGGTAAGGATGTCTTAATTCCAGGTATTATGGAACACATCGAACGTGCGGGGGTTCACTCAGGGGACTCAATGGCGGTTTACCCACCACAAACTCTTTCTAAGAAAATCCAAGAGACTATCGCTGATTACACGAAACGTTTGGCTATCGGTCTTAACTGTATCGGTATGATGAACATCCAGTTCGTTATTAAGGACGAAACAGTCTATGTTATCGAGGTTAACCCACGTGCCAGCCGTACAGTACCATTCTTGTCTAAGGTGACTGATATCCCAATGGCTCAAGTTGCTACAAACTTGATTCTTGGTAAATCATTGGCTGAGCAAGGTTACAAAGATGGTCTTTATCCAGAAAGTAACCATGTCCATGTCAAAGCACCAGTCTTTTCATTCACAAAATTGGCTCAGGTAGATAGTCTCCTTGGACCTGAAATGAAATCAACTGGTGAAGTTATGGGTACAGATGTGACTCTTGAAAAAGCGCTCTATAAAGCCTTTGAAGCATCTTACCTCCACTTGCCAACCTTTGGTAACGTCATCTTTACTATTCATGACGATACCAAAGAAGAAGCCCTTGACTTGGCTCGTCGTTTCGATGCTATCGGTTATGGTATCTACGCAACTGAAGGAACAGCTAAGTTCTTGAATGAACACGGGGTTCACGCAACGCTTGTTAACAAGTTGGGTGAAAACGATGACAATGACATTCCAGCCCTCGTTCGTACAGGTAAAGCACAAGCTATTATCAATACAGTTGGTAACAAACGTACTTATGACGAAGATGGAGCAGCTATCCGTAGTTCAGCTATTGAAGCAGGAATTCCACTCTTCACAGCCCTTGATACAGCAGATGCTATGGTGCGTGTGCTTGAAAGCCGCAGCTTTACAACAGAAGCTATCTAAACACAATTTTGAGTCTCAGCTTTTCTGGGGCTTTTTTCTTATACGAATGTAAGCTAAGAAGTTAAAAATGAAAGCTTAGGCTATAGTTTTGTTTCCTAAGATTCTGCTATACTAGAAACATGATTATTACGACATCTTTACGTGAAAACGAGTCCTTAATTGCACGTGCTCAAGAATTAGCTAGCGAACTAGGAGCTGACTATCAGCCACGACGCAAGTTGTCTTTATCCAAATGTCTGGAACGATTTGGCCCCTTTTATCTTCTATATAAGGACAGATTGTCTTTTGTCAATGCAGATGCCAGTGAGTTGATCTTTCATCCAGATACGGCTGTCCTTCGGCTTAAGGCTCCACATGATGCTTTAATTAGTCTTTTGGGGCAATCTCCCAAGTCTATTCTTGACACGACCATGGGGTTGGCTTCAGATAGTCTAGTGATGGCAGCAGTGGGAAATAGGGTGACAGCCCTTGAGAGTCAAGAAGTGATTTTTCAGGTGGTTTCTCGTGGTCTGGCAACTTATCAGACGGATAATAAGCAGATTGAAAAGGCCATGCAGTCTATTAAGGCTGTTAAGAGTGATAGTTTAACCTTTTTAAAATCTCAGACTGATCATTCTTTTGATATTATCTATGCTGATCCTATGTTTTCAGAGACCATAAAGGAATCAGAAAATCTAAATGCTATCAAACCTCTGGCCAATGGCAGTCGCTTAACGCGAGAATGGCTCGATGAGGCTAAACGTGTTGGCCGAGAACGAATTATCATCAAGGCACATTTTCGTGACTCTGTTTTTGAGGAACTTGGTTTTGAACGTCAGGTTCGTCCCAATCAAAAGTTGCACTATGGTGTGATGGAACTCATTGACACAGAATATTAAAAACATCACAATTTCTATATCTATAGAACACAATCAGAATGAGAGACTTATGTGAAAGAAAATCAGTCCAAAGTTATTTAAAAATCAAAAAGAGTTTGGATTATTGAAGGTAAAAAAGGAACAACTTGCCTAGTCCGCTCTTCTAATTGGTATGGTGAGGGCAGAATCGGAACAGTACGTTTATTTTGACAATACTATTGGACGAAATGCATCTGTGACAGTCTATGTTGGTGAGAAAATTAGTGTTGCTCAGCAATTGATCCAATATGACAGCACATCAGCCTAAGCAGCCTATGATACAGATAGTCGTGCTTATAATATGGCAAGATCGTGACTGCAATTTTTTCCAACAGTATGGAACAGCTCCTTTGGTTTCAACGCAAACAAATAGTGGTTCGTATGAGGATGATTCAACGCCTACAGTCAGACCTCAACAGCGTCAGCAAACTGAGGCAAGTAATTACCAAACCTTGCAAGATTATAATGATGCCGTTGCTAATGCAGCATCAGATCTAGAAAAGGCGCAAGATGTCCTCAACCAAACCATCATTGTTTCAGATGTTAATGGAACAGTCGTAGAGGTTGCGGACTCTGTGGGCCCTATTTCAAAAGAGAGCTAAACTCTAGTTCGTGTGCAAGTGAAGGCCAATTTGAGATTCAAGGGACCTTAACAGAATATGACATTCCAAATATTTCAGTAGGTCAAAAGGTCAAGATTGCTTCCAAAGTATACCCAGATCAAACTTGGACAGGTAAAGTCAGCTACGTTTCCAATTATCCTAAGCAAAATGCCAGTCAGTCAGATGGGACATCTGGCAATTCAGGTCAGTCAGGTTCCCAGTATGAATATAAGGTTCAATTGACTAGCTCCATCGGCAAACTTAAGCAAGGTTTTAATGTATATCTTGAAGTGACAAATGATGATGTCTTGTTGGTTCCTGTAACTGCTGTGAGCAAGAAAGGAACTGACAACTATGTCTGGCTTTACGATGATGAGACTCAGAAAATCAAGCAAGTTAGGGTCAAACTTGGTAATGCCGATGCCAAGCAACAAAAAATTGCATCAGGGCTGAAAGAAGTTCAAAAAAGTTATTACCAAGGCTGAAAAATCCTTTAAGGATGGAGAGACACTAAAGGCTGAGGAGCTAGATCCTGCTTATGCAGATTTGGCAAAACCTACCAAACTGGTTAAATAAGTTTGGCTAGAGCAAGTGGCCAAGCAGACGCCAGGTATCGATAGTAATTTTGTGACCAACAACCTAACGTCCTCTATCTCCCTCCAAAAAAACTGTGAAGAATGTTAATATCACAGGTGCCAGTCAGGGTTACTTTAAAGCTAAAAAGTTAGGGATGCTGGCAGGACGTTCCTTGCAAGACAATGATTACAAAAACTTTTCGCGTGTCATTGTCATTGATCAGATGGTAGTTAAAAAATTCTTTGAGACCAATGAGGATGCCCTTAATCAAGTAGTTACTGTTGGTAACAATGATTGTCGTGTGATTGGTGTCTATAAGAAACACTGACACAGCGATTGGTTCCTCTGGTGAAATTGGGACAGCTCTTGTGGCCAATATCTAGTTAGCAGCTGAGAATAATACTGATCCTAATGGTCAGATTTGTTTCCATGTGACCGATGTGAAAAATAGTAGCAGTGTCGCTAAGGATGTCGCTAAACGCTTGACCCACTTGTCCCAAGGTGACAATAGAGAGTACAAGTCAGCAGATATGAGTTCAGCCTTAGATCAGGTCAACACGATTATTGGGATCATTACCACTGTTGTCGGTGATATTTCTGCGATCTCATTATTAGTTGGTGTGATTAGTGTTATGAATATCATGTTGGTTTCAGTAACTGAGTGGACACAAGAGATTGGTCTTCGTAACGTTTTAGGCGCCACATGTCATAAAATCTTGACTCGTTTTTGATTGAATCGATGGTCCTTACCATCCTGGATGGCCTGATTGGTCTAGGTTTTGCGGCCCTTGTAGTTGGAACAATTGGGAATGCAATGGATCTTAAAGAGACGGTCTCTCTTGGCGTAGCCATGGGAAGAATAGGCTTCTCAGCAGGCGTAGGAATCCTGCCGGCAAATAAGGCATCAAAACTCGATCCTTTCGAAGCTCTTAGATATGATTAGAAAAGACCTCTTGAATCTTTGGATTTTTAGAGGCTTTATGATGTTCAAAAAAGATAGAGAAAAAATCCAAAAAAGTTGTATTTTTCTCTTGACGTCTGATTCAGGTAATGGTATTCTATATAAGGTTTGAAAAAAACTGACCTAAGACAGTTGGGGAGCTAGACTCGTAAACATCCAACCGAGGCACAAAACGTAACTATTTTTTTGTGACGTATTGTACTTTCGTGTCTAGGTTTAGGTACGGTTTTTTTGTGCCTAGCCCAAAAATAAAAACGGAGGTAAAACTACTAATGAGTGAAGCTATTATTGCTAAGAAAGCTGAACAAGTTGCTATTGTCGCTGATAAAATGAAAGCAGCAGCATCTATCGTTGTTGTTGACTCTCGTGGACTTACAGTTGACCAAGATACAGTTCTTCGTCGTAATCTTCGTGAATCAGGCGTTGAATTTAAAGTTATCAAAAACTCTATCTTGAGCCGTGCAGCTGAAAAAGCAGGTCTTGAAGACCTTAAAAAACTTTTCGTTGGTCCATCTGCAGTAGCATTCTCAAACGAAGATGTTATCGCACCAGCAAAAGTTATTAGCGAATTTGCTAAAGACGCAGAAGCTCTTGAAATCAAAGGTGGTGTTGTTGACGGCGCGTTCACTTCAGTCGAAGAAATCAACGCTCTTGCATCACTTCCAAACAAAGAAGGTATGCTTTCTATGCTCCTTTCTGTACTTCAAGCGCCAGTGCGCAACGTTGCATACGCTGTCAAAGCGGTTGCAGAAAGCAAAGAAGACGGTGCTGCATAAGCCCATCTTTACAACTCGTAGCCTAAGCTACGTTTAAAACACTATATTAAAAAACACATTTGGAGGAAATCACAATGGCATTGAACATTGAAAACATTATTGCTGAAATTAAAGAAGCTTCAATCCTTGAATTGAACGACCTTGTAAAAGCTATCGAAGAAGAGTTTGGCGTAACTGCTGCTGCTCCTGTAGCTGCTGCTGCAGATGGTGCTGCTGACGCTGGTGCTGCTAAAGATTCATTCGACGTTGAATTGACATCTGCAGGCGACAAAAAAGTTGGCGTTATCAAAGTTGTACGTGAAATCACAGGCGAAGGTCTTAAAGAAGCTAAAGCTATCGTTGACGGTGCACCATCGGTTATTAAAGAAGGTGTTTCTGCAGCTGAAGCTGAAGAAATCAAAGCTAAACTTGAAGAAGCTGGAGCTTCAGTTACTCTTAAATAATAGAGTATCGCAATTTGATTGCGGAAGCCTATCAAATCAAGGTTTTAGAATTGCTTAGAGCGATAAAAAATCGGGGGAATGTTATTATTCCCCACCAACCCCCCCAAGATTTAATCTTGGTGGGGTTTGTTTATAAGGCTCTTTGTCAACTGTAGTGGGTAGATTAAAAGCTAACACCTAGAGAGGACGAACTTCGTCCTCTCTTTCTTTATGTTCAATGCAATCAAAATCCGTTTTTTAAAGTTTTCAAAGTTCCTGAAACCAAAGGCATTTCTCTTAATGACTTTGATGAGATTATTGGTAGCTTCCAGTTTGGCGTTGGAATAAGGCAATTCCATGGCGTTTAAAACCTTGTCTTTATCCTTTAAAAATGTCTTAAATACCGTCTGGAAAATAGGATTAACAGTGGCTATTTCCTGTTCGATGAGACTGAAGAAATGATCTGAGTTTTTCTCTTGGAAATGGAACAAGAGAAATTGATAGAGTTCATAGTGCTGTCTGAGTTCATCTGAGTAGGATAGGAGTTTTTCTAGGATTTCCTTGTTAGTCAAATGCATTCGAAACATAGGACGATAAAATCGTTTATCGCTGAGTTTACGGCTATCTTGTTGTATCAATTTCCAGTAACGTTTCAAGGCTCGGTATTCCTGCGATTTTCTGTCGAATTGATTCATAATTTGAATACGGACACGGTTCATAGCACGACTAAGGTGTTGCACGATATGAAAGCGATCGAGTACAATTTTTGCATTCGGAAAAAGCTGTTTAGCAAGTTGATAATAGGGACTAAACATATCCATGTTAAATCACTTTGACCCGATTTCTAACCTTTCTAGGATAGCGTAGAAAGTGGTTTCGGATGGTTGTTGCTTGAGTTCTTCCGTCGAGAATGGCGATGACATTTAGGGAGTCGAAATCTTGAGCGATGAAGCTCATTTTCCCCTTATTGAAGGCATACTCGTCCCAACTCATCACCTCAGGTAGGGTATTCCAATCCGTTTCAAACTTGAACTCATTTAGCTTTCTCATAACTGACGATGTTGAAATTGATAGCCTGTGTGTAATATGTTTCATTGCTTGATTTTCGATGAGTAATTGTGCGATTTTCTGGTTAACAGCGACAGAGATTTGGTGGTTCTTCTTGACAAGAGGAGTTTCAGCGACCGCCATTTTTCCGCAATCTTTACACTTGAAACGACGCTTTCGAAGACGGATAAGTAAAGGGTAGTCAGCAGTTTCTAAGTAGGGGATTTTAGAAGTTTTCTGGTAGTCGTACTTAGCCATTTGTCCCTTGCATTTTGGGCATTTAGGGGCTGTGTGATCCAAGTGACCGTGGAGTTCTAAGTGAGTTCCCATATCATATTCATCAGTGATAGTGATATTTTTGTCTTTAATTCTGAGAAAATTTGTGATAAGATTTAGTTGTTCCATATGAGTCTTTCTAAAATGATAGTTTGAGCACTTTTTATTATAGGTCATATGGGACTTTTTGTATATACTCAAAAAGGCTCCATAATTTCCATGGTGGATTTACCCACTACAGAAATTATAGAGCCAAGGTTCCTAAGCTGCTGTTTTTGTTTCTAGTAATTTATATTCAATGAAGATGCGGTTTCGGAAATTAGAAAAGTTGCGATAGCCATGGGCTGTCCGCTTGATGATCTTGATTTTATTATTAATCCCTTCCACTAATCCGTTTGAATAGTCTAGCTCAGTGCGTTTACAATAGCTATTTCGGATTGGCGGAATGTCTTCAAAGCTTGGTCCATCTTGGCAGAAAGCCCCCGTTGTTTCTCATGAATGAAGGACCGAAACAAATTCGGTTTCCGGTGCGTAACCGTAAAGACGATTGTTTGGTAGGCATTATAATTCAGGCGGAGACTCTCGTCCAAAGAAAGAATATAATCGATGATCCCTCGTTCCGTCACCGTTCCCTTGAAAAGTCTATGATCACGGTATTCTGTGCCATTCAACAGTTCTTCTTTTTTCAGAATCAATTTCCAATCTCTGTTAAAGAGAGAATGGATCAACAGGTTCAAAATTAGAGACTATCAACAGGCAAACCGCCTTTTTTTTGAATATATCGAGGCTTTTTACAATACAAAGAGAATTCACGGTTACTGCGGATATATGTCACCCAATGATTTTGAATCTTTATATGAAAAAACAAAAGATAGCAGATTACAATTAGCCGGCTAATTTGAGGACTTTTTTCTCATTTTAATTTGTACTAAATCTTGACATAGGACCACTAGTATGTTAAGATGATTATAGAATTGAAAGGAGTCTTATTTTGATTACGAAAAATGAGAATGGATTTGGTTGGGGGAGTCTGCTGTTGGCAGTGCTGTTCTTTATTGCAGGCTGGACCGCCCTCAACAATCCGCTGACCACTTTGATTGCTATGGGGCTTATGTATGGGATTACTGCCATCGTACAGGGGGGTTCAATCCTGATGTACTACTTTGAGCTGAAAAAGGTGCTGCCCGGTTATCCTTGGTACTTGATCCTGATTGGCGTATTGGACTTGCTGGTTGGCCTTTATCTGGTGTTCAATCCGGCTGTCAGTGTGACGTTCCTGCCGATGTTGTTTGTGATTTGGTTCCTCATCGACTCCATCATGAACATTTTCCTGGCCTTCCGCTTGAAGGATAGCCAGAGGAGCTGGTTCTGGGTGCGACTCACCTTGGGCATCCTGGGGGTCGTGATCGGGTTTGCCTTGGCGGCGAACTTGTTAGCCGCCATCATTTCCGTCACCTACTTGATCGCGTTCTACTTCTTCACCGGCGCCATCATCAAGCTGATTGACGCGTTTGTCTAGTTGGCTTCTTCGGCTCTTTGTCAACTGTAGTGGGTAGATTAAAAGCTAACACCTAGAGAGGACGAACTTCGTCCTCTCTTTCTTTATGTTCAATGCAATCAAAATCCGTTTTTTAAAGTTTTCAAAGTTCCTGAAACCAAAGGCATTTCTCTTAATGACTTTGATGAGATTATTGGTAGCTTCCAGTTTGGCGTTGGAATAAGGCAATTCCATGGCGTTTAAAACCTTGTCCTTATCCTTTAAAAATGTCTTAAATACCGTCTGGAAAATAGGATTAACAGTGGCTATTTCCTGTTCGATGAGACTGAAGAAATGATCTGAGTTTTTCTCTTGGAAATGGAACAAGAGAAATTGATAGAGTTCATAGTGCTGTCTGAGTTCATCTGAGTAGGATAGGAGTTTTTCTAGGATTTCCTTGTTAGTCAAATGCATTCGAAACATAGGACGATAAAATCGTTTATCGCTGAGTTTACGGCTATCTTGTTGTATCAATTTCCAGTAACGTTTCAAGGCTCGGTATTCCTGCGATTTTCTGTCGAATTGATTCATAATTTGAATACGAACACGGTTCATAGCGCGACTAAGGTGTTGCACGATATGAAAGCGATCGAGTACAATTTTTGCATTCGGAAAAAGCTGTTTAGCAAGTTGATAATAGGGACTAAACATATCCATGTTAAATCACTTTGACCCGATTTCTAACCTTTCTAGGATAGCGTAGAAAGTGGTTTCGGATGGTTGTTGCTTGAGTTCTTCCGTCGAGAATGGCGATGACATTTAGGGAGTCGAAATCTTGAGCGATGAAGCTCATTTTCCCCTTATTGAAGGCATACTCGTCCCAACTCATCACCTCAGGTAGGGTATTCCAATCCGTTTCAAACTTGAACTCATTTAGCTTTCTCATAACTGACGATGTTGAAATTGATAGCCTGTGTGTAATATGTTTCATTGCTTGATTTTCGATGAGTAATTGTGCGATTTTCTGGTTAACAGCGACAGAGATTTGGTGGTTCTTCTTGACAAGAGGAGTTTCAGCGACCGCCATTTTTCCGCAATCTTTACACTTGAAACGACGCTTTCGAAGACGGATAAGTAAAGGGTAGTCAGCAGTTTCTAAGTAGGGGATTTTAGAAGTTTTCTGGTAGTCGTACTTAGCCATTTGTCCCTTGCATTTTGGGCATTTAGGGGCTGTGTGATCCAAGTGACCGTGGAGTTCTAAGTGAGTTCCCATATCATATTCATCAGTGATAGTGATATTTTTGTCTTTAATTCTGAGAAAATTTGTGATAAGATTTAGTTGTTCCATATGAGTCTTTCTAAAATGATAGTTTGAGCACTTTTTATTATAGGTCATATGGGACTTTTTGTATATACTCAAAAAGGCTCCATAATTTCCATGGTGGATTTACCCACTACAGAAATTATAGAGCCGTTTATAACCATCAAGGATTAGATTGCGAAGTAAACTAATTTGCAACAATGAAAAGAGGAAATCAGTGTATTTCTGCCACTTCTTTTTATATGATAGTTTTGTCATTGTCAATTAAAAGTATCAAAGAGAAGATTCTGAAATAATTATTTTTCTTCATCAAACTGAATTATAAATATTGTCTTGTGTTAAAATAATCATAAATAATGCTTAGATAAAATCCTAACTTTTATTATAGTTATAGGAGGGTGATAGAGTGGAATTAAGTTATCGTGGTAGTGGTTCTGTCCTGGTCAAGCATTTTTGTAACACCATTGACTAAATAAAATTATTTCAATCGTTTTTCTAGAGGTGTTAGGTGGTTATTATAAGAATGAGGTCTAATTTGATTATACCAAACATAGGCAAAGTCGTTTATAGCTTGGTCCAGTTCCTCGATGGTATCATACCGATGTTGATAGACTTCTTCAGCTTTTAATGTATTGTAATAACGTTCCATTGGAGCATTATCATACGGAGTACCCGCACGACTCATACTTTGAGAAATGCCCAATGATGAACAAAATCTCGTAAATTCTAGTGAGGTGAATTGTACACCTAGATCTGAATGAAGTATCAGTTTAGATGGATTACAATGCTGAGCATGAATTGCTTTATTAAGGGTTAGTTAATAATATATTCCTTAGTCATAATTATATTTTTGCTGATTTTTAGTCATAAATTAAATTACTTCTCCAGGATTGTCATTTTACCGTCAATTATCTGATAAACTTTGTCTGCCATATCTTTTAACCTTAAGTCATGAGTAACTACAATAATAATTTTATTTCTTTTGTGCGCTAAATCTCTGAGTAACTCGATTACTTTCATGGATCTATCTGTATCTAATGCGGCTGTGGGTTCATCTGCTAAAATATAGTCAGCATCAGTGTATAATGCTCTAGCAATTGCCACACGCTGCTTTTGTCCACCAGAAAGTTGATTAGGATATTTTTTTAGCAGTTCTAAAAGTCCTAAATCAGAAAGAAGCTCATGCAATTTTTGTTCAGTCAAATTTTGTTTTTTTAGTTTATCTACGAATTTAAACTGTTCTTCGACCGTTAAAAATGGGACTAAGTTATAAGATTGTAAAATAAATCCTATTTTTTCCAATCTTAATTTTGTTTGTTGTTTTTTGGACAAACTGTTAATTGTACTGTCATTTATTTTTACGTCACCATTAGTTGGTGTCTGTAGTCCGCCTGCTATAGTCAAAAATGTAGTTTTTCCTGATCCTGATGGCCCTACAACTAAAATAAGCTGACCGCTTTCTGCTTCGAAATTAATATTTTCTAGTGCTACGTACTTACTACCCCCCTCACCAAAAATTTTTGTGACTGAGTCGAAAATGAGATTTGACATGAAATTAACCTCCAATAATTTTGTAAGGATCAACTTTGGCAATTTGGCGAATTGGTATCAACGCACCCAACAAGGACATAATAATAATACCGATTCCAGTTACAATAATATTACTTTTATCGATGACAATGGGTACCTCGCTGGGTAACGTAATAGCTGTTATTTCACCTAATATAATGGCTATAATAACGCCAATAACTGACATAATAAATGATTGAAATAACGTACTCAAAACAAGATATTGCGTTGAGACTCCTTGCGCCTTCAAGACACCTAAGTTAGGTAATTTTTGAACGGTCAGAATATACAAGAAAATTGAAATAACAATTAGAATAATAATATACAAAAAACCAATCATGAAGTTGAATGTGAGTTGTTGTGCACTATATCCGGGTAATTTATTAATAAATGAGTCAATGCTTAACTGAATAGTCCCTTTTGGTATTTTTGAATTATTTAACGTATTCTTGAATACCACAGCATTTGTTACACCTTTATTCAGTGATTGAATAGTGTCTGGTGAAATATAAACCACGGGAAGAGCACTTAAAGTTGCCCTGGGTGTAAAACCTGTAATTTTAATCCTCAATGATGAATTAGCAACTAACAAGTGGTCACCGATTTTGAATCCATCACGTTTGAATTTATCCGATACGACGCCGGCATTGTTTCGGACATTTTTACTACCACTTGTTATTTTCAATTTTTTAAATATGAACGATTTGGAATCAAGAGCTACTAATTGAGTATTCTCTTTTAATCCATTTTCTGATTTTACAAGTGTACTATACTGTGAAATTCTGGTACCATTATTGGGTAAACTAGCAACCTGATCCTGTGAAAGAAAAGATTGTTGTAAACGTCCTTCAGAATCACTATTTAAGACAATACTTGAAGCATCCCACTCGTTAATTGCCGCTTTGTTTAGGTTAGCTAAACCAGTGGCTAAACCAGTAAGAATAATCAAAAGATAACTTACTAAAAATATAAGTGCCACTATTAGGCTATAACGCAATTTTTCATGTAGCATCTCTTTAATAGCTAAAAACATAATAATCTCCTGTCATTAATTCTATTTATTATTAGTGTATCACTTAATGTGTTGAAAAGGTTTTTAATAGTACTAGTAATTTTTATTGGGGTGTCACATATACTCTTTTTGATAAATCAACGAAGTTATTTTTCATTAATTTTGTGCTGATTTACTATTTTGGAATGAGAAAGAATTTGGCTTTTAAGGAAGTAGTTAGGAGAAACAGTTTTAAAACATATATTTGGGATGTGTTTTTCATTTTATCTCTAATTGTGGTAATATATATATTATCAAATAATATTAGAATTATTATATAACAATAGGGGCAAATCAATGAATTACGTTATTTTTACTTATTCTATTATTTTATTGCTTTCAACTTACTTTGGACATAAGAAGAAGCTGGGAGTATCAACTGTTTCAGTGGTCTTAGTTTTTATTTTATGTTTCTCAGCGTTGTTTGGATTATCTTATTCGAATATTGTTCTAAAGCTATTGATATCAATGATTTTGTTATTAATTTCGGTTAGCTTTTTCTCTGATAGAAAGAAAAGTGGAAAGAAAATTAATTATACTCACCATTGTATCCGCCTTCTTATTCATTTATTAATGATTGGGTGTCTATTCTTATGGTTTTAAAAATTTATGAATGTCATTTTATCTTTTTTCTTTACCTATAAAAAACAATCAAGTAGGAATATTATAAAATGACAATTATTATTTGTGGCAAACTAAACTTTAAATTTTGCCCCGAATTGGCCACACTTTTAAAAGAACCAATAGGAACAATGAAGATTTCTTGCTATATAATGAGTTTGGATAAAACCTTATATTTGGCGTTTTTAGATACATTGGGAATCTTGATGCATAAATTGGCTATGCTCAGCAAGCTAAGCTTTTTAATGTTCGTCCGTCTTGAATGTGTAGTCGAACAATTTTTTGTCGTGTTTCGTCTGGATAGTGTTTCATGTTATGTCTCCTATTCTAATGAATAGTTTAACTTATTAGGTAGGAGAGTGTTACAAATTTACTATACCAGAACATACATACCAACAGTTACACCAGTAACACCAGAAGGAACACCTGCAGAATCTGAAGGACCTAAAGGACAACCACAAACAGGGACACCAGTCTTCATCCTAGGAAATCCAAATGTACCAATTGATGAAACTGTTAAACGAACATTTGACGATGGAACAACTGAGAAGAAAGTACCAGACGAAGGTATATATACAATCGATGAAAACAGTAAAGTAACCTTCACACCAGAACCTGACTTCGTAGGTAAAGCAACAGGAGTAACAGTTAAACGTGTAGGTAAGAACGGAATGCCAGTAACAGCTACTTACACACCAAAAGTTCATCCTGATACTTCATTCGTTGATAAAGAGGGTAACTCACTTTCACCAACAGAAGATGGAACTAAACCTACTAAAGATATCCCAGGATACAAGATTGTTAAAACTGAAGTAGACGAAAAAGGAAATACAAGACATATCTATGAAAAAGTCATAACAACTTACAAAGATAAAGATGGCAATGTAATTCCAGGAACAACTACTAAGGAAGGTACAACTCCTAAGAAAGATATTCCAGGTTACCGCTTTGTAGAAACTAAGACACTTCCAAACGGAGATACAGAGCACGTCTACGAAAAAGTTAAGGCAAGTTATAAGGATAAAGATGGTAACGAAATTCCAAACTATCCAACAGAAGACGGCGAACAACCTAAGAAAGATATCCCAGGCTACCGCTTTGTAGAAACTAAGACCCTTCCAAATGGCGACATCGAACACGTTTATGAGAAAGTTTCAACACCAGCTCCAACAACCTTCACCTTTTCCTCAACCAACTCCAGGTAAGCAAAGTACAACTACTTGGGCTGATGACAATGGAAATCCATTGAAACCAACTGAACCAGGCTCTAAAGAACCGGGAACAGTTTCAGGTTACGAATATGTGAAGACTGTGACTGATCCAAATGGAAATATCAAACATATCTTCAAAAATGTTGAAATGCCGACTCCAAGACCGGTTGAACCAAGTCAACCAGCAACACCAAAAGATGTTGAAGGTCAAAAAGAGTTGCCAAATACAGGTACAGAAGACAATGCTAGCCTAGCAGCACTTGGACTTCTTGGAGTATTGAGTGGATTTGGTCTTGTAGCTCGTAAGAAGGAAGATTAATTAAATCTTTCTGATAAACGAATATAATAGAAAACCAATGATGTAAAAATCATTGGTTTTTTGAAATTTACAAATGTTTTCTGAAAATGAGTTGGCTAACTTTTTATAAAATGGTAAAAATTATTTTAATATTACAAAAAAATGTAGATACTTAAAAACAAAAATATAATTACTACTATAAATAATTTTTGAAAAATAAAATTTAGTTATTATAGTCTAAATTTTAAATGGAAAATTGGTAGTGTAAAATAAGTTGTGTAAACACAAAAAGGAATAAATCCGTTATAGTAGAGTTGCAAAACATTACTAGAAAGAGATTTATTCCTATGACTCAGTTTACCACAGAACTACTT
>NZ_JBBOWN010000004.1:0-27026 GCF_038007085.1 Streptococcus sp. FSL E2-3494
AATACCGTTGTGTGCTTTATTTCTCGATCAGCTTTTAAAACAAGAGGAAATGTTTTTATAAAAAGGCTATGTTAAATTATATTGTTGATTTTTTACGAGAATTAAGGGAACTTCCATTTTTAGAAGTTCCCTTTTGTTTACTCTATTAAAGTCCTCGTTCGTTTAAGTAGACGTTTTTACAAAATTTTTATTTTCTATTTCTTTTAAAGCCTTTGCGATAACTTCACATTTTTTCACAGCCCAAATGTAATGATTAGATGTGTTCGCTGTAAAATAACTGAACAAATTACTTGTTTTCGTCCACTTATAATATTTTTTTGTCACGATTTCTTCATTCGTATGTATTTTAATTAAGTCTGTTACTCTTTGGTGACTTAACTTCAATTTTTTTATAGCTTGATTTAATGTCACATCTTGATAGTTCTCCCAAATCCGTATATTCAGGAGTTTAATACTACTCCACTTATAACCAGGTGCTGGCATAAAAGGAATATCCCCATCCATACCCTCTCTATACCATCTCTCAAGCATTGCGTGCCATTCATAAAGATGCATTAAAACATCTCTAAAATTTTTATCTCTCTCTGGAGTTTCAATAGAAATTCCTCTTTTACTTTTCGGTACTGATTCAATTATTTCAAGTAGTTCTTTGAAATTTTTCTCGCTATTCAATAATAAAATCTCTTTCTCATTTTTGTCTATCATAGTTAATCTCCTCTCTTTGACTAATGGAAATTTTAAGAAAATATAGCTTTGAATATTTTTTCTCTACTTTTGATATGATTAAAACTTCCTAAATGGTCATAATTTATAGACCAAATCATACAGCCCCTATTCTTGAACAACTTAGATTATCATTTGGAAAATTCTGATAATCTAAGTTTATCATAGGTTTCTACTGTTGAGAATAAACAACTTTCTATTATCATTTTGCTGACGGTTGCATCGTTGTTGCGATGTCTGATGCTATCGAGGAATCGGAACCAACTCAAATAAAAAAAGAGTAGTTACCAAAAAACGGTAACTACTCTTTTCCTTTTTTAAGGTTTAAAGTCCTGGAAGTTTAGGTGTTTTGGGTATTGGTGGTGTAGGTGGCCGCAAGCTTTCCAATTTTTGTTGAATTGCTTTAAATTCAGGGGTTTCTTGGTGTTGATTTTGAACCATTTTTTGCTCTATTCTCTCCAAAGTCGGTTGAATTTCTTTCCCTGATACTTTACGATTTAATTCTCTTTCTAAGGTCTCTTTCGGACTAATGGAAGGCGTTTCTAAGCTTGAATAGAGTTTCACTCCTTCTCTATTGTAAAGCCTTATATCGCTAAATAAGCCCGTTTTATGAAGGGTTTCTAAATTGGTCGGTAAGTTTTTGACAACAATATCATGCGCTTGTTTTGGTGTTGCCCTAGCTGTCATTGGATCATCTGCATACATAGTTTCATACCGTTCAATTGTTCCTAAATATGAGTTGATTTTAGGTACTGCCATGACATACATTTTTGTTTCATAACCTTTGGCTTGAAGCATTGTTGCGGTTTGAATAGGAACGTCTGTTGTTCGTCCTGTACCTTCGATCACCAAATTATACCCTTGATCGCTCAAACGGCTTATGATCGCTTCTGTCATGCGATTAGAATAAGGGGTAACGTGTTTTACTACGTCTTTTTCATAAAGTTTCACTAGTTCATCAAAATTAGGGTGCTGTTGTTTAAAGGTATCATTATCAATGACAATAACATTCCCTTGTGTTTCTTCAAGAATTGCTGATCGCAAACTGGTTTTTCCTGATCCTGGTTGCCCACCAAATAAAAAAGCGGTTGGCGATTCAACCGCTTTTTTTCCTTGAACCAATTCTTCTAAATTATCATTTAAGCGATTTTCAAATTGTTTGTCAGTAAAATTGACTATATTTGCCATATTAAGCCACTTTCTCTTTATTCAAAACTTGTTTTGAGTAACGATTCATTGACCGCCAATACTCATGAACGGCTTGTAATTCTTCTAAAGAATAATCAAAAAGATTTACACGTTTTGCAAGCTTTAATTGGTTTAATAAATTGACTTCCAATAATTGAGAGTCATTTTTATTTAATTCATGGTTCAAAACATAGTTTAATACTCGATTATAAACGCTTGCCGATAATTCGTTAATGATCTCTATTTCAAATGTTTTTTCATACGTAACTGCCATTTCATTTTCACTCCTTTTAAAGTTTGTCAGGTAAATATTTCCGTATATATTCTTCTAAGGCTTGATCCATAACTTCTTTTACGTTTCCGCCATTCTTTGCTGTTTCGATTTTTATGATATGGTGCAAGTCAGCACGAACACGAACCGTCTTATCTCCCATTATATCTTTTTTTGCACTGATTGGTGTATCATTTCGTTTTGCTTTTTGTGCGCCTAAATTTCCCACAATCACTCACTTCTTTCTATTTCTTCTTATTCTTATTTTATCATCAACAATCACAAATCACAAGTGATTTGTGATTAATCACTTGTGATTTGTGATTCTATTCTTTTTCGTTTTCTAATTGAATAATTCGTTCAAGCATTTCAAAAAATACGTTCTCATACATGGATAAAACTTTTTTGTCATAGCCTTTGTGTTCTGTAATGCCGTTTTTAGACCAGGTACTTACTTTATTACTTCGCTTGATAATATTTTGGAAAACCAAGTTATCTTCTTTATGTTCGTTGTACAGCTCTTCCAGGTTTGATTTTATCGTTGCGCTGTCCGTATCAACTAAATAAGGAACAAAACCGATCATATCTAGTCCAGGGTTAAATTGTTCTTGTAAATCAATCAAATAGGAAATATAGTTTTGAATGTTGTTTGTACTTTCTTCTTCTGCTTGTAAAGGGATCATAACGTAATCACTCGCCACGATTGCATTATTTGTATAAACGCTTGGCGTTGGTACAGTATCAATAATAATGAGATCATAGTCACTTTTTAAAGGTGCTAAAAGAGTAGCAAGCAATCTACTTTCATTTTCAAAAGTCCATGAGCGAGTTAATTTTGGCAGTAACATCAAATCAAACGTGCCAGGGATCAAGTCTAAATTATCAGTCAAATGAACAATAGAAGAAGCCAAGTTTCCATTTTTCAGTCCTTCATAAAAATTAACACGTGGCAATTCTACCTTAAATGTTTTTGCTAAGTCTTTTGTCAATGTTGCTTGTAAGTCCTTATCGATCATTAAAACTTTTAAATTAAATTTGTCTGTCAAGTAAGCAAACATAGTCGATAATTTTGACTTTCCAACACCACCTTTAAAATAATTGTTTAAGATAACAATTGCTTCATTTTTACTGTTTAAAATACGTCTTAATTCTTCAAGTATTTTGAGTTCTTCCTTCTCCATAACTACGCCCCATTCTTTTTTTGTATAGTAATATTGTATCATTAGGAATCACAAATCACAAGTGATTAATCACAAATCACTTGTGATTTGTGATAAGTGATTTGTGATTAATATATAAAAGCCCTGTTTAAAGGGCTTTTATGCTTATTTTGAGAATGAAATAAAATCAATATATCCCTTTTCTCCGATTTTTACAACGGCATTGTAGGACTTTTTCTCTTTCGTTTTGATTCCTTTTACCAGGGTTTCTTTTCCCTCTAGTAATTCTTTTACATTTGTTTTGGTTAGTTTTTTCTTTCTAAAATGTTCAGCTAAAGTAAACTTACATTCAGGATAATTTGAACACCCATAAAACGATTTTTTTAATACAATATTGTTGCCACACTTAGGACATTTGCCTACAATACTTTTTTCTGCTTCTTTTTCTTTCTGTTCCTGGTAATCAGAAAAACTTAATTTCTCTATATCGGTAGGTACAGCTTCCAGTAAATGAACGATAAACTTCTTGATATTATTAATAAAGTTTTCTTGATTACCTTCTCTTTTACCAATCTTCTTTAAATACGTTTCCCATTTAGCCGTCATTTCAGCACTCGTTAAAAGGTGCTGACTTTCAACTGCCTGGCACAATAATTTACCTTTTTCAGTCACAACAAGTTTATTTTTAATGACTTGGATATATTCTTTTTGTTTCAAGGCTTCAATAATGCTTGCTCTTGTCGCTTCTGTTCCGATCCCCTCGACTTCTTGTAAAATCTTGATTGCTTCTTCATCATCAACCGTTTTATTAGCGGTTTTCATAGCGGTTAAAAGTGTACCCTCTGTAAAAGCTTTTGGCGGTTGCGTTTCTTTTTCAACACTCTTAACATCAACTTCGGCACGTTCGCCAATGATAACGAGTGGTAACGTTTGAACGTCCTCTTCTTCTTCTTTGGTTTGTTGTTTGAAAAGAATTTTCCAACCTTCTTGCTTCGGTGTCTTACCGATCGATTGAAACAGCAAATCAGCTACTTTCGTTTGTATCTTGGTTTCTTCATACAAGTAATCAGGTAAAAACATGGCAACGGTCGTTTTAACGACTAAAGCATATATTTTTCGTTGTAAATCGTCCATTTTTGCTAATGCAGATTCGGTAGGCACTTGTTTTGTTGGGATAATGGCGTGGTGTTCCTGTACCTTACTACCGTCCACATAACGCTTTCTAGGCTCTGTTTGAACCATTTCAAGATCAAGTCCTAAAAAACCGCTATATTTGCCAAAATTCGCTTTTAAATAAGCAAATTCGTTCTCTGTAATAAATGGTGTATCTGTTCTTGGATAACTCAATAATTTTGCTTCATACAGTCCTTGCATAGCTTTTAAAGTTTGGCTCGCTGTCGCTTTATAAAGCTGATTGACTTTTGATTGCAAACTACTTAAAGAAAACAAACTCGGACTATTCGTTTTCTTCTCTTTGGTTTGAACATCAGCGATTATCCCCTCTTGATTGCCTATTTTAGCTTGTTTAGAAGAAACAAAGGATAAAAGTTCCTCTTGGCTCTTAAAACGCTGTGTGGGGCTTAGAACGCCCTTAAATGACCCTTGGTTTACTTTTATACTAACTTCCACCTCGAAAAAAGGTTCTTTCTTAAAGTTTTCTATTGCTTCCTGGCGTTGATAAATGAGATATAAAGTCGGTGTTTGTACACGTCCTAATGAAAATGTACCTTGTACGCCTTTTTGTTGTAAATTCAAGGTATATAAAGGGCTTGCGTTCATGCCGATCAACCAATCGGCAATTTGGCGTGTTTGCGCTTCTTGATAAAAGGGATAGTAATTCATTCCTGGTTGCAAATTTTGAAAACCGCTTCGAATCACATCTTTTTCTAAGCTATTGATCCATAGTCTTTTAAATGTTTTATCTTTTGAAAAGGCATTTACTTTATGGATAATCGACCAGGCGATATTTTCACCTTCTCTGTCGCTATCTGTTGCAACAATAATTGTATTTGCCTTTTTGAGAAGTTCAGCAACAATTTTAAACTGCTTTTTTTTATCTGTTGCCACTTCAAAATCGTATCGATCAGGAAAAATAGGCAATGATTCAAGTTTCCAATTTTGCCACTTTTCGTCATAATGACCTGGTTCTGCTAATTCCACCAAATGCCCAAAACCAAAGGTGATAAACGTTTCATCTGTAAATAGTGGGTCTTTGATCTCAAAATAACCGTCTTTTTTGGTGCTTTGTTTTAAAGCACTTGCGTAGGCTAATGCCTGGCTTGGTTTTTCAGCTAAAATAACCGTACTCATTAACTATCCCTCTTTTCATTGTTTTTTCTTTTATCTACTGTCACGTTGTATCTTGATCGATACCTTCTAAACGTTCGGCGATTAATTCCAGTTTGTTCTTCAACTTCTTTATCGGATAAACCGTTCAAAAACAAATCGAAAGCGTGTTGTAAACGTGGATCATTTTCTTTGAATTTAGGTTGTCGCCCTTTGAATTTTCCTTTTTTCTTAGCAATTTCAATTCCTTGGGCTTGGCGTTCTTTAATTCGTTTGCGTTCAGATTCCGCTTGGTACTTATACAATTCAATCACTAAATTATTAATCAGCCGTCTTAAATTTTCATCTTCAATACCATTCATTGAGGGTAAATTTAAGACTTCCAGGGTTGCCCCCTTAATTTGAATTTGATTCATCAATTCTGTTAATTCTTTATTATTTCGTCCTAATCGATCTAATTCAGTAACAACAACAATATCCCCTTCACGAATATAGTTAAGCATAGCTTGTAATTGTGGGCGTTCGACCGATTGACCGCTTGCTTTGTCTGAAAAGACCTTAGAAACGCCCTGTAACGCTTGTAATTGACGATCTAAGTTCTGTTCTTTGCTACTGACACGTGCATAACCAATTTTCGCCATTTTCAACCAACCTCTAAAATTCTCTCGGTTGCAATAACCAATCTGCAAGTGCTACTTGTTCAATTTCAAATTGCTTATCAGAAATTGTCTTTTCATAAACGATAAAATCTTGCGCATATTGTTGCTCATTAAAAATAGCCACCACTTCGTCATTTTCTACTACTCGATAAATAAATTTTTTCATTTTTTCTCCCCCTATTATGCCCAACTTAAATGACCTATTCACCAAGTCAATTATACTGCTAAAACCATATTAGGACAAATAAGTATACTTTACTGTCCTACACAAAATAAAAGTTCAAAAGATAAGTGTTCGCTTCGCTCTCACTGCCCCTCGACGTTTTAGTAGCCTTTCCCTCACTTCGTTCAGTCCAAGCCAACTAAAAGTTTTCGGGCTACTCTCTCCTTCTCCCCCTAATAATTAATTAAAATCTTACTCTCTATATTTCTGCTAATCATTCACTAAACAGCAAAGAAAAACAAACACGTATCATAGATATAATATGTAATGGCATAGTGCGGGTTTTATTTTCAGCCTGTATCGTAGCTAAACAAATCGAGTTGTGTGTCCGTTTTGGGGCGTTCTGCCAACTTGTTTAGAGTTTCTTGAATAAATGTACGTTCTAAATTAAACGAAGCTGTCAGCGCCTTTATATAGCTTTCTCGTTCTTCTTTTTTTAATTTAATGATCGATAGCAACAATGATTTAACACTAGCAAGTTGAATGCCACCATTTCTTCCTGGTTTAATCTTAAAGAAAATTTCCTGATTCGCCTTCAGTACCTTCAGCAATTTATCTAATGTCCGTTCAGGAATGCCTAGCACTTCTCTAATCTCTTTTTTGGTCGTCACTAAATAAGGCTTGTATACATCGCTTTTTTCGCTAATATAAGCCATTAAATCTTCTTTCCATTCTGACAAATGAACACGTTGACGTTCGCTTCTTTTTTTCTTGAATTTAAACCACCCTTGACGGACAAATAACTCTTTACTGGTTAAATCACTTGATACCCAAGCTTTGCAAAGAATGGTAATGTATTCCCTATTAGCCCCTTGATAGTTTTCTGAATAGGCACTTCTAACAATTTTGATTACTTCTTTTTCTTCTAAGGGTTGATCTAATCGATTATTAAACTCAAACATATTATATTCGCACGTTTCGATTGAATAGCCTGAACTAAAGTAGGCTAAAGAGAGGGTAAACATAACGCTATTGCGCCCTACTAAACCCTTTTCTCCTGAAAATTTCGTTTCGTGCAATAAGAGATTAAACCAGGGTTCATCTACTTGTTTTTTGCCTTTTGTACCGCTTAAAACCGTTAGACTTGAACGAGTAAAGCCCTTATTATCTGTTTGTTTGAAAGACCAATCTTGCCATTCTTTGAAAGAATAACGGTAATTGGGATCAAAAAATTCTACATTGTCCGTTCTTGGTATACGAGCAATCCCAAAATGATTGCACGTTAGATCAACTGGCAAAGACTTTCCAAAATATTCTCGGATATTTTGCGAGATTATTTTGGCTGCTTTGACAGATTTAAATTCTGATTTTGAAGTCACATAGACTGGCGTTTCTAAAACAAAATATGCTTGATAACCTTTATCAGATTTGATAATCAACGTAGGCATAAAACCTAAATCAATAGCTGTTGTTAAAATATCGCTTGCTGAAATAGTTTCTTTTTCCGTGTGAATATCAAAATCAATAAAGAAGGTATTGATTTGTCTTAAATTGTTTTCAGAATGTCCTTTCGTGTATGAACGGTTTTCGTCTGCATACGTACCATAACGATAAACGTTTGGTGTCCAATGCGTAAATGTATCTTGATTTTCGTGAATCGCTTCTTCGGAAGTCAGAACAACGCCACGTCCGCCAATCATGCTTTTTTTTGAGCGATACGCAAAAATAGCCCCTTTGCTTTTACCTGGCTTGGTAGTGATTGAGCGAATTTTACTATTTTTAAATTTGTACTTTAACAAGCCGCCATGAAGCACGGTTTCTACAACAAAAGGGATATTCATTCAGCTGTTCTCCTTTCTTACGAAAATTAATTAGTTAGAAGCTACGATCAAAGTTGAATCACAACAAAAAAGGCAATCAACTAAGTTTTTCTTAATTGATTGCCTGGTATCTTCTTAAAGACTTGAAATCCCCACAAAAACCCGATATAATGGGTTTACAGATATTTAAGTATCTGATTAATAAAGTAATTAAATACTTTACCAAATTTTGGGTCTCGACTTCTTTAATTGATTGGTGGTAATCAATTAAGGCTCGCAACTTATTTTCTTGGCGGAAAATAAGTTGGTCGTGGCTCTTTTTTTGTATTCTTTATTCAGTTCGTTGTTTCGTTATATCTAGTATACCGCTTTAAAAAAAAATAAGCAATTAAAAAGTGTAAAAATATTACGTTTACTCTTTTTTGCTTATTTCGCTATCTAGTTGTAATTCTAGCTGTTCCGAATCGTTAGGGATCAAATCAATGACCAGGGTTGAATTTGTAAGTTTTGCAATCCGTTCCAGTGTTTTTACAGTCGGGTTTGATTTTCCTAACTCAATTTTTAAGTAATTAGATTCTTTCATTCCAATTTCTTCAGCAAACTGTTTACGTGTTTTATTTCCTCTCATTTGTCTTAAACGACTTCTGAATGCTAGCTCCAAATTTACCCCCTCCTTTACATTTTTGTGTAAAAATATTCAACACTCTCTTAACAATTATAGCTTTTAATTTCTTTATAAACAAGTGATTTGTGATTAATCACTTGTGATTTGTGATTTTAACTTTTACATTATTTTACCAACTGTTTAGAATACTAAGTATGGTATACTCATTCATGGCAACTGCCCCGAAAGGGGGTGTTGTAATGCTTAAAGAAATCATCACATTGGTTGTCGCCCCACTTTTTGTGGCGCTAGTAACCACCCTAGTCGATCATTGGTTAGATCATCGAGACGACAACTAAAAAGCAGTTGCTGACTAACCCACGTGCTTGCAGTCGCAACAAGTAAAAAAACGCCCAACCTACTCGTAATAGGTTGGGCGTTCGTGTTGTAATGCTATTCGAAATCATCACATTTCGCACATTCATTATAGCATGATTTTAAAATGAAGCCAAGTTGCTGATTCGATCGGTTGTTATTGGTGTTGCCTAGAACGATTCTAAGCACATGTTTAATTTTAAAGTGGGCAATTATCTTTAAAATGTCCTACAATGATTCAATAAAAGCATGGCTGCTAGTGAAACTTGCGACCATGCTTTTAAAAATACTTAATTAGATTCTCTTTTTAAAAATGAATGCTGATCCTAATACCATTAATGACCCTAGGACAGACAATGCAATATTTTCTGTTTCTCCTGTTTTTGGTAAAACTTTCATTTTTCCGTCTGAACCTTTAACCGTTACTGTTCCGTCTTTTTGAACGTTTGCGCCAATTTCTTTAGCTTCAACTTTCTTTGTTGTTCCGTCTGCTAATTGAATGATTGGTTTACTATCTTCAACTGCAACAATCACAACGCCTGTATCTGTATTAACTGGGTTTTCGATTGGGTTTGTGTCTACTGGTTTACTTGGTTCTGTTGGATCTGTCGGCTTGCTTGGTTCCGTTGGCTCTGTTGGCTTTGTTGGCTCCGTTGGTTCCGTTGGTTCCGTTGGTTCCGTTGGCTCTGTTGGCTCTGTTGGCTCTGTTGGTTCCGTTGGCTCTGTTGGTTCCGTTGGCTCTGTTGGTTCCGTTGGCTCTGTTGGTTCCGTTGGCTCTGTTGGTTCCGTTGGCTCTGTTGGCTCTGTTGGCTCTGTTGGATCGACTGGATCAACTGGATCAACTGGATCAACTGGATCAACTGGATCAACCGGATCAACTGGATCAACTGGATCAACTGGATCAACCGGAGTAGTTGGATCGGTTGGTTCTACTGGATCAACTACATCATCAGCTAGAACATTGACATCTGAACTACCTGTTGCTTCGTCCGCAAAACTAACAAGTGGGGCTGATACCAATAGCGCGGTACTAAAAAGTGTTAAAAGAGTAATTTTTTTCATTTTCTTCTCTCCTTAAAAATTAATATTTGTGTACATAAATAGTATATCACAAATATGCTTTATCTGACATTTTTATTCATCTTTTTTTTAAAAACTTCAATCGATTCTTTCGTTAAGAATAATGTTTTACCTGTATAAATGTGATCGATTCCCTCTAGTCTATGAGGAAACCGTTTATAAATGTGGGCAAAGTATTCATCATTCTTTCCTAACAACTGGCTTGCTTCTTTTGCTGTAATCAATTGCGATAAATCATTATTGGGATTATCAGAGAAAATAATTGTTCCACCAATTTTTCGATAATTAAAATTTTTAAGTATTTCATGTTTGTTGTTACGGTAAGCTTGGGATAGGTAATTTCTATTCTTACCTATCCTTTCACTCATTTCTTTTGCTGTGTAAATTTGATTTAAATTAATTTTTCCCATTGTTTAAGCACTCTCTTTTTAGCGTATTTCAGTTAAAAGAGAAGTCTGTAAGTTTTGGTTGAGTTGTCACAAGAAAGCCGTTTTTAGTTGGTTCAACCTCAAAAGTGATTTTTTGCATTTTACTACGATTGTCTACTGAAACATTTAGAAGGTATTCAACGCTATACCCTTTTTTTGTTTGTTCACTACCATAGTAATTGACACTCTTAAGCGTTTTCCCTAACGCTTTCCAATCGGATATATCTACCTTTTCGGATACATATGTTCTTAAACTTGACTGATAATTTTCTTGATTTTTTTCCTGTGAAAAATAGTAAGTCAAAAAGTATCTTCCAAAAGTATCTATTTTCGATTGTGAAATATCCGTTTCTTTGACACGTTCAATTTGTTCTTCCAATAATTCGCTCTCTTTTTTGACTGATTGAAGTTGTACTTGTTGAATAACACTTATTCCTATCAATAATACAATAAAAAGAGTCAAAATAGATATGAACAAATGAATCCTGGGAACATTTTTCTTGGTTATGGATTCTGATAGTGATTCTTTTCTACTATTCGTTTGTTTTGCTTGGTTCTTTTTCGATATTTCCTTAATAACACTAGGTTCATTTACTGTTTCAGTTGGAATTTCTGTCTGCGGTATTTCTTGGCGTTCATTACTCGTTTTTAACTCCTGACGATTTAATTCTTGCGTATTAAGCGTTGTTGGTTCTGTTGGTTCATTCAAGTAAACTAAAACGTGTTGATCTGTTACTCGATTTAATAACAAGTTAATTACGTCCGTTTCTTTGGTATTTTTTGTATTCAGCGTAACAGACATAATTTTTGTTTGATCTTCTACTCTAAAAATACCGACACGAAATTTAACTGGAATTCCTCGACTTGTCTTTTGTTGTAAATAGTGTGTGACTTCGGATAATTCGCTTTTACTTAATTTTCGATTCAAAAATTGTTTTTCTTCTTCGGGAAGAATAATTCGTATTTCAAAATAATAAGACAATCGTTATCCCCCTCTCTTATTTTCTAAACATAGCCATCATTGCTAAGTTTCCAAGTCCGCCACCTTTTGACACTTTGGTTGAATACCACATATTTTGTAGGGCAGACGGTGTTTTGATAATCAACAAGCCACAACCAACCATTAGCATAAAGTTTGGTAACGTGTATTTTTCAGCAATCATGAGGGTAATCATTGCTAAATAGAGAATCAATTTAATTAGCATGGTTAACGCTTCGGACAACAATTCTTTGATCCATATTTGAAAGTAATTTTGCTCGTCTGTTAAAAGGGATAATGCGACTAGCGGTGTCAACATAGTCAGTACCAAGAAATCAGCATAAAAGACACAAATCGCTACAAAATACTTGGCAATGGAAAAGGCAAAGAATATCACAAAAACAAAGAGAACAACGGCACTAACGCCACCATTAAAGAAATTTGAAACTAAGAAATTACGCAATCGCTCACCGATCGTTTCCACGTTCAAATCATTAGCGACTTGTTGAATCACATACTCCCCGATTGGTGCAACAATCTTTTTGATAAAAAAGTTCATTGCCCAGGGCAAGACAGCTAAGGCAATTGACGAATAGAATAGCTTTTGAACAATATTAGCGGTCAATGCGTCACCACTACCATTAGAAGCTTGTATTTGCGCTTCAATGACCTTATACAACACAATACAGATTGCAAAGGTTGTCGTTGCAAAGACAAACACATTGGTAATGGTACTAATTAATTCGATATTGGGAATATCAAAAGTCGTCTTATTGGCAATTTTCATACTGGCTTCTAAAAGGTCACTGCCCCAATTCCCTAACAAGGTATCAATCGGGTGCAATACACTATCCACACTCTCTTTTACGCCCTCAAAGACATTAGAGATAGCCTCACCAGCAGAACTTAAAATATCCGATCCTGTATCTTTTATTTGGTCTATTACGTCCATATTACATTACACCACCAATCGTTCCACTAACTTGCCACTTTCCTATTTTTTCGTTGTATTGCATAACTACAAATACTCCACCAATGTTTTCAATATTCTTCTCTTGTTTGCTAGTTACTAGCCCTATAACCTCATATCTCAAATCATTATCCCAATCAATTTGTGAAAACATTGATCCTACTTTTTCATCATGTTGTCCTTTGTTCCGCCAATCTGCCCACTCATAGGGAAAATCATTACGCAAAATAATTTTCGTATTCTTTTCTGTTTTTTGGGTATCTAAGAACCAGGTACGCAACCATTGGCTTTTATCGTCATTTTGTTTAGAAATCGTTAGCCCTTTGGTACCGTCAACGATCACTGGATTGAAATTGAAACTTGTTTGCAAACTCGTATAAAAATCATCTGACACCTTATCGCCAAACTTGGCTTTTAAGTTATCAATCAGTTTGGTTTGTAATTCAATCGGGCTTGTACCGCCTGATCCTTCTTTCAATAATTCTTTGTTGATTTCTAAAATCACGTCACCATTAGAGAAAGAGGTGTACCAACTCTCAAAAGCTTCTGTCGCTTCGTCTGCTCGTTCTTTCGCACTTAATTTGAGTAAATGATCGCTTGAACCTTGAACGGTTTGTGAGCTGTTTTCTGTGGCTTCTCCGCTTGCTTCTGACCGGTTGCTTTCTTTGCTTGTGGTGGTGGCTGTTGGTGTCACTGGTGGTTGATTCTTATTGTTAAAATAAGAAATGCCCACAAAAGCAAGAATACCGACAACTAAAACGCCAATCACTAAGTTACGGATCACTTGACGGCTAAATTCCATTTTTTTAATACCCTCACTAGGTTCAATCCCTTTTTCTTCAATTTCTCGTTCGACCTGTTTTTGAAACATTGGGATATTCCCAAAAAATTCTTTCAATCCATTCATTTGATTTCCTCCAATCTTTAAAATGGTAATTCGCTGTTGTCATTGTTGGTTGTGTTTTCCTCTATACCTTCATCAAAACTACTTAGAATATCACTCATTAATAGTTCTTTTTCTTCCTCTTCTTCTGTTACTTCTGATTCGATCGGTTGTTCAGGTAGATTTATTTCTTTTTTATTCAAATCATTTTCTTGTTTCTTCTCGTGAAAAATTGGGGCGCTTGCTAGTTGAACTTTTCGTTGTTTGTGCTGTTTTTCCAACTCCTCAATGTATTCCTTGGCAAATTCCGTTTGACTGCTTATATAATCTTGCTGTGAAATTTCAAGCTTTTTAAGAAGATTTCCAAACAATTCAAATTGTGGCGTTTTTCTTAGCATATAAGGTTTACCGTCAATCAACACTATACTTTTTCTGCCATTTTCTTCTTGTTGTAAATTGATCACTTCGCCTTCAGTAATTAAACGCCTTTTCTGATAACCATAACTTTCTGACTTGCTACCGCTTCGATTAGTCGTTTTTGCAGACGTTTTACTCTCGCTTGTTCCGCCTGTATATACTTTGATTGTTGTATCATTTACTTGTCTTGAAAAGTATTCGGCGGTCGTTTCCTCTACACCACCTAGACATATTTTAATGGCATGATTCCCAATGATCGCTTTAAATTTCTTATCTCCGTAAAGTTCAAAGCCCTGGGGCAAAGATTGTAATATGGTACTAACTGAAATACGATACCCTCGACACGTTGCAAGAAAATTCTCATAGGTTGGAAAATAGCCTAAATTGACAAACTCGTCTAGCAACATAACTAAAGGTACTGGTAATTTTGCGTTGTGTTTATCCCCTAAAAAATATAACTCGGTAAACATTTGTTGAAAAAAGAGATTGACTAAGCCGTCCCAAGTCCGATCTAGGGGTGAAATTAGCACGTATAAACAAATTTTTGACGTTCCCAATTCCTCAAAGAAAAAATCGTTTGTACTGGTAAATTCTGCTACTTCTTTATCGACAAAGTCTTGTAAAGTCGTCAATAAACTAATAACAATGTTTGGTCTTGCTTCACTTTGTGCTTGTCGGAAGCCTAAATAATAACTGCGTTTTGCTTCGTGTCCGTCTGGCAACCGCTCAAATTGTTCATCAAGTTCTGATACACCTTCTTCATTATAGCGTGGGTCAAATTCTTCTAAGAAATCTAAAATTCCCTCAATCGTTCTTGAACTTGGTTCATACTCAAAATAAACATATTTAATCAGTGTATTTAACAAGCTTAATTGTGCATTGAACCAAAAATCTTTACGTTTTGGATCATTCTTTGCTGATACTATGACGTTTGCAATCTTGTTTGTATCATTTGATTTGCGGATATAGAGTAACGGATTGTACCTAGAACTTAGTAAAAAATCTTTAAAATTTATCACAACTGTTTTGAAGCCCTGGGCTTTTTTTATCTCATTGGTTAATTCATAGATTTCCCCTTTTGGATCAGTTACAACAATTGACGTACTGCGATTATTTACAACGTTAGGTAAAACATAACTTTGTGTTTTAAATGAACCTGGACCACCTACTACAAAAATATTTCGATTGCTTATTTTGCTATCTTCGGGTTGGATCACAACTTTTCCACTTTGAAATTTCCCTAATATTAAACCGTCTGATTCTGCTAATAAACTACTCATTTTTCCCCCTCCTCATTGATTTTTCTAATATGCTTTTCATTGATTTTTCAGGGATCAAATGAACGTTTTTCGGTGCATTTATTTCTGATTCTTCCCCCCAATAAGCCGATCCATGAACAGGGTTTGTTTTTCCGACAACCTCAAACGCTTGGCGTTTGGTAGGGTGTAGAAAGACAAACAAAACGATTAAAACAATAATCTGTACAATGAAGAACGGAATCATGTAATTAGATTGAATGATCTCTAAAAAAGTAGTGATTGGGTGCTTTAAAATAGTTGTAACAAAGGTACTCAATTCAATGTTTGTATCATTCGCAATGATATAAGGCAATAATTTAAACACAATCAATGTTACTGGTAACAATAGTAGATAGAGTATAACTAGGATAATCAGTTTCACTTGCTCTTGCTTTTTCTTCGCCATGCTTCTACTCCTCTCCTAATTGAATGGTCGTTCTTTGGGTAATTTGTTGGTTTTTAATTTGGATAATTTGGTTTATTTCAAAATCATTTTTTGTACCGTTAAAAACCTGGTGAATCGGTGCTGTTACTAGATATTGCTGTGAATTATCCTTACTTTCATAAGCAAGAATTTTTATTTCATTTTCGTTTACTGAAGACTTTTGAATCGTGTTTTGCTGTGGGCTATATGAATTGTTTACGTTGATCTCGTTTTGTAATTCTTGATAAACATTGTCTGTCGCTAATTCTTTAACCGTTGTCATAGATATTTCTTTTTGGCTTTTTTCGTAGTTATAAACTGTCTTGTAAAATTCTTTGATAATTTTTTCCGATTCGCTTTGGTTAGTGTTTTGTTCCTCTTGTTTGTCTGCTAGTTCCGTCTGTACGCTTTTTAAATTACTTTTTAAGTAACGGATCTGTTCGCCTTGCTTTATTCCAAAAACAATCATGCCTATAGTAACCACAAGTAAAACAAGCGTTGAGATAAACAAACTAACTTTTATTTTGTCAAACTCCATTTCTTCCTCTCCTTATTCAACATAACTTGCAATATTCGCAATAGAAGCTGGCACTACTCGATAACTGATTGTTCCGCTTCCTGGGTTTACTACGTTACACTCTGATACAAGAAGCGTACCGTCTGCATTTACGACTTCTACAAAGGCAACGTGTCCGTAAACTGGATCAGAGCCAAAAGAACCAGGTGGGAAAGAAATTGCTGTACCTACTTTTGGCTTATTCGTTACTTTATAGCCTAACGCTTTCCCTTTATAGCCCCATTCACCACCATTGCCCATAAAATCATCAACTGGTTTTCCTATTTGAGCCATACGATTAAAAGCATACCAGGTACATTGACCAAAAGGATAACTGCCACTGGTATTATAGTTATGTCCGTCATATCTTGGATAACGTAATTTATTTTTGTACTCACTAGGTACATCAACTTGAACAACGCCAGTATTATTAGAATTGTTTTGAACGCCCTCTGCGCTTGCCTGGCTTTCGTTAACGTATTCAAGTAATTTTGGCACATAGAACATATTTCCGTAGTTATAGCGGTAATTGTAGCCCATTGAAGTAGATAAAGCATTTACATAAGGTACCTTTTCGCCACCTGACATATTAATAGAAAATTGTTTAGCCAACTCAAAAGAATACGTTCCGCCATTTTTCACTACAAAATCAACAAAACCACCGCCATAATTATACGCTTGAAGGGCTGTTTTTATATCTGATCCTCGGTTTATAGCGCTTTTCATATTTTCTACAAAAAACTCTACTCCTCGTTGTATGCTTCGTTCGGGATCTTGAATAGTGTTCGGGGGCAGTCCTAAACTTTCACTTGATTGCATAGGGTCGCCACCTTCACCGCCTGATTCAATTTGCATAAGGGCTAAGATATAAGGCACATATTCCATACCGTCATATTGTCTAGCGTACTTTTCAACGGTACTTTTGTACCTCAAAACAGATTCACTTAAATTTTTGTTTTCTGTTGCTAGTCCGCCACTAGGGGCGGTTTGATCGTTATTAAAAATAAGAAGGAAGATTACAATGATAAAGACGAAAAAGCCTAAAATTGCTTTCGCTATCGGTTTTCGATAACGAATAAGCAGTTTAGCAGCTGTTGCTCCCATGATATGAAATCACCAACCTTCCTAATCTTTTTCAGCGTTTGTTAATTCAATCTTTTCACTAAGCAATGTGTTGTTTTCTTCTAACAAGTCATTGGTTTGTTTTTTCTTCAAGTCGTCATTTAAAGAATTATCCTTATATATATTTTCTAATTCTTCACTGTTATTTTCAATCAATAAGTCAATCATGCTGATTTGACGTTTAGGATCGATTGCTAATTTCTTTTGTGTAATTGATACTTGACGAATATTTTTTACTGTTGGAATGTCTTTTTCTTTTACTGATTTATCGATTAAAGCTTCAACAATTGTTGTATCGGTACTAGTTTGAACCAAATACTCAATATCTGTTGAATTGTCATACGCTAAAATCTTTTTGAAGTCTGCTAAATAGTCGCTTCCTGGCAAATCAAGATTTTCTATTTTTTCGGTTTCCCCTTGTTTGTACAGACTTTGAATAATTTTTTTATCTGACTTTTTATCAAGTTCATAAGCCTTAGTGTAGTCACCAAGTTTCACGTAAATATCAACTTGTTTTTTCTTAGGATAGTTGAGTTTTTGCATATCTTCTTCGATATTCTCACTATCATTATCAATAATCTTATTTAAAATAGTGATCTCTGTTTCTGCGCTTTGCTGTGTAGCCGTAACTTGTTTTTTCTCATTTACTTTCATAAGAAAAACCGTACCGCCATATAACGCAATAACACCTACAACTAACGCAATTTTTAAGCTTTTATTTCTGCGAATTTTTCGGACGTCTGCTTTCTTATCCTGTAATTCAGCAGAAAAGAAATTCTTTTGTTCTTCGGTTAGTCGATTTTTTATTAAATCTCTTAATGATTCCAAGCTTTCAACTGCTTCTACATCATTTAAAAATGAATTTTTTTCTTTTGTTAGAACCTCAATACGATTCTTCTCATACTTTTCAAGCGAAAATTTACCAAAAAAACTACAAATAAAATTTTTCCACTGCTCTAATTCTTCTTTAGTTGAGTAAGGCAAATTATCAAAATGATCTGCTTTATAAATAAATAGCAAGTCACGTGTATCTTTGAGTAGAATATTTTGCATTGCTAGATAGGTGTTTGTTTTTTCTAGTACATTCATTTCAAGTAATCGATTCACTATATCCAATTTATAAAAATCAGCATATTCTTTTAAATCTAGTAGTGGTGTATAGCCATTAGGTCGGTGATAAACAATTTCTAGCTTTCCGTCTTTGGTTAAAATCTCCTCGACATCAACAAAATATTGTTCACTTTCTTCTACATCAAAAATATGTTCTCGATTCGTCAAATATTTTTCGTTTATTTGGACGACAATGACATTCTCTTGATAGTAGAATTGTAAATTTTTCAAGATTTTGTATTTCATTTTTTTCTCCCTTCTATTGAATTTTCGATCTTAACAACCAATTGATCTCTTTCTTCGGACTAACGCCGTAAATATCTTCATATCCGCCTGGGTTAAGCAAACGCATTTCTTCCTGGGTCAAATCGACTTTAATTTTAGCCCTCTTTGTTCCATGAAAGAGTAAAGCTTCCCCTTGACGTTTTGAGGTAATGAACGATAATTCTTTTTTTGTAAGTTTAAGTTTCAACTCGTTTGAGATACCTTGCGCTTCCGTTTCATCAAGTCCAAAGAACACTTTTGTAAAGCTATTCCCAATAATTGCTTTACCGATATTATCAGGTGCTTTTAATACATCATCAATCTGTTGGGTTGATACGGTACAATCGGCGTTATATTTTCTAAAGCGTTTGTAAGCCTGGAAGAAAAAATCTGCACTAATTTTATTTTTCAGTAAAAAGTGAAATTCATCTGCATAAACAGACGTTACAATTTGCGGATTGTTGGTTATTTCTTCAAATAGATAACTAAAGCTGTTGAGGTATGCTAAATCTCTGATTCCTTCTTCGGTCTGTAAATCTCGCAAAGAGAAGCAAATTAACGGATTGTTTAAGTCAATATTTGTATGACCGTTAAATATGGTACGGCTTCCGATTGTAAAATCTTCTAATGAATAAATAAAATCTTCAATTCGCTTGTATCGTTTGGGATCAGTTTCTTCTAATGCTTTCAATCGACTTTCTAAGTCTGAAAATGTTGGAAAATCGGTATTTTCCATTTTTGACAAGTTTTTCTTTTCGTATAAATTCGTATAACATTTTTTAGCTTCTAACTTAATAATAGATAATTGACTGTCAGTCAAAGAGTGATCCACCATTAGGAAATATGGCGTTAAAATATTCATTCGTTTACTGATTTCTTTATCAATATCATTTTCAGTCATTTCAAAATCTTTGTGCTTTATTTCAAGATTTTCTACAAGTTCGTCCTCTTCAAAATCGGATAACGATTCTTTTAAATCTATATCTGGTGTATTGCGTGAGTAAATTTGAAACGGATTGATACGAACATCTGACATAGACGAAAGATTGATTATTTCGCCCCCTAGAGAACGTACACGTTCTGTTTGTTCATCTTCGGGATCAAATAAAACAATTCTGTGTTTTAGTTCTGTTGAGTTATCAGCAAAAGCATATTTTTTCAAATAGTCTGACGTTAGGTAAGTGGTCTTTCCCCCACCAGATAAACCAAAAACGAATTTATTACGATTGACTACTAATTTTCTGTTGGTGTAATCAATACTAACGATATTTTCAGTATCTTTATTAATTCCCTCAATAATCATATTTTTAGTAAATACACTTAATTCATTATCATCAAAAGGAAAAATACTGCTTGCACTGATTGAATTAGCGATTGTGTACGTGTATTCAGGCACTTCATTAGATTGTAAAGGTAAGGCACTCCAATACGCTTTATCAATCATAGTATATGGAATCAAGGCTTTTACTCCACTTGCGATACAACGTGTTTCAAAATCTTCACACAATTTTTTCAGCTTATCTTCGGACTTACTTTTGATCAAAACATAGGTATATAAATAAAGATAAGAAGTGTTTTCGTCAACGGCTTGTTCTAACTGCGTTTGTGCAATTTTCATTTCACGTTCTAAACGGATAATCGTCAACGGATCATGCGAACGATCGATCTCTGCTTGCTTGTTCTTAATGGTTCTGTTGTAATAATCATTCAATGAGTTACCGTTTGCTTTAGTGTAATAATGAGATATGGTTATATCTCCACTCATTTTACGAATACGATTAAACCAATTTCCTCTTGGTTTATTATTGTATTTTGTAATGACATAGGGAACTGCGTATGAATCATCAATCAATAATTTGTCACGTTCTACTGTAAAGTTAAATGGTGCTAAATCAGATACAACGTCCGTATCAACTTCGGGTATTACAATAATTTTCTCTTTTGGTATCTTCTCCATTTTAACGCTCCTAACTATTCAAAACCTTTTTCATCTCGCCAATCGTACAAATTTCAACCTGACAATCATATTTACTTAAAAATGCAATTAAAGCTGTTCTGATTGTTCTTGTCTTATCACGTAACACTTGATAAGACAATTCCAAACTGTCGTATGTTTCCTTTGAAATTGGTTCAGAATTAATTACAAAATGTTGTTTCTTTGAAGTTTCCATGTTACTTGCTAAATTTCTGTAATGGTAATAATAGCTAGCTTTTAGTTGTAATAAAGCTTCGTTATGCCCTGGCATTTTGCGATAATTTTCTACTGTATTCCCCCAGGCTTCTACAAAATCGTCAATTTCTACTGGTACATTCTTAGAAGTGATCTGCGGTTCATATAGAACGTTTTGAGATAGAAAGACACCAAAATCTTCGTTTAACCCTTCTTGCTCTGATACTGGCAATGTATCAACGTTTAAGCCGTCAACTTTTAGCATACTCACAAGGCTAAATTGCTTTTTTTCTGGCTGATAAACGACAAAAAAGTCTTTAAAAACGCCTTGAAATCGGGAACTATCTTCCCAATAAATCATTTCTTTTATCGTATCGCTTTTTTTATTATCGTTACTTTTGGAACTTTTTTTTAGAAAATCAAACAATGAAATCACCTCTCTTTTACACTCGTTCTTTTGGCTTTTTGTAATAGACTTTTGGTCTTTTAGAAAAGTCTTTTCTTTGCTTCATAAAATCAGATATAGAAATGTTAGGTCGGTCTGTAATTGGTTTAATCGTATAAAACGCCCATACACCACCAAATGACACCAAACCAACAATGACATAGATAATTAAAGGAAAAACGTCTGTGCTACGGAAAATAAGAATTGCCAATAGCACGCTTATTAATGCCGTACCGATCGCTTTTGCTGATTGTTTTAAATCTAGCCCTAAAATGACTGTGTACCGATCAGATACATTGGACGGAAAAAACCAAGTCCGCCCTTTTTCAGTGTCTGCATTTAACAAATCTAATAGGGCTTGTTTCACTTGATCGCTATTCATAACTAACTCCCTTCTCTATTAAGCAAGTAAGCCATACGCCCAAGGTACTAACCAAACCAACGCCCCACCTAATGCCGTAACAAGCAAAGCTGTTCCCAAGGCTTTATACATGGTATTTTTTTCTTGTGGATCATCAATAGACGGCAAATATTTAATAACAATCTTCGCACAAGCAATACCACCAACTACAACAATTAAGGCTGTTAGGACACCTTTTATAGTGTTACCTGCTTGAACTAATTTCGCTTGTGGATCAGTGGCTGCAAACACTGGATCAGTAATAAACAATGTACCCAACGCAACAACCGCACTTCCAAGCTTAAACTTTGTATCTTTGATAAATTTTTTCATTTTATACACCTCTTGTTTTTATTTTATCGCAAAGGAATATTCCTTTGTAATGATTGATTTTTTTTTGCTTTTGTTTGCTTAATCAATTTGTCTAGGTTTCGTTTTTTCTGTAGTTGGTTACCACTCAACAAACGATTAATTGACTTCGCAAATTGGAACATTTTTACAGTCACTTCATTTTTTTCTGGTACGTCTTTATCCAATTCTTGGGATTGATCTTTATTGGTATTTTCAATTTCTTTACTTAATTCTATCTTATCAGAATCAGGTAAATAAGCATTGCGATTAACAACCTTTTTCAGATTGTGTTTTGCTAATGGGCTTAGTTCATCAATATGTTTCATGCTATCTTGAACAAAAAATACACCTTGACAATCATTAGGAATTTTCACCGTCTGAATGTTAGTTAAGAAGCCTTTTGATTGTTCCAACATGGAATTAATTTCCTCACTGCTGAATCTAGCAACTCCTTCGACTTTAGAAAAATCAGTTGTTTTGTAATAGTCAGCTTTTGCAAGTAACATTTCACCTTCTATGACTGAATCTATTGAAACATTTTTATCAAATTTTCTTTCAACTTCTGATTGAACATATTCTATCAATCCTTGTTTTATTCCTATTAGTTTTTCTTTTTTAATTGATAAAATTTCTTTTCTTTCAGGGTTATTTTCTTTTGTTATACTATCTTCAACTTGTTTAATTTTTGAATCAAGATAACGGCTAGTTTGAAATGGTTTTTCTTTAAAAATCTTTTTACTTTCTTCTTTTTCTACTACTCTTTCATTGTAAATGACCTCTGCTAACTGGTCTTTATTCAATAACTGTTTTCTAAATATGGTTTCATTAACCATTGCTCTAACTTCGTGATTTGAAAATTTGTCAATATTCAAACTTGGATAAGATTTTTTGAAGAATCTTTCTGCTTGTTTGTCTAAAATTTCATTTGCCTTTGTAAGCATATCTCGTTCACTACTAATTTTACTTAACATCAAACGTTGTTTTTGAATTTCCATTTTATTATTAAAGATAAGTGAATTTTCCCATCGTTTTAATTCACCTAATCGTTTATCAATGTTTTCATCATTAATAAATAATTTCAATTCTTTTGAAAGATTTTTCAGTTCTCCTTTTTCTAAAGGTGAGAAAGTTTTTTCAAATTTTAAAGTAAAGTTTTGGTCTTGTTTTAATACTTTTTCTTGATTTTCAAGTTTATCAAGTTCGGCTAGAATATCATTGTAACTTTGAATTTCTAAATTTTTTCTTTTTAACTCGCTTATAACTCCTTTGTCTTCTAATTTTTTTGAGTAAAAACCTTCATGAATTGTTGGTAGTTCTTTTTTTCCAAGTTCCGCATGCGATTTTTCTGTTATTTGTTGATCGATATTTCTATCTTTTAAATATTGATTAACTTTGTCTGCCCAATCTTTACGAATTTCAGAAACAAGAGATTTTCTACCCCAATCATTTGTTTTAATTGAAACGGTTACTCTTTGCCCCTTTTCATTAAAAATCTGATTGCCATTTTCATCTAGTTTAGGTATTCTATGACTTTTGTTTAAGATATTGCCTTCACTATCTACTTCTCTCATTGTTAGCATAATGTGAGCATGAGGATTGTTTTCATCATCTCTATGAATGGCTACGTCTGCAATCATTCCTTCATTGACAAAATTATCTTTAACAAAATCTTCAATCAACATTCTTTGGTCTGAATTATTTAATTCAATTGGCAATGCTACATTTACCTCTCGACAAAGTTGAGCGTTTGGACTTTTTTCTGCTAATTCCATTTTATTCCATAATGTCTGTCTATCTAAAAACTCATTAGGTACATAATCAGGTTTTAAAATAAAAGCTTCTGGTTTAACAGTTCTATGGTTGTATAGATTAGTTTTTTCATATAGTTCACTATACAATTTTTCACCACTTCGATAAGAAGCCATTGCGATTAAACTTCTTTTTCCGTTTTCTCTTTTTGCTATTGTCATTGATAAATGGAAGATTGCCAATTGTATCACCTCTCTTTCTTTTCAAACATGAGCGTAGCGAATTTTAACAAACACGCTTGACGATAAAACTAACTAACAGTTAAGTTTTATAGCATAAATACGAAGTAACGAAGTTACTGCGTATAAGTGCGCCCTTAGTAAAAAATCTAAGGGAATTTTCTATAAATTAATTCTAACACTTATCAATGAGAAAGTAAATATGTTTAATCTGACATTTCCGTTTATATTTATTGATTTTAGAAATATAATATAATATGATAGACATATACAAATTATTAGGAGGGATATTTTATGGAAAACCAAGATCAAAACATCAAGACAGAAAATGAACAAATCATTCCAAAAACAAAACCAAAAAAGAGAAAGAAAAAAACTGTTTCTGATATTGAACTTCAAATTAAAGAATTACAAAAGAAGAAAGAAGAATTAATTCTAAAATCAAAAGCAGATATTGGTGATTTTGTCCTTTCTACTCTTTCAAAAAATGATATTTCTATTGAATCGATTGAAGAAAACAAAGAATTATTCTATGACGAATTAGAAACTTTATTAAATGCGAATAGTCAAAATTTTTCTGAATTACTTAAATAGTTATGGTAAATAATGATTTAAATGACATCAATAAAAAAATTGAAAAGTTGAAAATTCAAAAAAATATTTTGCGAGCGAATAGCGAGCAAAATATTAATAGAAAACAACGAACAAAACGATTAATTGAAAAAGGCGCTTTATTAGAAAAATACTTTGAAATTGACTATTTAACTGTAGAAGAAACGGAAGAATTTTTAAAAATTTTTTCTGAATATATTAAAGCAAATAAACCTAAAAAGTATCAAAAAAAGGAAAAATAATTTTCCTTTTTTTGATACTTTTTTAAATAAAATTGATTGTTCTTAATGTTTGTCCTTCCTTTTTTAATTGCTTTAATATTTCATTTACTGATTCTATATCCAAATCGTACCAATCACCAAAAGCGATAATATCACCTGATACTTTTTTTTCTATAAAATCAACTGTTAAAGTTATTTCTCTTGTTGACATTGGCGAACGTGCTTCTATTTGATATAAATCAAAATCATATTTTTGATGATTGTTTATTCCTCTCATTTCTGTTACTGTCGCTTTTATAACTTTTAAAATATTACCTTCAAAATTTATTTTTTTTATTTTAATATCCACTTTAAAACTTCCTTTCTGATAAACTTACAAGCCTTAATTGGCTTGTAAGTATTTTTTTTCTTCTTTATCTTCCTTCACCTTTTGACTTCCATACATTCCCCTTATTGTGTCCATATCATAATTTTTTCGACTACGTTTTTTATAATCGCTTGGTGCTTTATACCATGCGTATTTTTTTGGTGAATAACGAAATTCTAGGGCTTTTATGTCATCCTTATAAGGTTTTGTATTGCCTGTTAACCATATAAAAGTTCCCACGATTTCAATTGATACACCGTCCATTTTCAGATTGAAAAGTTGATTTATAATGTCCTTAAATTGTTCGGGCGTTTCAGTCGTTTCTTTTGTATAGGTTTCGCCGTCTTTGTTCTTGTGAGTGTTTTTAAGTTTGCTAAACAGTTCGTCATATTCATTGTTCAAAATTTTCATTTCTTCTTCATTCCCGCCACAATCGGGGTGTAACTTCAAAGCTAACTTTTTGTAGGCTTTTTTCAATTCTTCCAATGTTTCAACGTTTTTAATATATTTCATTTTTATCATTCCTTTTCTTTTTTATTTTTGGCTTTTTGACAACCATTTTTGTTAGGCGTTTGAGGAAGTGAAGCTGTTTTCCTCGAATGGTAAAAGCTGTGAATGTTCTACATATCTTGTTCCTTTCTTTTTTCGTTTAGGTGGTTCATTTTCGCCAGTGTGTTCGTGTCGTTTGCTGTGACGAGTACGCAACATAGACACAAAGAAAACACAAGGGCGAGCTTGCTCGTTTATATACCCTTGTGTTTTCGACTGGATATGTTAAGGTAACAAACAGTAAATGACACGTTACAGACTGCAAAATGTACCAACTGAAAAAAGAAAGTATCTGAGGTAGAGTAACGAACGGTTAGCTTTTACCATTCGAGGAAAGGTATTAGTCAAATACAAATATCTTTGCAAAGAAATAAGTTGGGTTTGGAACGAGGAGCAACTGCACCGCAAGTGGAACAACTTATTTTATCCTTCTTAGGTTTTTCTTTTTGGTGTTTTACCTAAAAGAAAAACCTAGCTATTTTTGCTAGGCTTTTTTTTTTACATTTCTTTAATTTTCAAATTTTTTATTTCCCACTCAAACCATTCGCTAAAATCTTGTTTAAAGCCGTTAATAGAATATTGCTCTTGTTCTTCTGCTTCTTTATCGTTTTGAGGGTCTAAGTAGGTCGGTTTATCTTTTGGTCTTGCGTATACACCTATCCATGTTTTAAAATCGCCCTCAAAACTGCTATCTATGATAAAGCCTTGCTCTTTTAGCTCTTCTCTTACTTGAGCTTTTAGATATTGCTGTTCTTGTGTTCCATAAAACCCATTTTCTGTAAAATCTTCTAATTGTAATTTTTTTGTTTTTTCCATTTTCTTTTCCTCTTTTCTTTTTTTGATTTTTAGTTTTTTGACAACCATTTTTGTTAGGCGTTTGAGGAAGTGAAGCTGTTTTCCTCATGTTTTAAAAGCTAGAAATAAATTACAGTGTACGCTCCTTTCTTTTTTCGTTTTGTTGGTTCATTTTCGCCAGTGTGTTCGTGTCGTTTGCTGTGACGAGTACGCAACATAGACACAAAGAAAACACAAGGGCGAGCTTGCTCGTTTATATACCCTTGTGTTTTCGACTGGATATGTTAAGGTAACAAACAGTAAATGACACGTTACAGACTGCAAAATGTACCAACTGAAAAAAGAAAG
>NZ_JBBOWN010000005.1:0-19399 GCF_038007085.1 Streptococcus sp. FSL E2-3494
AACTTCCTAGCCCAAAAGCAAGATATTGATGAATTTTTCCGTACTTCTCTTGAAACAGCTATGAATGATCTGCTTCAAGCAGAGTTATCAGCCTTTTTAGGGTATGAACCTTACGATAAATTAGGCTATAATTCTGGGAATAGTCGTAACGGAAGCTATGCACGGAAATTCGAAACCAAATATGGGACTGTTCAGTTGAGTATTCCTAGAGATCGTAATGGGAACTTTAGTCCAGCTTTGCTTCCCGCTTATGGACGTCGAGATGACCACTTGGAAGAGATGGTTATCAAACTCTATCAAACCGGTGTAACGACTCGAGAAATTAGTGATATCATCGAGCGAATGTATGGTCATCACTATAGTCCTGCCACAATTTCTAATATCTCAAAAGCAACTCAGGAGAATGTCGCTACTTTTCATGAGCGAAGCTTAGAAGCCAATTACTCTGTTTTATTTCTTGACGGAACCTATCTTCCCTTAAGACGTGGAACCGTTAGTAAAGAATGTATTCATATCGCACTTGGCATTACACCAGAAGGACAGAAGGCATAGAGCTCTTCATTATCATCCCCCATGAACTCCTCTATTGTCATTACTTGAGCAAATTCATCGTGTAAGGATACTAGATTTATGGTATGCAGGACCTCTGGATCTATCAAATGACCATCTAAATTGGGTAGGGCAAAACTGGCCGTTGCATCTGAAATAAGTGACGTCTTAAACCCTAAATTAGCCGCCATGCGAGTTGTGGTAGACACACAGTGTGGCAAGGTAAAGCCTGCAATAACTAACTTATCAATTCTTTTATCTCTTAAATAGCTCTCTAAATTCGTCCTAATGAAAGCGCTATTAACTATCTTTTGGAAAACAGGTTCACTTGGGTATGGTTGAAAGCCATCTTTAAAATCTTGACCTTGAGATTCGTGAAAACGTGATTGAGTATTCGTGTATACATGTTGAACATGAAGTACTGGCCATCCCCTTTCTCTAAAAAAATTAAGCAATTTTTGGGAATTCACTTCAAGCTGAGGGTTATTACGTTCTCCCCATGAACTATTATCAAAGGCCCTTTGCATATCAATCATTAATAATCCTTGCATTTTTATTCTCCTCTTTTACACCAATCTTCCAACAACTTATTTGCATCCTGACAACTATCAAAATAAGGAGTTATCAGTTGAAAGCCTTCCATTAGTTGATCTAGTAAGTCATCCCTAGTCAAGCTATCCGTCACAGGGACATCATATTTAACCAAGACCTTTCGAACACGACCAGCTTTGACTGCTTCTTTGAGCATCTGACGATTCGCTTAAGTCCCTTCCACACGATGACTGACACCATCTTCCCATCTTCTTGAGCAAGATAGTAAAGTGGAAAAGTAATCGGTAAGTCTAGGACCTTATATTGCTTCGCTAGAGTAGTATCAGATTTTTTCCGTTCGACAAAGTTCACTTCAACTGATATTCCCCAATCTTCAGCTTAACCGTATAGTCGAATCGCCATAGCAACATCATCTAAACTGTTCCTCAGGAGCTCTGTAATAGCACCAGAAATGTGGACGGCATACTTTTAGCCCAATTGCTGACACGATCCATTTTCATGGGGTCTAGACGCTCCTCTAGAGCTTTTGATAAGAACTGTATTTCCCTTATGAGCAGCTTGTCCCAAAGTTTTGAGAGCTTCCATATCAAACCTGATGTGGCTCCGCCTTCTCAGGTTTGATATACTTAACTCCTTGTTTGGATAAATAAGTTTGAACATTTTCTAACATCGTTTTCTCCTTACAATACCAAAAGACCAACCCGTAAAGATTCTATTCTGGTTGGTCTCTTTTTTATTTACGTTTACGAGCAATCAAGTGGATTGGTGTTCCCTCAAAGCCAAAGGCCTGACGAATTTGATTTTCCAAGAAACGCATGTATGAGAAGTGCATAAGCTCTTCTTCATTGACAAAGATAACAAATGTTGGTGGTTTAACCGAAACTTGTGTCACGTAGAAAATCTTAAGGCGTTTCCCTTTGTCAGTTGGTGTTGGGTTGATGGCGATGGCATCCATGATAACATCATTCAAGACAGCCGATGAAATACGACGGTTTTGACTCTCACTGATGCGTTTGATCATCTCTGGTAACTTGTTAAGACGTTGTTTCGTCTTAGCCGATACAAAGACAATTGGGGCATAGCTCAAGAATTGGAACTGATCACGGATATCTGCTTCCCAGTTGGCAACGGTGTGGTTGTCCTTCTTAATCGTATCCCATTTGTTAACTACGATGATAATCCCTTTACCAGCTTCATGGGCAAAACCAGCAATACGCTTGTCATACTCACGGATACCTTCTTCGGCATTGATAACCATAAGGACAACATCAGAACGATCAATGGCACGCATAGAACGCATAACAGAGTATTTTTCTGTATTTTCATATACCTTACCAGATTTACGCATACCAGCGGTATCAATCATAGTATACTCTTGACCTTCACTGTCCACAAAGTTTGTGTCAATGGCATCACGAGTCGTACCAGCAATAGGACTCGCAATCACTCGGTCCTCGCCTAAAATGGCGTTAATCAAACTTGATTTTCCGACGTTTGGACGCCCAATCAAACTGAAACGGATGATATCTGGATTTTCTTCTTCGACTTCTGTTGGAAGATTTTCAACGATAGCATCGAGAACGTCCCCCGTACCAATACCATGAACAGATGAAACTGGATATGGATCGCCAAGCCCAAGAGAATAGAAATCATAGATATCTGCACGCATTTCAGGGTTATCCACTTTATTTACCGCCAAGATAACTGGCTTGTTGGTCTTATAGAGAATACGGGCAACGTACTCATCCGCATCTGTCACGCCTTCCTTACCTGAAACGACAAAGACAATAACGTCTGCTTCAGTCATGGCAATGCCAGCTTGGTGCTTAATCTGTTCCATGAATGGGGCATCGACATCATCGATACCACCTGTATCAATCAAGTTAAACTGACGATTAAGCCACTCAGCAGAGGTATAAATACGGTCACGTGTTACCCCTTCAACATCTTCGACGATAGAGATACGTTCACCCGCAATTCGGTTAAATAGGGTCGACTTCCCAACATTTGGGCGACCCACGATAGCAACTGTAGGTAATGTCATATATTTAAGTCCCTGATTAAATTAGGGATTCCTTTCTTCATTTAGCAATCTAACTTCCACCAAGGAAAGCAAACACGCTTGTTCTTTATCATTATTAGAATCACCTTAACGGCGATTAACACCTTTCAAGTGAACCTCTTTAGCTAAAAAACGAATACGTTCCATCACACGTTTGGCCTGCCAAGTCTCGTCTCCCTGACGTCCATTTGATAGCTTAGCTTCTAAGTCTGCAAAACTATAGTTGGATGTGAAGAAGGTCGGTAGCTCCTCAATCATGCGATACTGGAGAATGACTTGCAAAACATCGTCTCTAATCCAAGAAGAGAATTGCTCTGCACCAATATCATCTAAAACTAGAACTTCTGCTTCTTTGACAGCATCAATTTGTTCCTTCACAGAGCCGTCCTTGATCCCATTTTTAACATCAATAGTAAAAGATGGGTAATGAATAATGGTCGTAGCAACCTTCTTCGTCTCTGAAAGTTCGTGGGCCATAGCAGCCAACATGAATGATTTCCCAACCCCCATATCTCCGTAGATATAGAGGCCTTTCTGGTCTGGACTAGGGTAATTAGCTACAAAATCAACAAGTGTCTCAAAGGTATCAACACGAGCGACATCATCTAGTGCAATATCAGCAAAGGTAATCTTGCGATAGGACTGAGGCAAGCTCACCAAGTTAATCCGCTTAGAAATAGCCTGTTGTTCTTGTTGCTCCTTAAGCTGACGCGTTTCCTTATAGGTTACGTCAGCGTAGCCTTCATTCATGGTCAGAATCGGCTCATACCCTTTGGCAATGTAGCTGACATCACCTTCTTTGACCTTACGGCATTCCACCAAGAATTGATTAAACTTTGGAAGACTACGCTTGATTTCGTCCTGGCTTAAGCCATGTTCTTGAATAAAGCCAGCCACTCTTGGATCCGCCAAGATTTGCTTGGTCAAATCTGTTGCATTACCAGACCCATGATATCCTGTTCGGTTCAAGGTTTGTCCAACTCTTTCCATAGGCTACTCCTTTCCTTCTTCTAGTTTAGCCAAAGCACGGCGTCTAATTTCGTCTAACTTGGCTTGGTCGGCCTGACTGGTTTGATTATCGTAATCAGGATCACTCCAGCTAGGTACATTTGTTTTCTTCTTAGAATCATCTTTTGCCCGCTGTGATTTTTTGTCGTAACCACTACGCAAAGCCAAAAGCCCTTGTTCAGCAGTAACAATCTTCTTAAAGTCAAAATCGTTGGCAACTTTAGAGATATACTCTCGATTCACATTTGTTGAACGTGTCCGTCCCAAACTGTAGGCAACCATGAGATTAATGACCTCATCCATAAAGCCTCTTTGTGCCAAGTCTGTGAGAATTTTTTTCTCAGAATTAGTCACAGTCCCGCCTGGACCCTTAGCACTCTGTAAGTAATCAACAGGTTTTCCAGATTTAACAGCTTTAAGAATCTTTTTCTCTGTCTCCGTCAATGCAGAATCACCACCCAATTTTTGAGCTTGAGCTTGCTCTAATTGCACTTGCATACGCTTAACAATAATCCGGTGGTTCACGGCTGTCTTTTTTGACAAGAGATAGGTATCATACCAATTCATGTCATAGGTTTCAGACAACTTATAGATTTCTGGAACATCTGTCTTTTCATCTGTAAATACAAGTCCATCAGCCTGCATACGATTCCTGAAACTGATTAAATCAAATGAATTTTTAGGCTTAATTTCAGAAACAGACTTTTGAGCCAAACGCTCATCAGTAAAAACATCCGAAAAACGTTTAGATAAGTCTTGTAAACCATGTAAACTCGTCGGTTTTAAAGCATCCACTGCTGGCTCACCAATTTTTTGCTCTAGAAGTGAACTATAAACCGCATGTTTTAGAAACTGCTCGATAGATAGGGGAGACTTAAGCTCCACAACATAAATTCCCTGAGGAGAATGATAGAAAGCCAACAAGTCTACCGCTGTTAGGACCGCCAGGGATTCCTGAAGAGGCTGCATACCAAAGTTAAGATGATTCAGAATAGTAGCAAATTTATGACGATGATTACCATTATCATAGAAAGCCACAAAATACTGATAGAGTGCGTATCCCTCACCCCCAATAATGGGATAATAACAACGCATCAAACTTGCCTGATCGGGAACGATAACCTGATTGCCAACATAGACAAATTCTTCAATAGGTCTCATTTTTTAGACTCTTTTTTCGCACGGACAGTCTTGGTGATTTCTTGAAGCAATTCTTCAATCTCATCAACATCTTTGAAAGAACGGTAGACACTAGCAAAACGGACATAGGTAATTTCATCAAGATCTGCTAGTTCTTTCATGACTAAATTCCCAATGACCTCACTATCAACCTCTCCATCATGGTTACGGCGAATGTTTTGCTCTATACGGGTGATGGCATTTTCAATATCCTCACTTGAAACTGGACGCTTCTGAGCACTCATCAAGATACCATTGAAAATCTTATCGCGAGAGAATTGTTCACGAGTACCATCTTTTTTGACAACTAAAAGTGGAACTTCTTCCACACGCTCAAATGTAGTAAAACGGGCATGACAAGCATCACACTCTCGACGACGACGAATGGTATTTCCATCCTCTGCCTGACGGCTATCGATAACATTAGATTTATTATGTTGACATTTTGGACAACGCATGCACTTCACCACCAATCTTCGAAATTCAGTACTCTATTTTACCATAAAAACACATAAAAAGCACGCCCTTAACGAGACGTGCTCATTGATTGAGAGTTAGTATAAATCTCTTGTAAATTGACTTAACCTTCAATTTGAGGTGTCGTAGTTTCTGACTCTGCAAAAGGAATGTAGAGGTCAAAACGTGTACCCACACCAAGTTCTGAACTGACATCGATATGGCATCGATAAGCTTCCACAATTTGATAGAGGATTGATAAACCAATACCCACACCAGATTGGGTTGTCGTACGATTACGCGCCTTATCTGAACGATAGAAGCGTTCAAATATATGTTCAATATCTTCTTTAGAGATACCCTCACCATTATCCTGTACCTGTACCAGCATCTCATCTTCCAGAGCCTTGATAGTAACCTGGATTTTCTTATTAACAGGCGAATACTTGACCGCATTATCAATCAAAATAGTAATAACCTGTTCAAAGTGCTGGCTGTAAATCTGTGCTGGACGATCTGAACCCTCAGAATCATTGAGGTAGAATTGGTAGTCGTCATGTAGGACACGGAAATTCCCAATAACCGTACGGATTGAAGAATTCAAATCACATGTATCATTTCTATGATTGTCAAATGACCCTTTAACACGAATAGAATCCAACATATCGTTAATCATAATCGTCATACGGTTGGCTTCGTGACTTGCAGCTTCAAGACTTTCTTCAAGGATTTCAGGATCATTTTTACCCCAACGTTGCAAGAGGTCCATATGTCCTTTAATAACTGCAATGGGAGTACGTAATTCGTGACTGACGTCACTCAAGAAACGCATCTGCATCTGATTATTTTCTTGAATTTTATCCATCATACAGTTAAAGTTAAGTGCCAAAGCACCAATCTCATCATGACTCTCAATCTTAGATCGAAGCTCCAAATCACTTGGCGAATCGATAATAATACCCATTGTTTCGTGTAACTGCCTCATCGGACGAAGAATAGATGTCAAGACAACTACAATTACTGCAATAACTAAGACCGTCATTCCTACTTCAAGGAATATCAATAGGAAAATTAAACGCTCTTTTAACGCATAGTAGAATTTCAAATCATGGAAAACTTGAGCATACCCAACAATGGTCTTCTTATCCTTGCCATAGATTGGAACTTGTAGTAAGAAACCACGTTTACCTTTATAGGAAACCAACTTCAGTTTATTGACCTCAGACATGCCTGGAGGTGAGTCTGTATCCTCCTCAGAAGTAAAGATAAAAGTTCCCTTTTTGTCATAAACATAGACAGACTGGTTGGAATATAATCTATTAGAAACCGCAACTTGACCATCTAAGGAACGCTTTTCAGAAAGCACTCCATTAATGATTGATGGATAGATATTTTTCGGTGAATAAAAGGCCGCTAAAAGCGGCTCTGGACTCAACTCTTCATCAGAGTCCCAGTCCTTTTCGATATAAGTAACAACTTTTGAGATTGTATTATTTACATTTTGACGTTCACGTTGCAAAAGAAGCGTATTGGCTGAAAATACAACAACCAGAGTGAACATCGACAATACAAGAAAGAAGACCACAGCAGTTGTCATGGTCAACTTTTTTCTAATGGTTACTTTACCAAATAATTTACTCATCTTTCACGGATAACGTAACCCATCCCTCGTACTGTTTGAATGTATGATTCCTTACCTGGAATGTCGATTTTCCCACGTAAGTAACGAATATAAACATCTACAACGTTTGTTTCAATTACGTCATCATATTTCCAGACTTGAAGCAAGAGTTCCTCACGGGTCATTACTTGGTTCATATTGCTTAAAAGTGTGTTCAACAAATCAAACTCACGTTTTGTCAATGGAATTACCTCATCACCGCGAACAACTGCACGGTTTTGAACATCCAATTTTAAATCGCGATAGGTTGACGCTTTAGCTGGTACCTTCTTAGTAGCTTCGATATCTTGACGACGGAAGGTTGCACGAATACGTGCCAACAGTTCTTCAATCGCAAATGGTTTTATAATATAGTCATCAGCTCCACGATCCAAACCAGCAACAATATCCATGATTGAGTCGCGAGCTGTCATCATCATAATATAAGTATCTTTTTCTTGTTGGAGACGACGTGTCACTTCGAAACCGTCCATCTCAGGCAACATAAGGTCCAAGAGAATCAGATCGAAATCTTTCTCAAGTGCCATTTCAAGTCCTTCGCGTCCGTTGTCCGCTGTCACAACGTCGTATCCTTCGTGTTGAAGTTCAAGAGAGACAAAACGAGCAAGGTTTCTCTCATCTTCAACAATCAAAATGCGTTTGCTCATAATAAGTATTTACCCTCTTTGTATAAAAAATTTTTTGGCTTCCATTTCCTCAAAAAGTATTTAGGTTTAGCCAATGAATACATCCGAAAATTAGCTTATAATGACAGAATAATACAGATTTTTAAAATTGTCAAACATTTTTAGTTTGTTTTTGAATTAATTGTCATCAAATAGTCCATTCAATTGAGCAAAAGGATTACTTGCCTCTTTCTCCCCTTGTTTAAGAGCTGCAAAATCCTCTTCTGACAAGACTTCCCAGTCATTACCTGAGAGCGAAGTTTGTCCTGATTTCTCTTCAGGTGTCAGCACTCTCAAAGGAATATTAAGAAGAATATTATCTAAAATACTCTCATTAAGGTCAATAGTATCGTCATTCAAGATAAGAACTAGATTTTCCTCGACTAATTCCTTTTGAAGAGCAGCATCCGCCTCTTGTATAAAGGTTTCCGAGACTAGGTAATTGAACCCAAGTGTCGCAGGCTCAAGTGAACGACTAGATGGCAAAGTAATATCATAGCTAAGTTGATAATCTAAGAGATATAAGCCATTATCATAGACTACTTGACCACTTGCTTGAAGTTGTTCAAGATTTAAAACTTGGTCATAGCGTTCTTTAATTGACTCCAACAAAGAAGGTGCTTCATTAAAGGCTAGCCCTTCTGGAGACTTTCTAACTTCTGAAAGATAAATCATTTTCAATCCTCAAATTAAATTTTCCCATAGGAATCTATTTTCAATCCATAAGACCATAATCCCCTATATTCACTTTTCATTAAAGCGAGTAATTATGATTTTAGACTTAATTAACATTATATCAGATTTTTTTAAAAAAATAACAGCTTTAATATTACATAATTTTAAACTTATGAGGTTTTTAGTAGCTTATTAAAAACTGGTTCTTACCTAATCTTAAACAATCTTTTCCATTAGATGAAAGGGATTAATTATGGTAAAATAGGGGCATTGAAACTAGATAAAAGGATTGTAAAATGACACCTGAAGATTTTTACATGGCTTTGAAAGAACTAGGGTTCGATCTTAGCCAAAAACAAAAAGACCAATTCCAACGCTACTTTGAGCTTTTGGTAGAATGGAATGAGAAAATCAACCTTACTGCAATTACAGACAAAGATGAGGTTTTCCTCAAACATTTCTATGATTCTTTGGCTCCTGTTCTTCAAGGGCATATTAAAAATCAAAGTATTCGACTTCTGGATATCGGTGCTGGAGCTGGATTTCCAAGTCTCCCTATTAAAATTCTTTGTCCTAATCTTGATGTGACAATCATTGATTCTCTTAATAAACGCATCACTTTCCTTAACTTCTTGTCTGATGAACTTGGACTTAGCGGTGTTCACTTCTATCACGGACGTGCTGAAGATTTTGGACAAGATAAGGCCTTCCGTGCTCAATTTGATATTGTTACTGCCCGTGCCGTTGCACGTATGCAAATTCTCTCAGAATTAACTATTCCTTTCTTAAAGGTCGGAGGTCAACTTATTGCACTTAAGGCTGCCGCAGCTGACCAAGAGCTAGTCGATGCTAGAAATGCTTTGAACGTTCTTTTTGCTAAACCTATTCTCAACGAAAACTACAAGCTGCCAAATGGTGATGGTCGTAATATTACCATTATCGATAAGAAAAAAGAAACCCCAAACAAGTACCCACGTCGTGCTGGGATTCCTAATAAGAAACCACTATAACGTTTATCCAAGAATGTTTTCTTACTCCTAGGATTCTTATTTCTCCTTATGATAACTCGGAGGTTCTCATTGATAAATCGTCTTTCAGTCACGCAAAAGCTTGTACTCAGCTTTGCCTTTGTCATTATAGTGGGGAGTATTTTACTTAGTCTTCCCATAAGCCATTATGCTAATAGTCCAGAAACAAGCTACCTAGATCATCTCTTCAATGCTGTGTCAATGGTCTGTGTAACTGGGCTTTCCGTTGTTCCTGTCAGCAAGGCTTACAATGGCTTTGGTCAGATTATCTCTATTCTCCTTATACAGACGGGAGGACTTGGACTAGTCTCTCTTATAGCCTTTAGTACCTATACTCTTAAAAATAAATTAGGATTAAGTGATCAAGATCTCCTTCAATCCGCACTTAGTAGGGATAACCAAAAAGATTTGAAAGCTTATCTTTTCAATGTATATAAAATAACTTTTTCTATTGAAGCTTTAGCGGCACTAGTAATTATGACTGATTTTATTCCTCGCTTTGGACTTGGTCATGGCATTTTTAACAGTCTCTTTCTAGCTGTCTCTGCTTTTTGTAACGCTGGCTTTGATAACCTAGGAACTAACAGTTTACAAGATTATGCGACCAATCCAACTATCAACCTCTCTGTGGCTTTTCTTATTATGTCTGGAGGCTTAGGTTTTGCAGTTTGGATTGATTTAATTCAAATGATTAGACGCTATATTAAAGATCGCCCTAGAAACTGGAAATTAGCAAGTAGACCTTTCAGTAATCAAAGTCGTCTTGTGCTTATAAGTACAAGCTGTCTCCTCTTAGGCGGAACCCTACTTGCTTGGTTTTTGGAAATGGATAACTCTAAAACTATCGGTACTCTCAATGTCTGGCAGCAACTTTTGGTAAGTTTCTTTCAGACTGTAACCATGCGTACCGCCGGTTTTGCGACTATTTCCTACACCAATGCTAATTTTACTTCAAACCTTCTTTTTATGATTCAGATGTTTATTGGGGGTGGTCCTGGAGGAACTGCCGGTGGTATCAAGGTAACCACCGCCTCCATCATGTTTCTTCTTTTCAAGTCGGTGCTTTCTGGTAACTCCAGAGTTGTTTTCCGAAATCGTATTATCTCTAATAAAACTGTTATGCAAGCATTCACTGTTATCCTATTTTACCTAATCATGCTCTTAGTCGGCTATGTTATTTTGCTTCAGACTAACCCTACTCTGTCACCACTAGCTCTACTTTTCGAGAGTGTGTCAGCTATTGCTACCGTTGGGGTGTCTATGGATCTGACTTCTAGTCTTAACACCATGGGACGTCTTGTTATCATGGCTCTGATGTTCATTGGCCGTGTCGGACCTATTACTGTTCTCTTGAGCTTGATGACAAAAAAAGAAAAACATGTCTCTTATGCCCCTACTCATATTTCAGTCGGCTAAACTATTTTATTAATTGACAATACTCTGAAAGGATTTTATATGAAAACACAAATTATTGGTGTCCTCGGTTTGGGAATCTTTGGACAAACACTTGCAACCGAACTCTCCTCTTTTGGACAAGATGTCATTGCCTTGGACAACAACTCTACAACAATTGATTTCCTTGCTGATCAAGTGACTAAGGCCGCTGTTGGTGACATTACTGACATTGACTTTCTACGTTCCGCTGGTATCGATACTTGCGATACAGTCGTTATTGCAACTGGAGAACACTTAGAATCTTCTGCACTGGCGCTCCTACATTGTAAAAAACTCGGCATTACAAATATTATCGCCAAAGCTACAAATAACAATTATGAGGAAGTCCTTTACGGAATGGGGGCCAATTTGGTCATCACTCCTGAGCGTAGCACAGCAAAAGACTTGGCTTCAAATATACTTCGCTGTAACATTTCAAGAATTTTTCATTTAGAGGATGACGTGGCTTTAATTGAGTTAAAAATTCCTAATGAATGGGCTGGAAAGTCGTTGCATACTTTAAATCTAAGACAAACTTATAACGTCAATGTTATTGGTTTTAGAAATGAGGAAAATGGTAAGTTAAACACTCACTTTGACCCAATGAATAGACTCCCTAACGAAGGAACTATTCTAGTAGTCTCCGACAATCGAACACTAGAAAAATTCGATTATTTAGGATATTTGAAATAAATTGACTTAGATAGACTAACATTTCTTGAATACCTAGATAGTTATTGTTAGCTACTTCAATATCAAAGTCCTTACCATGTTTTGCAAAGCAGTTAGAGAAATGACAGTCTTCACCATGATAGATTAGGCCACCCAGTGTCTCAAGTACATCCTTAACAGCCCTAGGTGCCCTTTCTCCATTAGACACGTAAAAAAACATTGGTCCTTATAACCAATGTTTTTTAATGTTTCTAAGAATTCAAACTATCTTAGTTCATACCTTTTACTTTTTCAACGATATTTTCTACTGTAAAGCCATATTCTTCAATAATTTTAGCAGCTGGAGCTGAGGCACCAAATGTATCAATTCCAATCACAGCACCGTCTAAACCAACATATTTATACCATGGTAGACTTGCTGCCATTTCGATTGCTACACGACGACGAACTGCATTTGGAAGAACTTCCTCTTTATAGGCTTGATCCTGTGCATCAAAGACATCTGTTGATGGAACACTCACAACACGAACTTTGTAGCCTTCTGATTCCAAAGCTTTTGCTGATGCTACTGCAAGATTTACTTCTGAACCAGAAGCAAGGAGAATAGTATCAAAATCTGCTGCTGTTTCATGAACAACGTAAGCACCTCTTGAAACTTTATCAAAATCTGTTCCTTCTTCAACAGTCAAGTTTTGACGTGTCAAAACAAGCGCCGTAGGTGTTGATTTAGAAGTTACAGCTTGATACCATGCAGCTTGTGTCTCACGCGCGTCTGCTGGACGATAAACATTAAGGTTTGGAATAGCACGAAGTCCAGCTAGATGTTCGATTGGTTCATGGGTTGGGCCATCTTCACCAACTGCAATAGAGTCGTGAGTAAAGACATAAGTAACTGGAAGTCCTTGAAGTGCAGACAAACGAACTGCTGCTTTTACATAGTCTGAGAATACGAAGAAGGTACCACCGTAAACACGAAGTCCACCATGGAGAGACATACCATTCAAGATTGCTCCCATCGCAAACTCACGTACACCAAATTGAATGTTACGGTTAAGACGATGTTCATCATCTTGTAGACCTTCAGATTTAATGTAAGTCATATTTGAGTGAGCCAAATCCGCAGAACCACCTAGGAATGTTGGCACTTTATCAGCAATAGCATTCAAAGCATCTTGACTTGAATTACGAGTTGCTTGTGAATAACCATTTTCAACAGCTGGGAAGTCTGAAGATTGGAATTCAACTGCATCCTTACCTTCAAGAATGCGTGCAAGTTCAGAACCAAGTTCTGGGTAAGATTGTTTGTACTCATCTACCAAAGCAACCCAAGTGTCATAGGCCTGACGACCACGATCAACTGTATTTTCCTTGAAATCAGCATAAACTTCTTTTGGAATTTCAAATGGAGCATGGTTCCAACCCAAGTTTTCTCTTGCAGCTGCTGTTTCATCTGGTCCAAGAGGAGCACCGTGAACACCGTTAGTTCCTTGTTTATTAGGAGCACCATGACCAATGACAGTCTTAACCTCGATCAAAGATGGTTTACCACTTGCTTTTGCACTTTCAATAGCAGCGTTGATAGCTTCAATATCTGTTCCATCTTGAACAAATTCAGTGTTCCAACCATAAGCTTCATAACGTGCACGTACATCTTCAGTAAATGAATCTTTAGTTTCACCGTCAAGATTGATATCATTTGAATCGTACAAGACAATCAATTTATCCAATTTTTGAAGACCAGCGTAAGATGATGCTTCGGCCGAAACGCCTTCCATAAAGCAACCATCCCCCGCAATAACATAAGTATAATGGTCAAAGATTGGGAAGCCTTCCTTGTTGTATCGAGAAGCCAAGAAACGTTCAGCTTGTGCCATACCGACAGCCATAGCAATACCTTGCCCAAGTGGACCTGACGTAGCATCTACACCAACTGTATGGCCAAATTCTGGGTGACCAGGTGTCTTAGAACCCCATTGACGGAATTGTTTAAGCTCTTCAATGCTCAAATCTTTAAATCCTGACAAATGGAGGAGCGCATAAAGAAGCATTGAACCATGACCTGCTGACAAAACAAAACGGTCACGATTAATCCAATTTGGAACTTCAGGATTGACATGCATTTGTCTAGTAAACAAAGTGTAACCCATTGGTGCTGCACCCATTACCACACCAGGGTGGCCAGAGTTAGATTGGTTAATCGCATCTACCCCTAGAAAACGGATAGCATTTACTGAAAGGTTAGACATAATTTCCTCCTTAATAATATCAAGACTCTTTTAGTTACATCAATACACCCTTCATTATATCACAGAAACGTTTTCACAATAAAGTACTTTATCGAAAATTTCATACAAATACCGTTCAAAAATTGGGAATAAAAAACTAAAAAAGCTCTGAAGATACTATAGACATCTCAGAACTCTTTCGTTTATTTAAAACTCACTGAAAGAAAACTTCAAATCCATGGATTGTAAAAACGCCCATGGTTAAGATAAATCAACTCCAGACTAATTCCCAATAAAAGAGTAGCTGATACGATTACAAGATAATCTTGTTTAGTCAAGGATTTGTGTACATACCATGTACGTTTTTTGTATCGACCAAATCGTCGTAACTCCATGGCTGTCGATATGGTATCAATTCGTTCGAGGGATGAAAAAATTAGAGGAAGAACAATTTGGAGATTCCCACGAATACGTTTGACCAATCCCGCCTTTTGCGACAAATCCAAACCACGAGCCTCCTGAGCCTTACGAATCGTAAAGAATTCTTCTTGAACATCTGGAATATAACGCAAGGTTAAACTCACGGAATAGGCAAATTTATAAGGAACCCCAATTTGATTCAGGCTAGCCGCAAACTGACTCGGATGAGTAGTCATGAGAAATAGAATGGCAAGAGGGACCGTTGAAAAATACTTGAGCAATAGATTTGCAAGGTAAAAAAGCTCCTGACTGGTTAGATAGAAACGCCCCCAACCTTCAATAATAACTGTCTTAGCCCTGTAAATTTCTTCACCATAGCCAGGTGCGAAAAGGTAGACCATAAGTAAATTAAAGAGAGCAATTGATCCAATAATCTTAACAACGAAAGAAATATCTCGCCAACGAATCTTGGCCAAGTTAAAGAGATAAATAGAAAGTAAGCCTACTGCTAGAATAAAACGTGGGTCATAGGTTGCCATACAAGCAACTGAAACCAAGATAAAGAAAAGCATCTTACTTGCCCCAGACAAATCATAGAGGAAACCTTGACCTGACTGATAACCAATTAAACGATTAGACATTAGGGCCTCCTTTTTCGATATAATACTGGGTTACTTCTACTGGATTACTTGACAATTTCTGACCCAAAGTATACAGAGATGTCTGCTTGAGATTAGCTGACTCAAGTAAATCCTTCTGATTAAGAATTGTAACAGGATTGTCGTCTGCAATGATTTTCCCCTCAACCACAACGAGACAACGATCGCTATATTCCAACATGAGCTGCATATCATGAGTAATCATCACAATGGTATGACCTTGCTTCTGAAGACTGTCCAAGAAATTCATGATATCTGTGTAAGTCTTGTAATCTTGACCAGCCGTTGGCTCATCCAAGATAATGATTTCAGGTTTCAAAACCAAGATAGATGCAATGGTCACGCGCTTTTTCTGACCAAAGGAAAGCGCAGAAATGGGCCATTTACGAAAACTATATAGGCCACAAGTCTTCAGGACCTCATGAACACGCTCTTCAACCTCAGTCTCTTCAATTCCTCGCAAGCGCAAACCAAGAGCCACCTCATCAAAAATCATAGTTTGGCTAATCATCTGATTTGGGTTTTGCAAAACAAAGCCTATACGCTCTGAACGCTCGGCGATGCTATCCTGACTGATATCCTGACCCTTGTAAGTTAATTTCCCTTGACTAGGGACAAAACCGCATAGAGCTTTAGCAAGCGTCGACTTTCCAGCTCCATTTTTACCGACAATCGCTAGTCGCTCACCTTTTTTCAAGCTAAAAGACATATCCTCTATAATCGCTGGATTATCCCCATAGGAAACGCTAAGCCCCTCAACCTTCAAAATAGAATCACTTGAACTGTCTCTTTTAGCTTTCAAAACGCTATCTGGGATACCTAATCCAGACAAATCCAAAGCATCTAGTTGGCTAAGATTTTGTGCTCTAGTTGTATCAAATCCCAACTGACGTAAAACCGTCACATATAGAGGTTCGCGAATCCCATTTTCCAGTAAGAGAGTACTTGATAAAAGCTCATCTGGGCTACCGTTAAAGAGAAGTTGCCCATCATTGACTAGCAAAATACGGTCAACGGGACGATAAAGAACATCTTCTAGACGGTGCTCAATAAGAATTGTTGTAGCTCCCACCTCCTTGTGGATTTTATCAATGAGGTCAATGGTTTCCTGTCCTGATTTAGGATCTAAATTTGCTAGAGGCTCATCAAATAAAAGAATAGGGCTCTCATCAATCAAGACTCCAGCCAAACTAACTCGTTGTTTTTGGCCACCTGATAAGTCTTGAGGGCGGTGATTAAAAAGAGAAGTCAAGTCTAGACGTTCAGCCCAGAGTGCTACCTTATCCTTCATCTCACTTTGATCAGCACAATCATTCTCCAAAGCAAAAGCCAAATCCTCGGCTACTGTTAGGCCAATAAACTGACCATCTGGATCCTGCAATACCGTAGATACCGACTGTGACTTATCATAGATAGATTGCTTGAAAATATCCTGACCATCTATCCTTACCTGGCCTTTTGCCTGACCTTTATGGATATTAGGTATGATACCATTGAGACACTGAGCAAGGGTCGACTTTCCGCTACCAGAAGGGCCTAAAATGAGCACTTTCTCGCCTTTGGCAATATCAAAGCTGATATCTTTAAGCGTCGCTTCTGCTTGCGCATCATATTGAAATGTAAACTGATTAAAACTAATGTACTTATCCATGTTTCCACTAATAAAGAGAGGAGATATCAAAGCAAACTGACAGTCCCACTCTCCTATGATTCATGCTAGTCTTTGGTAAGACTACCAGATTGTGTACGTGAACTAGCATAGATGGCAAGAAGGAGTGTTCCCCCAATTGCAATTGTAATAAAGTTAGCTACGCCAGCTACAAAACTTTGTGCATAAAGATATGACCAGGCTTGAGCAAATTGGATTTTATCACCGATTGGCGTAACTACACCATAAGCAATAAGCAGTCCTAATGCTTGTGCTAGGTTGAACCAAATCATACTCATTACAGAGAATTTACCCATTGTTACATCATATTTTTTACCAAATAGGCCAATAACAAGACCTGTAATACCACTTGCAAGAACCCAAGCCCATGAGATATTTCCGTATTGAATACCATCTTTAAGCGCATGTCCAATGAAGCCCATAAAGAAACCTGTAATAGGCCCAAAAATCACTGAGAATAGAGCTTGAACAGCATACTGAAGTTGGATGCTGGTATTCCCAAAAATAGGAATATTAACAAACATACCAATGATAATAAAGAGTGCTGCACCGATACCTGTCGCAACTACTGTACGAATTGAATTATTTTTCATAATCTCACTTTAATCTCCTAAACGTTTAATTTCAATGTGCCAGTTAGACCCTACACCAACATTATAGGCCTTGGCAAAAGACCCCTGGTTTATGGCTAGACCGACACGATAGAGGGAATTGATATAAATAATTGGCTGACCTATACGAACATCCGCAAACGATTTCCCATAGGTAACTTGGTTTTGGTAGACCAACATATCATTGTTAAAGATGGTCACCTCGAATCGATCACCAAAGTTTGGTTCTAACGCATAAAAGTCATCACGTGTGATAGAGGTCCAAAGAGAGCCGAAACGGACGTCCAAAATGTCAATCGCACCACGAACTAGATTTTCCTCTATGATGGTTTCAACCACTGGAAACTCTAGAATTTTGTCCACAGGTAACTCAGGACCTACTTCTTCAAAACTGATGTGACCAGAAGCTAATTTTGCACCTGTATAGGCATAAACATCACGACCATGGAAGGTATAAGACAGCTCCGTATTACTACGACGATTCTCAACTTCTGAAATTTCACGGACAGCAACGATACCAACAACCTTCTTGATATAAGAAAGTGTTCCATTGTCTGGTGTGACGATATATTGTCCCGTCTTTGTTAAGGCAACAACACTTTTACGTGATGAGCCTACACCCGGATCAACTACCGAAACAAAGGTTGTTCCCTTTGGCCAGTACTCGACAGTCTGAAACAGACGATAAGAAGCTTCGAAAGTGTTGTAGGGAGTAATGTCATGTGTAAGGTGATGTACTCCCAAACTAGGTTCTTCTTGAAGGGCCACACCAATCATGGCCGAAACAGCACCGTCAACCAAACCAAAGTCTGATTGAAGCACTAATAAATTATTAGTCATAAATGTTTCACCCTTTCTCTTTGAATGGTTTATTATACTATATTTTATGGGCTTTTTAAAGATGATAGATCCTTGAGCTAGCTATAGTCTTTGGCTATGTTTCCCTCTAAAATCAAAAAGTCAGCCCAACAGGCTGACCATGTAGTAGTTATCTAAGATTTCTTCCAACGACTTTTTTCTGCCACTGCTGTAAAAAGAACATCTGTTGACGAGTTGAGAGCTGTTTCACAAGAGTCTTGGATGACACCGACGATAAAGCCGACACCAACAACTTGCATAGCTAAATCATTTGAGATCCCAAAGAGGCTGCATGCTACGGGTACCAAGAGGAGGGAACCTCCTGCAATACCTGAGGCACCGCAAGCAGAAATAGTTGAAACCACACTAAGAATAAAGGCTGTTGCAAAATCAACCTCAATTCCCAAAGTAGTCACTGCAGCAAGCGTCAAAACATTGATTGTCACAGCCGCTCCTGCCATGTTAATAGTTGACCCTAGAGGGATAGAAACCGAATAGGTATCAGGATTCAAGCCAAGGTCCTCACACAATTGAAGGTTAACGGGGATATTAGCCGCTGAAGAGCGAGTAAAGAAGGCTGTAATCCCTGAATCTTTCAAGCAACGGAAAACCAATGGGAAAGGATTTTTACCCATCATCACAAATGCAATGATAGGATTAATAACCAAAGCAACAAAGGTCATTGTTCCAACTAAAACAAGGATTAAGGCACCATAATCTGCCAAAACACCAACGCCATTCTTAGAAATAGTATCAAAGACAAGACCAAGGATTCCAAATGGCGCTAGATTAATAATCCAACGTACGATTTGAGAAGTTACTTCTGCTAAGGTATGCAGCAATTCTTTAGTGTGCTCACTAGCTGTTCGCATGGCAAAACCAAAAACGACAGACCATACTAAAACACCAATGTAATTGGCTTGAGACAAAGCGTTGATAGGATTGTCTACCATTTTAAGCATCAAATCCTTAAAGACCTCACCGACCCCTTGAGGT
>NZ_JBBOWN010000006.1:0-4885 GCF_038007085.1 Streptococcus sp. FSL E2-3494
AACAGCTTGCTAAATTATATGCTCAAAAAATTCAATTACTAACAAACGGAAATGGATTTCAAAATGGTTTGAATAAAGCGAAAAACGAAGTCAAAGATAGCCAAATTAAAAACTTAGAAAATGCCTTGAAAGACAAAGATAAAACGATATCTGTCTTAGAGCAAAAAAATAAAAAATTGCTTGAAGCAGCAAAACAATATATGCCGCAAAAACTGTTTCAAAGTTTGCTAGAAGAACTGCAAATGATTAAGCCAATAGTGAAAGTGGTAAGAACGGTAAAATCATTGTTTAGAGATTGAGCGATTTATGCCGAGAAAACTCTTGTTAGTAAGCTAGACGAATTTAGACTAAATTTGACGAGTTGTCAGGCTGGAAAGCTGACGACCGACAAATTAGGAAAAAAGCAGTCTAGGTTACTTGCTGACAAGAGGAAATTGGAATAAAGTAAGCGACCAGCATAGACAGAATTTTGAAAGGTTATAAAGTCATGATATAATAGCAAAGTCGCTAGTTCTTCCGCTAAGTAATGCGAACTTAGATTGGAGGTGAGCGTTGTGGAAAGTATCTTCAAACTTGTTTTGATACCTTTTGTAGTTGGCGTTGCTACAGAAGTAGTTGCTGATTGGTTAATTCAGTACATTCAAAACAAACGCGACAAACATTAACCTGAGTTTTCTTTGAAAACAAAAAAAGACAGTAGCTGCAACTACTGTCTTTTTTTTGCGTTGTGCTAAAAGTATCTTCAAACTTTAGCGTTAATTGGATTATATCACGTGGGAGAAGCATGTGTCAAAAAGTTGGTGCTAGGAAGAGAAAATTTGGGGTGATTTTTCGCCAGAAAAATCTAAAATCTGGGGGGCTACTACGACCCCCCTTTTAAGTGCCGAGTGCCAAATTGAGAAAAAAAGTGCCTTGAACCTTAGAGCCACAAGGGTTTGAGGGGTGCGAGTGTTCGGCGACATTTTGGCGAGTTTTTTGGCGAGTTTTTAAAAAAAATACGAAAAATAGTTGACTTGGTAGGGTGAATTTTGAACGAAGTGAAAAAGAGGGCTGAAAAGCCCTTAAAAACCCTTGTGACGCAAGGGTTTTTTCTTATCTTGATACATATAGAAATAACGTCATTTTTTATTTTCGAGGTTTGAGTATGCCAAAACCCTTGATTTAACTGGATTTAACTGGATTTATGGGCAACAAAAAAGCCCTTGCAATTTAATAAAATAAAGTTTATAATTTAGGTGTTCAATCAAAATAATAAACTTAGGAGAATTGCAGGGACTTTTTTATATATTCAAAAAAATTTTTTTTGCAAGAAAATTATAACATGACAGGTAATGAAAAGCAAGTCTTTAAGGACTATTCAAAACAAGGCAAAGATAGAAAGTGGCGAGAACGCAAACTAAAGAATATAGAGCTGGCGGGTCGCTTGGAAAAATTGGGTTATCGTTCGTTTGAACGGGTCTATCAATGTGCAGAGGTTTTGAAATTTATCGAACAACAGGACGGTACTAAGAAACTTTATCAATCTTATTTTTGTAAAAATAAACTTTGTCCAATATGTAACTGGAGACGGTCAATGAAGTATGCTTATCAAGCGGAGCTTGTGGTTAATGAAGCAATGAAACGCTATCCAAAAGGTCGATTTTTGTTCTTGACGCTGACGATTAAAAACGTCAGTGGAAAAGAACTAAATAAGACCTTAAGTAAAATGACAGAGGGTTTTCGTCGTCTTATGATGTACAAAAAAGTTGATAAGAATGTTCTCGGGTATCTGCGAGCAACCGAGGTAACTTATTCAACTGAACATGAGAATTATCACCCTCATTTGCATGTATTGTTATTTGTGAAATCTAGCTATTTTACTGGGAATAATACAAATTATATTAGTCAAGAAGAATGGACAAAACTATGGGCTAAGGCGATGAAATTGAATTATACGCCTGTCGTAGATATTCGGACAGTTAAAGCACATAAGCGGAAAAACCTAAAATCAGCCATTATTGAAACGGCTAAATATCCTGTTAAGCCTTTTGATGTCGATACAGAAGATGTGACATTATTTTCTGAAATGGTCAAAGAAAGGATAACAGAAGATTTGACAAATGGCTTGCATCGAAAAAGGCAGATTGGTTTTGGGAAGTTGTTCAAGGAAATCAAGGCTGAGTTAGCTCTTGATGATGTTGAAGAAGGGAACTTGGTTCAGACTGGGGCAGAAGAAATGACTGAAAGTACAGGACGAGAAATTGTTGCCTTTTGGAATTGGGATAGAAAAAACTATTTTGTGAGGTAGCGATGACTGATAGAAATGAGCTGATTAACGATATTGCAGAGTTGAAAGCTAAACGAGACAGACTACTGGCTCAAGTGAAAGAAGCGGAACAATGGGAAAGTGTAGCGTGGGATAGTTACCATGCGGTCGCAGACCATGTAAAAGCTCTTGAGAAAAAAAGAGAGATAGCTCAAAATTATTGGGATAGCTCTCAAAGAGCTATTAAATCACACTTTGATTTTGTGGCAGACCAGGCAAATAAAGTGAAAAAGGTGTTAGCTAAAAAGAGATATGATTTGCTAGATGAGGAAATCGACAAGCTGATGAACGAAATTCGAGAGCTGGCAGATGTCCTTGGGATTGAGATTGACGAGCTTCCTCTTGATTTTCCTTTCTTCGCTTTAACCGCAGAGGGGGTTTCTGATGAGTAAAACTGTGTCAGAATTAGCTCAAGAACTAGGATTAAGTAAACAGTATCTTAATCGAATTTTATCCCAAAATAATCTAGGTCGAAAAAAGGGAAATAAAAAAGTAGTTTCCGATATAGACGAGAAAGCACTTATATCAATACTTGAGAGCAATATCGGAAACAAGAAATCGGAAACTAAAACGGAAACTAAAAAAGTAGTTTCCGATATGCCTTTAACCGCAAGAGAGACAAGGGAAGAAAGGGATATCGGAAACCAAAAAACGGAAACTAAATCGGAAACCGAAATGGAAACTAGTTTCCGATATGTCCGTGAACAGTTGGAAATAAAGGGAAAAGAGGTTGAACGACTTCATCAACTGATTGACCAATCGCAACAGTTATTGCTGAATGAACAAAAGAAAAATCAATTGTTGTTAGAAAGCAAGGCTAAACCTGCTGACTGGGAAAAAGAAAAAGTTCGGTTAGAAAATGAAATATTACACTATCAGGGTTCTTTATCTGAAGCAAATAGTCGAGCCAACAATAACTATGTTTATGCTGAAAATATGGAGCGATGGCTTTGGGTTGTCGGGATAACAGCTGGGATATTTTTTGTGATAATACTAGTTCTGATTTGGATTCACTTTTTTTGAGTATGAGCAAGCTGACCTTTCGTGGTCAGCTTTTTTGTCGGACAATAGCGGAGCGGTCCGACTAGTCATTTTTTTAAAATGACTTTGGGCGACTTATTGAAGTTGCCCAACATGACAAAAATGTCCTTGTGGTTCGAGGGCTTTTTTGTTATCTCGCCACCTTTCCTTTGTGGCGAGGGAAGCCGTCTGCAAGACCGCACTTTTACGAAGTAAAGTATAGTGCGTTATACTTTACATGGAAGTTGCTCCGAAATTGTGCTAGACTACTAGATAAGGTGTTGCGTATTTAGACGAGCAATAGACTTGTCGGCTCGTCTGTCAGTCGTTATTCGACTGACGCTGATAAGGAGGATTGAAGAATGAGCTACATAGTGGCGAGGATGGAAAAAATGAAAGTCGGTAATCTTGGTGGAGCCTATCGACATAATGAACGTATTTTCAAGAATCACTCTAACAAAGATATAGACCCGAATAGGTCACATCTCAACTATGAGTTGACGGATCGTGACCGTTCGGTGTCGTATGAAAAGCAAATTAAAAACTATGTGAATGAAACCAAAATATCAAAGCGTGCTATTCGAAAAGATGCAGTTTTGTGTGATGAGTGGGTTATTACGTCTGACAAGAAGTTTTTTGAAGATTTGAATCAAGAGCAAGTACAAGAATTCTTTGAGACGGCTAAAAAGTATTTTGAAGAACAGTATGGTAAGCAAAATATTGCTTATGCTAGTGTGCATCTTGATGAAAGTACTCCGCATATGCATATGGGAGTGGTTCCGATGAAGGACGGAAAACTGTCGTCTAAGACAATGTTTGACCGTGAAGAGTTGAAAACTATTCAAGATAAATTACCGAAATACATGAATGAGCATGGTTTCGAGGTTGAACGTGGTGAGCTTAATAGCGAGAAAAAACACAAAACAGTTGCCGAATTCAAGCAAGATATGGCTGTTAAAGAATTGGACGAGAAATTAGTTTCTGAATATGGTGCTCCAGTATATATCAACGAGACAACTGGTGAGTTTGTGACTGAGGGAGAGTATCAAGAGAATTATAAGGACTTCAAAGAGACTTTTGGGGAATACAATGTGACAGAAGATGATTTCAAAGATTTTTTGGATTCTGATGACATTCCTTTGAGGAAAGTTACTGTTCAAGAGAAAATGGATTGGGTTAAACAACATTATCAGCAAGCTTTAAATAAACTAGAATCGTCTCAGAAGCTCTCAGAAGCCCGTATAAGCAATTTGGACCAGAGAATTGAGGAAAAGACTAAGGAATTGTCTAAAATCGATTTAGAGACTTCTCAGAGACTCTCAGAACTATCTGAGTTAGAAGAACACGTAAATATATTAGAACCACAAAAAAATAGCTTAGAGGCGAAAATAGAGGGGTTACGTAACGAAATAGAGCAATTAGGGAGTATTTCTGATAGTGAATTAGATTCTATTCGTCCTAAAAAGGGAATTTTGGGAAGTAAGGTAGAGTTATCTCCTGAACAGTGGAGTGACTTCAAGGGGAGCTATTATAAAGCTAGGAATGAAACTAGAGAGATGA
>NZ_JBBOWN010000007.1:0-2806 GCF_038007085.1 Streptococcus sp. FSL E2-3494
TGTTTTTGAGCAACGTGAACAAATGACTGAAAAACAAAAGCAGGATCATCAGAAATTTTATGATAATATAGAGTATGTCTATCAAAATATTTTAACGGTACTAGAAGGAGAGACAGCATAATGACAAATAATCGTTTTGCTCAATTAAGGGACACCTTTGATATGGAGCTACCTAAAAAACGAAAACAATCATTAGGTAAAGAAGTAGCGGCACAAAAATCACCTGACAGCTACGATAAAAAGGGACGTTACCCCTTTTCATTACATTATGATGTCCGTTATAAAAAACTCGAAGAGTTGGTTTCCTATCATAAGGCGAAGTCTGCCTCAGATTATTTAGAAAAATTGATTATCCAAGAGTGGAATAAACTACAACGTAAATTAAAGGATTAAGGAGAAACTGATGAATTATCTTTCAACCATGAGTGATATTCCTGAGTTTGCGACAACAGTTTTAGAGAGTGGGCAGTTTTATGTACCTAGACCATTGATGGAACATTGCCTTCCTGAGTTTGGTGCTAATGGAGTTACAGCTTATGCTTTGTTGCTAGATCGGTTACGTAAACCAATAGATTTTATCTATAAAGGTCAAGATGATGAAGGGAATATTTTTATTTACTTCTCAAATGAAGATTTGGCTGAAGCACTAAATTGTAGTAAAACGACAGTGATTTCGGTTAAAAAAATTCTGGCACAAAAACACCTTATCGTAGAAGTAAAGCAAGGTTTAGGGCAGCCAAATAGAATTTACTTGACTGATGAAATCTTGTCATATTATTAGTAAAAATTAGGAGACTGATTATGATTGTTTTTGTTTCCCTCAAAAAAATGGTTCAGACTTTATGGTGGTTGATTGTAGCAATTGCTCTCTATATTTTCTACCAGACAATTGGATTAAATATGTTTTTCTTACTAGTCATTGGATTGTTAGCGTTAAAATTTGTTCCTGTGCTGTTTTTACCAATTCTTCTAATTGCAGTGGGTGTTCATTTTTCAGGTGACTTTTCATTCATTGCAGACTTTTTGGAAGCAGGGATCGTTATGATTGTAGGTATTCCATTTGTCTTTATAACTTAGATGTTTATCAATGATCAAGTGAACCTTCTCAAAGATTCTAACAAGCTAAAAAATAAAACGAATAGAACATAAGAGCTTTCCATTTTGTGGAAGGCTTTTTCTTTACAGAATAAAAAGAAATTTGAAAAGGTTCCAGTAAATTTATAAAATAGGGCACGTTATTCTAATTTATGGGAGAGAGTCAATGACAAACTTTGATGAACGAGAACTTAAAGAACAACTGCTTGCCCAAAATGCCCTTGATTTTTATGATTTTGTAGCTAAATACGATGAGCAAATGGTTCCAGTGATGAAAGCTAGAGGATACACCTGTATTCACTCAATGGAACGAACAGTTGCTTTTACCTTTGGAGAGTTTACGTTTCGCCGCCGCCGATGGAAGAAAGGGGAAGACTGGTTTGTTCCAGTGGATGAGAAACTTGGGTTAAAAAAGAATGTGCGTTTCTCCTGGGAATTTATGTATCAGGTTGCTAGACTATCAACGATGATGCCTTATGAAAAGGTAACTCAGGTTATTCAGATGACTTACCATATTACGATTACAAAGCCTACCGTTGTTCAAGCAGTTAAACTGTGTGATCAGCTGCTGGCAGAACGTGCAACCTATCGTTTTTATGAAGATACTGATGGCAGAGAGAAGCATAAGGTAGATGTGATTTATATTGAAGGTGACGGTGTGATGGTCAAGGCACGTGACGTAGATACGGATAACCGTCACTATGATTTATCGCATTTTGTAGTTCATACTGGAAGTCATAAAGTTGGTAGTAATCGTTTTGAGCTAAAAGATAAAAAGGAGTTTGTTGGTTTGGATAATCGGTTGGCTAGAGAGCAAGTATTAGACTATCTCTATAACACCTATGAGATAACCGAAAGAACACTTCTTATTACTAATTCTGACGGTGGTCACGGTTATACACCATATGTATTTAAGGAAATTGCTAAGGCCTTGAAAATTAAACGTCACGAACACTTTTGGGATGAATACCATGTTAACCAAAAGATAAAATCCTTTTTTAAACCTTATTCAGAAGAGCTTCTGGATAGAGCTTTTCAGGCGATTAAGCAGCATGATAAAGGGAAACTTCGCACAGTTTTTGATACGACAGAAGCATTGATTTCAACCGAAGAAGAACTAGAGACTTTTAAGGAGTTTAAGAGAAAGCTACTCAATAATTTTCAATACACTAAGCCAGCTGAATTAAGAGGGTTCACTCATGCAGGGATAGGTATTATGGAGTCTCAACACCGTAAAATTACTTATAGAATGAAGAAGCGTGGTATGTACTGGACAGTGTGGGGAGCAGAGACAATGAGCCGTATAATTGTTCTCAACTATGAGGAACAACTCAGAGATTTATTTTTTGGTTCCTGGAGAGAGGAATATGAAAAAATGACTGAGCTAGAGTCTGTTTCGGCAGGTGTAATCAAGTCAAAACTTAATCGGATTGAGCGTGTATATAAGCTACGTCGCTTTAGTAAGCGAGAAGGAAAACGAGGACTTCGTTTTGGTAATTAGATAAAAAGTTATACAACAAGTTATATAACAATAACCTTTCAAAAAGAAAGGCTTTTTGTGCTACAATTCTAAAGAAAATACTTGCTTGGTGTGCCTATGTGTGTTATAATTTATATAACTTAATCGAATAAAAAAAGTGGCACGCCTCCTACAGCGTACCACTTACCGAGTAAGAACCATCACTTCTTACTCAGTCTCTAATTTATGATA
>NZ_JBBOWN010000008.1:0-2038 GCF_038007085.1 Streptococcus sp. FSL E2-3494
AACTTTAAAAAAGCTATTGACAAGTTTAAGAAGGGATGATATTATAAATAAGCTGTCTCTTGAGAGACGGCCAGCACGAAGAAGAGAAAAAAACTTCAAAAAAAGTGTTGACAAGATATTCTGTCTTTGCTAGAATATAGAAGTTGTCTCAAGAGAGGCAAAGACCTTTGAGAACTGAATAAGAAACCAAGTGCAGGGTTATGATAGAAGAATTATAACCTGTCAATTTACAAGAATAAATCGTCAGACGACGGTAATGAGTTAACGCTCGAACAATTATTAAAGTATTAATGAGAGTTTGATCCTGGCTCAGGACGAACGCTGGCGGCGTGCCTAATACATGCAAGTAGAACGCTGAAGAGAGGAGCTTGCTCTTCTTGGATGAGTTGCGAACGGGTGAGTAACGCGTAGGTAACCTGCCTTGTAGCGGGGGATAACTATTGGAAACGATAGCTAATACCGCATAACAATGGATGACACATGTCATTTATTTGAAAGGGGCAATTGCTCCACTACAAGATGGACCTGCGTTGTATTAGCTAGTAGGTGAGGTAATGGCTCACCTAGGCGACGATACATAGCCGACCTGAGAGGGTGATCGGCCACACTGGGACTGAGACACGGCCCAGACTCCTACGGGAGGCAGCAGTAGGGAATCTTCGGCAATGGGGGCAACCCTGACCGAGCAACGCCGCGTGAGTGAAGAAGGTTTTCGGATCGTAAAGCTCTGTTGTAAGTCAAGAACGGGTGTGAGAGTGGAAAGTTCACACTGTGACGGTAGCTTACCAGAAAGGGACGGCTAACTACGTGCCAGCAGCCGCGGTAATACGTAGGTCCCGAGCGTTGTCCGGATTTATTGGGCGTAAAGCGAGCGCAGGCGGTTTGATAAGTCTGAAGTTAAAGGCTGTGGCTCAACCATAGTTCGCTTTGGAAACTGTCAAACTTGAGTGCAGAAGGGGAGAGTGGAATTCCATGTGTAGCGGTGAAATGCGTAGATATATGGAGGAACACCGGTGGCGAAAGCGGCTCTCTGGTCTGTAACTGACGCTGAGGCTCGAAAGCGTGGGGAGCGAACAGGATTAGATACCCTGGTAGTCCACGCCGTAAACGATGAGTGCTAGGTGTTGGATCCTTTCCGGGATTCAGTGCCGCAGCTAACGCATTAAGCACTCCGCCTGGGGAGTACGACCGCAAGGTTGAAACTCAAAGGAATTGACGGGGGCCCGCACAAGCGGTGGAGCATGTGGTTTAATTCGAAGCAACGCGAAGAACCTTACCAGGTCTTGACATCCCGATGCTATTTCTAGAGATAGAAAGTTACTTCGGTACATCGGTGACAGGTGGTGCATGGTTGTCGTCAGCTCGTGTCGTGAGATGTTGGGTTAAGTCCCGCAACGAGCGCAACCCCTATTGTTAGTTGCCATCATTCAGTTGGGCACTCTAGCGAGACTGCCGGTAATAAACCGGAGGAAGGTGGGGATGACGTCAAATCATCATGCCCCTTATGACCTGGGCTACACACGTGCTACAATGGTTGGTACAACGAGTTGCGAGTCGGTGACGGCGAGCTAATCTCTTAAAGCCAATCTCAGTTCGGATTGTAGGCTGCAACTCGCCTACATGAAGTCGGAATCGCTAGTAATCGCGGATCAGCACGCCGCGGTGAATACGTTCCCGGGCCTTGTACACACCGCCCGTCACACCACGAGAGTTTGTAACACCCGAAGTCGGTGAGGTAACCTTTTGGAGCCAGCCGCCTAAGGTGGGACAGATGATTGGGGTGAAGTCGTAACAAGGTAGCCGTATCGGAAGGTGCGGCTGGATCACCTCCTTTCTAAGGAAAAACGGAATGTACTTGAGTTTCTTATTTAGTTTTGAGAGGTCTTGTGGGGCCTTAGCTCAGCTGGGAGAGCGCCTGCTTTGCACGCAGGAGGTCAGCGGTTCGATCCCGCTAGGCTCCATTGAATCGAAAGATTCAAGTATTGTCCATTGAAAATTGAATATCTATATCAAATTCCATATGTAAGTAATTACATAT
>NZ_JBBOWN010000009.1:0-1219 GCF_038007085.1 Streptococcus sp. FSL E2-3494
GGGAACCTCTAAAAACACCAGTAGAGCATCTAGAGCGTCAAATTTATCTTTAATCTACAGTTTATTTCTTGTAAATTTTTGTTTGTGAGTCTTACTCAAGGCTATTTCCCAATTTTTGGGCGCACTAAGCCCATGATTTCAACCCTAGTCGTTTAATCTGTTCAAATCGAAAGATGTTATAGAGGAGGTTGGTTAAGGTCACATTTGTCTTTGCCCTATCCATTCCAATCCCTCTAAAGGTACTTCCCTTCATGCTATTTTCAATAAAACCAAAAACATGCTCAACTCGACAACGGACTTTGGCAATATGACGGTTAATGTTCTTGTCAGTATCGGTCAATGGTTTATTTCGGAAAGCACGACGGACGGTATGGTGTTGGCAGTTGTCAGGAACACTTTTCCCCACATAGGCACTATCATCAAATACAGGTTCGTTGGCATCACAAAGAGAAGCTAGAACATTGGAGTCATGTATACTAGCTGTTGTGACGCCATAATCTTTGATTAGCTTTGATTTTCTATCAACACAGACGTGATTTTTATAGCCAAAGTAACGAACACCCCCTTTTTGAGTCCAGCTCCCATCGATATCTTTTTGGCATCGTTTGGCTTTGTTCCAACCTTCTACAGTTTCATGCGCTTTGATTTTCTCGTTTTCCTCACGGGAATTGCGTTGCTTAGGACATTCCACAAATGAAGCATCAACTATTTGACCTGTGTGGGCAATCAAACCTTCGTCCGAGAGTTGAGTATAGAACAAGTCGAATAATTCCTTTTCGCGACCTGATTGAGTCAAGCGATCTCGATAAAGCCAGATAGTTTTTGAATCTGGGACATTATCTTCGTGGCAACCAACGAAACGACGAAAGGATAAGCGATCAAGCAATTGATATTCCATAGCATCGTCAGACAAGTTATGTAATCGTTGAAGTAAAAGGACTTTGAACATCATGAGGTAATCAAGGTGAGGACGACCTCCACGACCAATAACTTTATTCTTGCGAGAAAACAATTCTGATAACAAGGGGAGAAAGAGTTGCCAATCCATGACAGCGTCTAGACGTTCCAATGGATTACCTTTTTCAGTGAGTTTTGACAAGATTTTTTCATCATCAGTAAATAAATGCATCGTGTTTAACCTCGTTTATCGAGTTTTATACTTGTATTTCTATTATCTCATTTTATAGGTTTTTTGAGGAGTTTTTAGAGGTGCCCATAT